>JAJDHV010000013.1 GCA_030266365.1 Synergistaceae bacterium OttesenSCG-928-I11 | reverse complement strand
GGGCGCGGGCGCGATGGCGATTTTTGCGCTGGCTGCGCTGCGTAAACGCCGTCGGTAACGGCCCCGACAATCGGACGCAATTTCGGGTCACGCCCGCGGGCATAGACCCGCGATGAAAACCGAACCGTCCCACATGCGCTGTCGCCGGGTTTTCCGGTGAATGGAGGTGATTTTTATGTGCAGTCCTGCGATGAGAGACCTAAAAGAAAGAGCCGTTGACAACTTCATCGAACGGTTGGAGCGAATGGAAAACGAACAGCTCATGCTGGTTGTTCTGTTCGGCTCTGTCGCTCATGGCAACGATCGGGACGATTCCGACATCGATGTTCTTGTCGTTATAGACAAGGAATTCGACTCGCCGCTTCAGGAAAGACACGAGGCAGACAGGATCGCCGATCTTGCCTTCGATGTCGATGTTGAAATCTCCGGACGCCGAACGATTCTCTCTCCATTTGTCGCAACGAGGGCTGAATATGAATCGCCGCTGAGAGATTTGATATTCCATAAAATAGACGAGGAAGGGATCGTGAAATATGCCTCTGAACCGAGACGAGCGGTTGTTTCTCACTAGCTCCTACCTTGAAAAATCAGACGAGGCCCTGCTTGACGCGGCGTTTTTGCTCGAACGAAGGCCGGGTTTATCCGCTCGTTGCTCCTACGAGGCGGCATATTATCTGACAATCGCCCTTTTCGTCTCGCACGGTTTGGAAGTGCCAAGGACACACGAAGGGGTAAACCACAGGCTCTATGAGTTTTTTGTGCGTGACGTAAAAAACATCACCGCCGAACTCGCCAAAACCCTCGGGCGTCTTGAGACGCACAGAAACATCGCGCAGTATAGCCCTACAAAAAAAATCACGACAGAAATTGCTGCGGAAGATCTACAAAAAGCTCGCGCGTATCACGGTGAAGTCAAAAAAATTGTGCTCGAACGACTCGAAACGATATAAAATTACAATCAATCAACACGATCCTTGTTTTCTTAACCGCGCATACCATATCACTTGAACCCAACCGCACCACAACGGCAGGACCTTTTCGCGGAGGTCCTGCCGTTTTTTTGTGCCCTTCAAACCCGTTTTCGCAATCTCGGTTTATAATCGACACGTTGGGCAATCCATTCAAACGTTTCGAAGGCGAGGTGCCGAGATGAAGATCGTAAGCGTATTCAACAACGTGCTGGGCCCGGTGATGCGGGGACCGTCCAGTTCGCACACCGCGGCCTCCTACCACATCGGGAAGCTCGCCCGGGACATCCTCGGGGTGACCCCGAAAAAAGTCCGCATCTCGTTCGACAACGGCGGTTCCTATGGAAAAGTCTACGCCGAGCAGGGGGCCGACAAGGCGTTCGTGGCGGGGCTGATGGACTGGGACTTGCTGGACGACGCGTTTCACGACGCGCTCTCGCTCGCGGCGAAATCCGGCGCAGAAATCTCGTTCGGCAACGGCGATTTTCCCGGCGCGGACCACCCGAACTGGGTCGCGATCGAGCTGGAAGCCGATGACGGACGCAAAACCCGCGTGATCGCCAAGTCGATCGGCGGCGGATCGGTGCTCGTCACCTCCATCGACGGACACGGCGTCTCCCTGCGCGGGGACGCCTGGGTGACGCTGCTCCGTCCCCGGCCCGGCGCACCGGAAATCGAACGGGCGGCACGCCCGCAATATGGCGATGTCTCCGTCTCGACGAAGAACGGAGAGACGCTTGTCATCGTGCAGAACGCCGCAAAACCCGCCGACGAGCGCCTCGACGCATTGCGCCGGGACGGTTACACAGCGACGGTGGTGCGCCCCGTCTTCTTCCCGATCGCAGGCGAACCGCTCTTCCGAAGCGCGGCAGAGCTGGCGGACTACGCGACGTCGCGAAACATTTCCGTCGGCGAGGCCGCGCTGGCGTACGAATGCGCGCTGCTCGGCCTGAGTCGTGAGGACGCGATGCGCGAAATGCGGCGGCGCTACAACGTGATGAAATCCGCCTGCGAGCGCGCGATCGCGGGCAAACTGGCGATGCCGATGCAGCTGCTGCACCCGACCGCACAAAAAATCATGGAGTCCGGCCGCAAAGGCACCCTCCCCTTCTTCGGCCTCCACACCCGCGCGGCAATCCGCGCCATGGCGGTGATGCACGCGAACGGCGCGATGGACGTCGTCTGCGCCGCCCCCACGGGCGGATCCGCCGGCGCGCTGCCCGGAACCGTCATCACGCTGGAAGAAGAACTCGACCTGTCCGAGGAAAAAGTCTGCATGGCCCTCTGGGCCGCAGGCGCGATCGGCATCATTCTCGACACGCGCGCAACCTTCGCGGCCGAGGTGGCGGGTTGTCAGGTCGAGATCGGGGCGGGCGGCGCAATGGCGAGTGCCGCCTGTGTCGAAGCCTCCGGCGGCACCGTCGCCCAAACGCTCGACGCCGCCGCAATCGCCTTCCAGAACACGATGGGCTCCGTCTGCGACCCGATCCAGGGCATCGTGGAGATCCCCTGTCACACCCGAAACGCCTCCGCGGCGGCGGGCGCGTTCGTCAACGCCGACCTGATCATCGGCGGCTACGAGAACGACATCCCCCTCGACGAGACCGTCGACGCCGTCTTCGAGGTCGGCAAAATGCTGCCGAGCGAACTGCGCTGCACCTCACTCGGCGGCCTCTCCATCTGCCCGTCCGCACTCGCGATGAAACGCCTGCGTTAGGGGAAGACCTTGGGGCTCTGCCCCAAACCCCGCAAGGGAGCGGCGCTCCCTTGACCCTCATTCGAAAAGCCAAGTACAAGGCCGAAATTTTCTCCGCCGCTCTGAGCGGCGGAGATAATTTCGGCCTCTGTCTTTTGATTTTTCAATGACGGGTCAAGGGGCGGCACGCCCCTTGCAGGGTGTGGGACGGAGTCCCCCGGTCCTGCGCTACATGGGCCTGCTGTTCATTTGCATGGCGGCGCGGCGTTTGGAGCGTGCGTCGAGGTAGTCCTTGACGACGATCGTGCGTCGGTGGGTGCCGAAACCGATTTCGCCGATTTCGTCGGAGACTTTGATGTCCAGGAGGATGTGCTGCTCGTGTACTTCGGAGACGACCGCGTCCACGAAGACCTTCATGCCGACCCGGGTCGAGGCCGTGTGTTCGAATGTGATGGCGCGTCCGATGCTGACGTATCCTTCCGGCAGGTATTCGTCGACGGCGAAGGCGGCGGCCTCAATGGCAAGGGAGATGACGGCGGGGGTCGACATGAGCTCGCTCAGCTGCGGCGAGAAACTCGTCGCGGCATCCGACTCGACGACGACGTGCGTGACGCGGGCGCTCTTTCCGGGGGAAATGAGATTTCTCAGGTCGTACATGGGTATCCCTCCTCGCATTTTTTGTTCGCTGCGTAACCATCGTACATTTTTTACCGCAATTCGCCATCGTATTGTTGCGGGTTTTTTTCGTGACGAAAAGAGCACCTGCTTTGAAACAATACCGCCATCCCTTTCTTGACAAGCAAAACGTTTCTTCGTACCATGCAGGCATCAGCGTGCAAAAGATATCGAAATCCAAAAAAACGAACAAAGGATCATCATGCGATGAATGGAAACGGCTCCACCGACAAGACGCGTTCGCCCGCCGCGGCAAACATCGGGGTAAACAGCGTGTTCGTCTGCGTTGTGGCCGTTACGTGCGCCATTTTCCTCCTCATGGGTTCCGCCATGACGTACGTCAGCTACCGCATGAACAAAGAGGCGTTCCATCGCTACAACAACCGACTCTGCCTCGCGATCAACGCGCAGGCGGGGCTCGTCATCGACGGCAACCTCGTGGAGCGCTTCGCGCAGACGCTCGTCGTGGACGAGGCATACGAAAATTTCGCGGCGAAGCTGGACGAGTACAAAGAGCACACGGACGCCGTCTACTTCTACATCCTGGCGGATCTGGGAGACCCGGGCACGTACACGTACATCTACGACGCGGCCCATTCCGTGCCCGGACCGGACCGGGAATACGCATTGGGGCGCACCGAGACGAAGGACGAATTCCCCGGCGCCGCGGAGGTCCTGGCGACGGGCGAGCCGTTCGAGGAGGCCGTCTTCTACGAGGGCTCGTACGGCGAGCTCTACTATGCGTACGCGCCCATTTTCAATTCGCTCGGCGACGTCGTCGCGTTCATCGGAACCGACATGGACGCCGCCCCGCTCCGCGAGCACGCGGCGCAATCCCGGCGCGCCCTCGGCGTGATGCTCGGGGTTGCCTTCGCCTTTTTCTCCCTCGCCTACTATCTCATCGTCAAGCGCCTTCTCGGCACGCCCATGAAGCACGTCATCGACGGCGCGCGCCGACTGTCGGGCGGCAATCTGGACCTGCAACTGCCGGAGTCCCTGAGCAAGCGAAACGACGAGATCGCGCGTCTCGGCAGGGCCTTCGAATCCGTCTCCGGGAGCATTTCACGGGTGATCGGAGACATCGAGGACATCCTCGACGCGGCGCGCGCGGGACAGCTCGACGAGCGGGCCGACGCGGGCGCGTACGAGGGGACGTTCCGCAGCATCATCTCGGGCGTGAACGAGACGCTCGACGTCATGTCCCGGCACTTCGACGCCATCCCAGAGGGGATTGCGTTCTTCGCCCCCAAGCAGAAAATGCTCTACGGAAACCGCGCGATGAAGGCGTTCATCGAGCTGCACGGGCTGAACGCCATGACGGTCGGCTTCCTCGCGAAGCTCTCCTCGCCGAAAGATTCGGCCGGGGCGAGGGAAAGCGATCCCGACGCCGCGAGCGGGGAAAAGCGCCTCTCCAAGGAGATCAGCCTGCACACGACGAAGGGCGAGATGCGCAACTACACCATTTCGCTCGTGGAGATACACGAGAGCGCCCCGATCATGATGCTGATCTCGGACATCACACCGCTCGTCCGCGCGCGAAACGACGCCGAGACGGCGAGCAGGGCGAAGAGCGAGTTCCTGTCGCGCATGAGCCACGAAATCCGCACCCCGATGAACGCCATCATCGGCCTGTCGGAGATCGCGAGCGGCTCGGACGACATCGGCAAGATCAAAAACTGCCTTGCCAAAGTCGAGAGCTCGTCCAAACACCTGCTCGGCATCATCAACGACATTCTGGACATCTCGAAGATCGAGGCGGGAAAACTCGTCCTCGAGGCGGAGGATTTTTCGCTCTCCGCCAGCGTCGACTTCGTCGTCGGGGTCGTCCAGCCGCGCGCCAGAGAGAAAGACGTCTCCGTCAATCTGCGCGTCCGAAACCTCGTCCACGACGTCATCCGCTCCGACTCGCTCCGGTTGAACCAGGTCCTGCTGAATCTGCTGTCGAACGCCGTCAAATTTTCGGAGCCCGGCGCGCAGGTCGATCTGTGCGTGGAGGAATTGCCCGATGGCGAGGCGGACCCCGACGACGATTTTTGCAAGCTGTGCAAGTTCCGCTTCTCCGTGCGCGACTACGGCATCGGCATCGACAAGCGTCAGGCGGCGCGGATCTTCCAGCCGTTCGAGCAGGCGGAGTCCGGCATCAGCAGAAAATACGGCGGCACGGGGCTGGGACTTGCGATCTCGAAGAGCATCGTGGAGATGATGGGCGGAAAATTTTCGCTCGAAACCGAACCGGGCAAGGGGAGCACGTTTTCGTTCACCATCCAGACGGCTGCATGGAAGAAGCACGACGTGCCCGACGAGGACGCGGACACCGCATTGCCGGAGACCAGGGGCGGCGACGCCGCGTCGTTCGATTTTTCGGGCAAGCGCGCCCTGGTCGTAGACGACATCGAGATCAACCGCGAGATCATCGCGGAGCTGCTCGCGCCGACCGGGCTCGCCATCGAGCACGCCGAGGACGGAAAGCAGGCGGTGGAGGCGTTCGAGCGCTCGCCGGAAGGCTACTACGACCTCATCCTCATGGACATGCGGATGCCGGTCATGGACGGTTTCGAGGCCACGAAAAAAATTCGCGCCCTGAACCGGAGGGACGCGGCGAACATCGCGATCATCGCGATGACCGCGAACGTCATGAAGGAGGACGTCGACGGCGCGCTCGACGCCGGGATGAACGACCACATCGGCAAGCCGATCGACATCGACCGCACCCTCCGCCTCCTCGACGTGGCGTTCAAAAAACGCGCGACACAAGCGGATGTTTGAAAACCTTGGGGCTCCGCCCCAAACCCCGCAAGGGGACACACTCCCCTTGACCCCACAATAAAAAATTCCATCCATCAGGAGGTTTTATCAATGTCCAACGTCTCTTTCTGCACCTGCGTCGACCACGAATGCCCGTGCCACCCCGTCAACCACGACCGGGGCTGCACCCCGTGCGTCGCCAAAAATCTCGACGAAGACTCGATCCCCGTCTGTTTTTACAGAAAAATGGAGCCCGATATGGACAGAAAGCAGGACTACACCTTCGAGGGATTTGCGCGTTTCGTCCGCGATCACCGGGGAATCTGAACAAAATTTGAGCGAACGAAAAAAGCCAGGGGCGACGCGCCGTACAGCACGCGTCGCCCCTGGCCTTTTTCGTTCCAGATTGCGCCCGGTTATTTCGAGGATTCGGCGATCAGCGCATAGTCCCGCATCGCGCGTTCGAGGTACGTCTCGTCGATCCGCGCGAAGTCGTCGTCCTTCTCGCCACCGGCCTCGGTCGCGGCGATGGCGCGCTGTTTGGCCATCGTCTTGCGCGCGCGTTCGATTGCCTCGATCCCCGCGACGTCATACTTCGCCGCGCTCGTCTCCAGCAGCAGCGAGCGGAAGGGTGCGCGCATGATGGGAATGTTCGGCGGCAACGGTGCCGAGATCAGCCGGTGATGCTCCTGTAACAGAACGAGCGCGCGCGCCAGGACGTCGAGCGGATCGCCGTCGACAAGGACGACGCTTGGCGCGCCCTCCTCCCGCTCGCATTTCTCCGCGACCCGGCGGTTGTTCGTCAGGACGACGAGGTTTTCAGGGGGCATGCCGCGCGCCTATTTCTCGAAGACCGTCTGCTCGGCGACGTCCGTCGCGAGCGCGCCTAGCGAGCGCATCACGAGTTCCTCGCGCACCGCGCGGTCCCGCTCGGGCCCCAGGTCGGGGTCGCCCGTCGGGTGCGGGATCGCGATGCCGGGGACGATCCGGTTCGCGCCGACCGTGAGCATGATCGGGATGATGGTCGCGATCTGCACGACCGGGATGCCTGCCACGCGTTCGATCTCTCTGCCCATCGATGCACCGCATCGCGTGCAGGATCCTCAGGTGGAGGTCAGGATCACGGCGTCGACGCCGGACTGTTTCAGCTCCTCCCCGATCTCCCGTCCGAACTGTTCGGCGAACGAGACCGCCGTGCCCGTGCCGGTCGTCGAGTAGAATTTGTCGTGCAGTTTTCCGAACACGCCCTGCTTCTCGAACGCCCGCATGACGTCGAGCGGCAGGATGACGTCCGGATCGCGGTTGGCAAACGCGCGCTCGTAACCGCCGTGGATCGACTCGTACTTGTCCGGCGTGAGGTCGCTGACGCCCGAAATGTCGTAGATGCCGAAGCTCTCGGCACTCGAAACGCGGATGCGGTCCGGGTTGCCCATCGGCACGATGCCGCCGGAGCAGACGAGTGCGATCGTCGCGTTTTTCAGATCCTTCAGCGCGGGCGCTGGCGGAATTTTGTTGAAGACCGGCATCTCGTACTCCGTGCGGAACGCCTCGCCGCGCAGACGCGAAAGCAGCATCTCGACCGCGCGCTCGCCGCCCGGCTGCTCGTGGACGAAATTTTTTCGTACGCCGCGCGGGAAGTACCCCTCGACGCGGGCGGGCCCCTTCACCTCGCCCGCGACGAGTTTTTTCGCGAACGCCGCCATGCGGCCCGCCGCTTCGGCAACGCCGCGCGCGTTGTCGCCGCAGGGGAGGATGTACGTTTTTTTGGCGTACAGCGCGACGCCCGGATTCTCCTCGTACATCGCGGTGAGCGCGGGCACGCCCAGCCGCTCCGTGACGCTTGAGGCGATGTCGCCGCAGGCAAAGCCATATCGGCCCGCCGCGAACGCCGGGCCCGCCACGACGACGTCCGGCTCGAATGCTTTGATCAACGAAAGACAACGCTCTCTGGCATCATTTGTGTGTTCTCCATAATAACCGTCGCCGCAGATCACAGTGCCGACGACCTCGGCCTCGGGCGCGAGTTTCGCCTTCAAGGCCATCCCCGGGCCCATGGCCTCCTGTTTGGAGAGCGGCTCGCAGTCCGCCTTCTCCTCGCCGCCGATGCCGGCGAAAAACTGATTGATGTAGTGCACGACGCGAATTTTTTTCTCGTTGCTTTCACTCATGGCGGACACCTCCTATACCCACTCGCAGCCGACGCGGCTGTAGCCGATCTCCGTCGTCGAGGCGGTGATCGACTGCATCTCGACGAACATCGAGCCGTCGGGGCGCAGGCTCTCGTCCGACCCGCCCGACAGGTTCGCGATCGCCTCCGGGCACCCGATCACCCGCGCCATCGCAGGCACCTCCAGCATCTCGTTGACGTTGCCGGTCGAGACGAACGCGATCATCTCGGGCGTCGTGTCGGCGAGGCCCTGGCTCGCGCCGTCCGTGCCCGCCGCCTCGTCGGAGACGACGACGGTCCGGATGCCCGCCTGCTCGAAATATTTCGCGTTGAGGCAGAGATCCGAGTCCGGGTTGCCGTACCCCTCCTCGGAGATGATGGCCCCCTGCGCGCCGAGTTCGAGCGCGATCGACAGATTCATGCGCGCCGCGCGCAGTTTGCCGTCCATGATCGTGCTCTCCTGCGTCGGGATGACGCCCAGAAAGTTGATCTCCGTGCCGTGCCGCGCGTAGAGCGAGGCGACGATGGGGTTGTGCACGTGGTGCCACGTCGTGTTCTTGTCGCACGCCGAGACGCAGTTGCCGGAGACCATCGCGCCGTCCAGCACCTCGTTGGGATGGACGAGCGTCGGCAGCGCGGGGCGAATGTCCGATCCGTACAGGTACGTGTCGTGCAGCAGGCCCTGCGTGATGTTCATGCAGACGTAGACGACCTTCGGCAGGTCGGGGAATTTTTTCCCCTCCTCGTGCGCCGTCCCCTTCTCGTAGACCGTGAGCTCGTCCGCCTCGGGAACGCCGTTCTCCGCGCACCTTGCCGCGATGTGGACCGCGAGCTTCAGCCCCGCCTCGCGCAGGATGCGCTCGTACGCATGCGGGTCGAGGCCGTCGATTGGCTCGACGATGAGGATCACGTTCTGCGTCGCCGAAAAGGGCGTGTAGACCGCGCCCGGCCCCTGCATGTCGATGAAGCCCTCCTGAAACGCCACGATCGGGCCGCACGTGACGACGGCGGCACCGTCCAGCACGAGCGTGCATCCCTCCCCCGCCCGGTCCATCGGTGCGCAGAAGCCGGGGAAGTATCCCGTCGGCGCGCCGTCGTCCCCGATCTTGACGCGCGGCTCGATCGCGTCCTTGACCGGGATGATCCGCACGCTCTCGCCGGGCCGCGCGAGTTCGAGGTCCACGTGCGCGAACCGCGTTTCCTCTGCGACGACGGCGATCGCCTCTTTTTTGTCGATGAAGAGCGTCCCTCCCTCGACCTTCGTCACGTCGCCCCAGCGGACGTCGCGAATCCGCACCTTGCGAAGTTCCAGCCTCATGTCGATCCCCCCTGATCTGCGCGCCGCAAATTCGGCCCGCGTCTATACTTCTATATGGTAAGGATAAGAGGTGTCGCGCGATTGCGCATTATGCGAAAATATAATAAAGTGACGGCAATCGCTTCGTTTTTTAGTCGAACGCACAGGAGGGGTGCCACATGAACAAAAAAATCGCGCAGAAAATCGCGGAGAGCGCGCACGAGGTCATCGGCTACGACGTGCTCGTCACGGACGCGGAGGGCACGATCATCGGCTCGAACCGGACGGCGCGCGTCGGGCGACTGCACGCACCGTCGCTCGCCGTGCTCAAATCCGGCAAACCGTCGGACACCACGCGCGAGGAGGCAGCATCTCTCGACGGCGTCAAACCCGGCTACACCGTCCCGATCGTCATCCCCGGCGCGCAAGCGGCTGCAGTCGGCACGATCTCCATCGCGGGCCCGCCCGCGCGCGTGCAGCGATATGGCCTCCTCGTACAGAAACAGGCCGAGATCCTGTTGCAGGAGCAGGCGCTCATGGAGATGAACCTGCGGCGGGAGCAGGCGGTAAACGACCTCGCGTCCGGCATCGTTCACCACACGACCTCGCAGGAGGACGCGGACGCGATGGCGATCCGCGCGACGTCGCTCGGCTATGCCCCGCACAGATGGCGCGTCGCGGTCGTCCTCGAAACGGACTGCCCGCCCGGGACGAGCTCGACCGGCGATCGGCTGCGCCGCATGCAGGCCGTCCTCGAAAACGACGCCCTGGTCGCCCGTCTCCACCCTTCCGAGATCGTCGCGTTCCTGACGGATCGGGACGAGGCGGGCATCCGCTCGTCCTGCGAGCGGCTGATCGACGCGCTGGACGACATCGGCTGCGCGGCGCGGGCGGGCGTCGGCCCGCCCGCCTCCAACCTCGTCGCCCTGGGAAAATCCGCCGCGTCCGCGCGGGACGCGCTCATCGTCGGCATTCCGGAAAATAATGGAGAAAGAGAGAAAAAAATTTTTTTCGCGGACGAACTGCGCCTGGAAATCCTGCTGCACACGCTCCCGTCGGGCGCGCGGACGGCGTATGTCCACAATGTGCTGGCCGCCCTGTCCGCGACGGACCGCGACGACGAGCTCGTCCAGACGTTCGTCGCGTGGTGCGGGTCGCCGTTCCAGCCGTCGAGCGTCGCGCACGCCCTCTCGGTCCATCGCAACACCCTTCAGTACCGCCTGAAAAAAATCCGGGAACTGACCGGGCTCGACCCCTGGCGCTTCCGCGACGCCTTCACGCTCTGGAGCGCGATCCGCCTGCGGGGGAATGATTCCAGTTCTTAATCAATGTTACCGTTGCTACGATGGACAGGCAATTTGGTAACGCTCTACTGCAAGCCGATCCGTTTCAGCTCCGCGACGGTCGGTCCGTGACACCAGTCCACCTGGGAAAAATGGAGGTCGATCCCCGGCAGCTCGCGATGGGTGAACGTCGCCTCGGCGTCGCCGTCGATCCACATGTAAATGTCCATGCCCGAGTTCGCGCCGTGCATGCGGCGCGGGGCGCTGGACATTTTTTTCGTGACCTCGCGCACCACGTCGTCTCGGAAACCCGTCTTGAAGTCCGCGTAGTCGATCAGCACGCGGAAGAGCTCGTCGTGAAAGAGGCGGATCGAAACCGTCTCCGTAAAATTTTTATTTTTCCGCGCATACGCGAACTCGCGCACGCCACGCACGAGGGCGAAGTTGCGGATCGTCCGGTCGCCCGACAGCTCGGGCAGAATCGCCTGCGCGCGCTCGAACCCGTTTTCGAGAAACGCGCGCTCGCAGGCGTCCTTGTCCATCCCCCAGCGCAAAAAATCCGGGAGCGTCGGCTCGGCGGCACATACCCGCGACGCCGAAAGCGTCATGAGCGTTATAATGATGCACGTTATCCAAAAAAACGGAGCAAATTTTTTCATCGTTTGCACGACCCCAATTCTTCGGAGGTTCAGCGTCATGTCCTTGTCGAAAATGTCGAAAATGTCGAAACAAGTGAACGCCGCCGTCTACCTGTGCACCATTATATTCTCGATTCTCTTTCTCGCAATCGGCCATAAAGTTGCAACGAAAGACCTCGCGCTCTTCTCCGACGGCGGGGCGGGGGCGGTCCGCGCGCGCGTGACGGAGATCCTCTCCGCCTACGAGGCCGAGATCGACCCCTACGCCCAGACCCCGGAGGAGACGCTGCGCGTCACGTTCGCCGCGACGCTGCGAAGCGGTCCGCGCAAGGGTGAGCGCGTGACGGGCATGCAGACCGCCGACTCGTTCACGCCGACGGAGATCCGCCGCGTCGCGCCCGGGGACGAGGTCCTGCTCTACGAGATCGAGGAAGCCGATTCGGAGAGCGAGGAGCGCTGGGTGTTGCAGGAGTTCGTCCGCACGAACGTGCTGGCGTGGCTCGGCGCGCTCTTCGTCGCGGCGCTGATCTTCTTCGGGCGGCGCAAGGGATTTCACACCGTCGTCTCGCTCGGCTTCACCTGCCTTGCGATCTTCGCCGTCTTCGTCCCGTCCGTCCTCTCCGGCTTCAACATGTACGTCACAAGCCCCGTCATCTGCCTCTACATCATCGTCATGACGCTGCTGCTGGTTAACGGCGCGAACCGCAAGAGCCTCGCCGCCGCCTGCGGCTGCTTCGGCGGCGTCTGCGTCTCCGGCCTGCTCGTGCTCGTCTCGGACGTCTTTCTCAAGCTCACCGGCCTCGTCGACGAGCAGTCCGTCTACCTGCTGTACGTCAACCCGGACGCGCCGATCAGCCTGCACGGAATTATTTTTTCCTCCATCATCATCGGGGCGCTCGGCGCGACGCTCGACGTCTCGGTTTCCATCGCGTCGGCGCTCGCCGAGGTGCGCGACGTCATGCGGCGTCCGACGTTCGCGGCGCTCTTCCGGTCGGGCATGAACATCGGGCGGGACATCATGGGGACGATGGCGAACACGCTCGTCCTCGCCTACATCGGCAGCTCCCTCTCGCTCGTCCTGCTGCTGCTCGTCCACAGCTCGTCGCTCGTCGACATGCTGAACCGCGAGATCATCGTGGTCGAGACGCTCCAGACGCTGGTCGGCAGCATCGGCCTGCTCTGCACGATCCCGCTGACGTCGCTCTTGTCTGCGTGGGTGTATACGAGGGAAAACGACAAAACACGGGACTTCGAGGTAATTCCATAACATAACCTCGATCGACGCGCAAGTTGCGTTATAATTGCACGCGAGGGGCCGTTTCGATCAAACCCTTCAAGATTGCAGGAGGAGGTTTTTGAATGAGAAAAATCCGCAAGCACCATGTCCTCATCATGATCCTGATCGCGCTGTTCCTTTCCGCCGGGTGCAACGGAAGCAGCAACGACGCGCCCGCACGCACGATGGTCGTCGACGCGGCGTTCCTGGGCGACCTCGACTTCGACGAGGACCTCTTCTTCTCCGACGAGAACCGCAAGGTCGGCGTCCGCGTCATGGTGGCCCCGTCGGAAAAATCGAACGCGGTCTTCCTCTACGAAACCGACGGCGAGGGCCGCGCCCTCAAATACGTCGGCGACATGAAGGACGACGGCAAGACGGGTACCGGCGACAGGCGCGCGCAGGACGGAATCTTCTCGTATCGGATCGACATCGATTCGCCGGAGATGGGCGTCGGGTCGCACTACTATCGCGCGTTTCTTGACCGCGACGGGGCAAGAGGAAGCTCGATGGTCGAACTCGAAATCGTCAAGCGCGTCGAGGCAAGCGCGTACACCGACTCGACAAAGAGCCTGAGCGACCTTCTGGCGGCGACGATCCCGAACTACAGCGGCAATCTCACCAGGGAGGAGTTCGATAACCACAGGAGCCTGATCCTCTCCGCGATCCGAAGCCTCGACGACGTCGTCGAAGCGAACCTCACACAGGAAGGCAACCTCATCGTCGTCAAATTCGCGTCCGGCGCGACGGTCATCGTTGGCGACCCGAAATCGCGAAAGATGGAACCGTCGACCGCGTCCGAGCACAAGCACAGATCCGCGTCGCCGATGGCTGCCATCGGCGCTCCGACGACGCTCTGCCTCTCGCCGTACTACAACGATTTTTACCCCTACGACGAGGTGGAGGGTGCCTACAAGCTCGTCCAAGAGGTAGGGCAGGCGCTCTCGCTGGATGTCAAACCGCCGGTCATGAACAAGGATGTCTCGCCGGAGCACTTCAAAAACATCTCGGAGTATGGCTTCGTCCTGCTCTCCTCGCACGGCACGCTTTACAACGGAGTGCCCACCATCTGCATCTCGAAGCCGCTGTCGGAGCTATACGAAACGATCAGCGCCGATCTCGCGACCGGCGCTGTTATGCAGTTTTATGATGAAGACAGCCTGCTCATAGCGCCCAAGTTTATCTCCCGTTACAACAAACCGAACACGGGCGACGGGTTCATCAACCTCGGGATCTGTCAGGGCCTCATGCAGGAAGAGCTCGCGGAGGCCTTCCTGGAGGCTGGATTCCAGGGAGTTGCCGGTTACACGGAGTCGGTCTTGGTCACCTATTGCTACTATTGCTCCTTGACGCTCACGGAGAACATGCTGGCGGGATACTCTTTCAAAGAGTCGTTCGAGAAGACCATCGCCGAGCATGGGCCGGATGATGGTCAGGGCGCAAGTTATGCCTACCGCTTGAAGGAGGGCATCGACGACTTCTACCTGATTCCGAGAACCGTGCAGAACGGCGACTTCTCCGAGAAGATGCGGTATTGGGACGTCGAGGGCGAGGCAATGGCCCTGCCCACCCTCTTTGGGATCGATCCTTTCGAGGGAGACTTCATGTGCCTGTTGGCGACGCCCGACTTCGACGACGCATCGGCGACGTACGGGGAAATTTCCCAGCGGTTCGCGCTTCAGCCGGAGGCGAAACGCATCTCGTTCCACTACGACTTCGTCTCGGACCGCCCGGAAAACCCCGCAGCGGGAGCCGTGAGCGACGAATTCCGGGTGACGATCACGGGCGCCGAGGGCAAGGAGACCGTGATCCTCTCCGAGGATATCGGCACGGCAGGCTGGGAGAAGATCGAACTCGAGGATCCAGATGAACCCGGCAAAACGGAAACCGTAATGCGCCAGGGATGGAAATATTTCTCCTTCGACATCCCGGAGGAGATGAAGGATGACTATGTCACGCTCCGCTTCCGCATCGTCCGGGGCGACGATGAGGACTTCGACAGCATCGTCCTGCTCGACTCGATCAAGCTCGAATAGCAGGGCGACCGATTCGAAAAAAATCGCATATCGAGTCAAGAACAACCGCACGGGCAGACGCGCTCGTGCGGTTGTTTCATGCCAACCCAATAAATATGCGAAAAATACATATTTGATTGGTTAAATTGCTATATTTCAAATTAGCGAAACTCGGATATACTATACACACCCAAGAAAAACACGCAGCACAAAAATCGAACGAAGTGAAGGTGACAGTGCTATGAGCGACAAGCAAAAAGTGGTTGTGTGCCGCTGCGAAGAGATCACCCTGGACGAGATCCGCGAGTGGATCGCCAAAGGCTACACGCACTTCGACGAGCTGAAGCGCATTCTGCGCGTCGGCATGGGACCGTGTCAGGGACGCGGGTGCAAGGACATCATCCTGCGCGAACTCTCCATCGCCACGGGCAAACCGATCGCCGAACTGCACCCGGGGACGACCCGTCCTCCGGTGAAACCGATCAAACTCGGCCTTTGCGCATACGGCAAGGAGGTGCCCCAGAAATGAGCGAGAAGAAAACTGCCGACGCCATCATCGTAGGAGGCGGCGTACACGGGGCCGCAGCGGCGTACTACCTCGCCAAGGCCGGCGTCGACGTCGTCCTGTTCGAGAAGGAATACCTCTCGTCCGGCGGCTCGGGCCGCTCGGCGGCGGGCCTGCGCCAACATTTCGGCACGGAGGTCAACTGCCGCCTCGCCAAGTACAACCTCGAGTGCTTCCCCACGCTTGAAGCCGACCTCGGCGGCGAGTTCAGCCTCGAATTCACCCAGTGGGGCTACCTCTGGGTCGCCTACACGGACGCGAGCCTCACGCAGCTCGGCAAGAACGTCGCCGTCCAGCAGAGCCTCGACATCCCGTCCGAGATGCTCACCCCCCAGGAGATCAAGCGCCGCTGGCCCTACATGAACGTCGACGGCATGATCGGCGCGGCGTTCTGCCATCAGGACGGGCACATCAATCCCCAGACCCTGACCATGGCCTACGGGCACGCCGCGATGAAACTCGGCGCGCGCGTCAAGACCTACACCCCCGTCGAGAAGCTCACGGCACAGGGCGGCAAAATCACCGGCGCAGTCGTGAACGGCGAACAGTGGTCCGCCCCGCGCGTCCTCCTCACCGCCGGCCCCTGGTCGACCCCGCTCGCAGCGACCGTCGGCCTAGACCTGCCTGTCACGGCGGAGCGCCACAATCTGCTCGTCACCGAGCAGATCGAGCCCTTCAACTGCCCGATGACCCTCTGCCTCGACGACGGCGCGTACTTCAAGCAGGTCCCCAACGGCAGCTTCTTCTTCGGACGCGACGACCCCGACGAGCCCAAGACCATGGAGTCCGGCAACAGCGCCAAGTTCCTCGAGGGCGTCACCAAGAGCGTCCTCAAGCGCATGCCGTCGCTCGCAGGCGTCCGCGTCGTCCACCAGTGGTCCGGCCCGTACGACGTTACCCCCGACCACCAGGCCATCATCGACTGGACGCCGGTCGAAGGCCTCTGGACCAACTGCGGGTGGAGCGGACACGGCCTCCAGTTCGGACCGAGCGGCGGACGACTCGCCAAGGAGATGTTCTTCGGCGAAAAAACGTTCGTCGACATCCGCAACTTCCGACTGAGCCGCTTCGAAGAAGGCGACCTCTTCGAAGAACCGGCGTTTATTTAAGAAAGAAAAGAGTCAAGACCGTGGGCTCCGCCCACACCCGGCAGGGGTCGCTGACCCCTTCCGGGTGTGGGGCAGCGCCCCACGGTCTTGACTCTTATTTTTTAACATGCAGGATCGGATGCTCGAGGTTTTTCTGGCGGTTGCGATGTCGCGGACATTTGGGAAGGCGGCGGAGGTGTTGAACGTGACGCCGTCGTCCGTCAGTCGTGAGCTGAAAAATCTGGAGGACGAGGTCGGCATGTTGTTGGTCGACCGGCAGAAGGGCGTGAAGTCGATCCGCCTGACGCCCGCGGGCGAAGGGTTTTTGCCGCTTGTACTCAAGTGGCAGGAGGCGAAGCGCGAGATCGCGGATTCGTTCAATGTGCAGTCGGCGTATTTTCTGTCGATCGCGGCGAACGAGGTGGCGAGCAACAATTTGCTGCCGCAGCTTTTTGTCGAGTTGCTGGAACACGACCCGCCCGTTCATCTGAAGATCACGACGGACCCGACGGACATGCTGTATGAGAAGATCGAGTCGCGCGAGATCGACGTGGCGTTCGTCGTGCACCAGGAGCCGTCGCGGTTCGTGCGCATCACCCCGATCTTTCGCGACATCATGATGATCGCGCGCCTCGAGGACGAGGGGGTGACCCAGGACGAGTGGCTCTCGATTCGCCCGGACGAACTCGACCCGGCGAACGAGCTGTACATCGAGTGGTCGAACGAGTTCCGGCTGTGGCACGACAATATCTGGGACACGTCGGTCGCCCGCCCGATCCAGCTCCTTTCGGCGCACCTGCTGCCGAAGCTGCTGAAGCACACGGGGCAGTGGGCGGTGTTGCCCGGCTGCATCCGAAACAATCTGCCGTCGTGGGAGGCCCCGGGCAAAAAGGTCGTCTGGTACAATCTGGAGGGACACACGCCGACGCTGACGTTCTACAAACTGACGCACAGACACCCAAAACTCTCGGCACTCAAGGGACTGGAGATTCTGGACGAACTGCTGCGCAAGATCAGACCGGGTTACAGCAAGTAACAAAGCAAAAAACGATGAGGGGGAGAGAGAAATGACCGTGTACAGGATCAAGAGCAAGAGTCGCTCGTGGGACGGGGAGCCGATCGGGATCCTCATCCTCGACGCGGCCTATCCGTGCATTCCCGGCAACGTCGGCAACGCGACGACGTACGACTTTCCGGTGCGCTACAAGGAGGTCAGGGGCTCGTCGATCGAGCGCCTGCTGAACGAACGCGACCCGTCGCTGCTGGAGCCGTTCATCCAGGGCGCGAAGGAGCTGGAGGCGGAAGGCGTGCGCGCCATCACGGGCGCGTGCGGCTTCATGGCGCTCTTCCAACCGCAGGTGGCTGCGGCGGTCGGTGTGCCGGTTTTTCTGTCGAGCCTGCTGCAGGTGCCGTTCATCCGCCAGACCTTGAAACCGGGACAGAAGATCGGCGTCGTCACGGCGAACAAGTCCGTCCTCACCGACGAGCACTTCCGCAACGTCGGCATCGCGCCGGACACGCCGATGGCGGTCTACGGCATGGAGGATCAGGACGAGTTCCGCTCGTCAGTACTCGAGGAGAAGGGGACGCTCGACTCCGCGAAGGTCGAGGCGGAGATCGTGGGCGTCGTCGACCGGATGACGAAGGAGAACCCCGAGGTGGCGGCGATCGTGCTCGAGTGCAGCGACCTGCCCCCCTACGCCGCTGCCGTCCACGCCCACACCGGCCTGCCGGTCTTCGACTTCATCACCATGATCCGCTACGTCCACAGCGCCCTGACGCCGAGACCGTATGAGGGGTATATGTAGGGCGCTATTGACAAGAAGCCCCCGATCGGATTAGAATTTCGCGTACCGGACGGGTCGGCCCGTTTCATTTTTTAGAGAGGAGAGGATCTGCATGGCATACAGCGCGCACACGAAGAAATTTTTCGTCACCATGATGATGTGCATGTCGCCGGGATCCTCGCCTGGAGCGGCCGACTGACGTCGTGCACATCGATTCGCTCATAGGACGAGGGTCCCTTTCATTCGAAGGGACCCTCGTTTTTTGTTTTCTTATCCGCTTCTCGCAAAGGAGGGCAGGCAACACCGAAATTTTTTCACGCGAACAATTCGCGGCACGAATACAAAAATCAAATTATTGGAGGCCACAGAGATGAAAACGGTAAAAATTCTCGCAATCGCGGCGGCACTCGTCGCAGCATTCGCATTCTCCGCGTTCGCGGCGGAGACGAAGATCGTCGTGGGCGTCACGCCCTTCCCGCACGGGGAGATCATCAAGGTCGCAGCGGGCCTGATGGAGGCGGACGGCTACAAGGTCGAGATCAAGGAGTTCAACGACTACGTCACGCCGAACATCGCGCTGAACGACGGCAGCCTCACGGCCAACTTCTTCCAGCACATTCCCTACCTCGACAACATGGTGAACGAGCAGAAACTCGATCTCGTCTGGGTCGCCAAGATCCACATCGAGCCGCTCGGCCTCTACTCCAAGAAGATCAAGGCGCTTGACGAGATCAAGGAGGGATCGACGATCGCCATTCCGAACGACCCGACGAACGGCGCGCGCGCCCTTCGCCTGCTCGAGAAGGCGGGTCTCGTGAAGGTCAAAGAGGGCGACCTCGTCACCGCGCGCGACATCACCGACAACCCGAAGAAGCTCAAGATCGTCGAGCTCGAGGCGGCCCAGCTCCCCCGCACGCTCGACGACACCGTCGCATCCGTGATCAACACGAACTTCGCCGTCGAAGCGGGACTGATCCCGGCGAAGGACGCCATCGTGATCGAGGACAAAGACTCGCCGTACGCGAACGTGCTCGTCGTCCGTGCTGCCGACAAGGACAAGCCGGAGATCCAGGCGCTCGTCAAGGCCGTCAATTCCCTTGAAATGAAAAAATTCATCGAGACCGAACTCGTCCCCAAGGGGATCGTCCCGGCGTTTTAAAACACGCGCCACCATTTCGTCACCGATACATACAAAAATCCCGTTGCCTTGGAGCAGCGGGATTTTTTGTATTCCAGAACCCGAAATAAAATCGCTTGACATACCAAAATCGATACCATACTATTCTCGAAGTTGATTCAAAAAAGCATAAAGAATTGTAAATTATTTTTTGCAAAATATTTTGACCTTATCTTTTTTACTTGTAGTTCATATCGACACAAGTTATTTCGAAGCTTTTGCCACACTCTTTTTTCAACTTAACCGGCTGAGCGAGCAAATTGTGCTGGTTAGCCGAACTCCTGCTTCTCGATGGGAGGTTGATACAAAGAGAACGAATATTGGTTTCACAAAACCGCACCACATTAAAAACATGAGGAGGAATCATTGTGTTGAAGCGCACTTTGTCTCTTGTGTTTGTTTTGTCCATTTTTGTCGTTTCACTGTTGACGGGAGCAGCTTTTGCAGCGCCCACCATTTGGGTTCAATCGCAGATAGAAGCGAGTGTGGTAGATGGGAAGAGCGTCAATGCCTTAACATCGCCACAATTCAACAACTTCTATATAGATGTAAAAAATCTCGATAAACAGGTCGAAGGGAAACTGACGATCAAAAACGGCACATACTCTTACGGCGTCAACAAGGCCTCGGCGAAGAGCATCGAAGGCAAAGACATGACCTTCTTCCTCAAATATAACGTGGACGAGCAGGCGCATGTGCCCTACGAATCGCTCGACGATCATACGGATAACTACGTCCATTTTTGGGATAAGGCCGACGGCCCGGGGATGTATGGAAAAGAATTTTTGATCGAAGCCGGGGGCGAAACGGTAAACGGAAACATACCGAACATGATCACGCTGGAGCAGCAGATGCAGAGCTATATCCCCGCGATCGAACTCGTCACGAACGATGCCGACTTCATCACCGCCGTGAAGTGGAAGTTCGTCAACCCAAGCGACCCGAACACAACTCTGACGAAAAGCGATACCCTCTCCCTTGCCTTCGTAGACCAGATCAGGGTGTATCCAGAAAACGGCACCAGACAGGAGCTGCGCATATCCAAAGCGCTCCAGAATGGCGACAAGATCGAGGGCACATACACGCTCACAACCCCGATCCCCTATACGAACTGGGCGAACGTGCGCATCTACTTTTGCGACGGCGCGTCTTATCAGAACTTTGTTGGAAGGACACGTTGGTCGTTTCGCATTCCAGCTCTCCACCTCCAGCCCAATTTCAGAGCTGCGATTAAGGGCGGAAAGGCCGACTATACGTACAAGAGCGGAACCGCGGGCACACAGTTCTCCAATGGCGTGTACGCGAATAACGTCTGGCTCGGCTTCGGCAACAACTCCCCAGCCATCATCGATCTGGGCAACGGCAAGATATCGCTCAAAAACGTCTCGTTCACATATGGCCCGGAGTCGGAATTCGCCGTTAGCAGCAGTGGCACCGGCACAAAGATCGATAATAAGGATATGGAGTTCAACTTCAAATACGACGCTTCCGAAGAGCAGTACGTTCCACGGAACGATGACGATAAACTCGTCTACCTGTGGGGCAAGGCCGAATCCGGCCTCTCTGAAAAAGAGTTCACGATGACGTTCGCGAACGGGACGATAAGCGGCAAGACGCCCAAGATCAAGACAATCGAGGAACAGATGGCGAGCTTCGTCCCATATGTCGAGTACGTCACGTCGGATAACGGCACGGCGATTACTGGGATCAAATGGCGCTTCGTGAACCCGAGCGACCCGACGAAGGCCCTCGTCAGAAGCGCGTCCGTCCCGGTCGACAGCATCCATCATATTCGACTTTGGAACAGCGAGACGGGAGCGCGGCTGGTTGCGCCGTCGAGCAACAACATCATCTTCAAGGACGGCGATGTGCTGGAAGGCACTGTAGACTTTGACTTTCCGGTCAAGCTCGCGGATTACCACAGGGTACAGGTTCGCTTCCATCTGCCAGGATACAGGGGCGACAACAGCTACATAAGATACGACTGGACGTTCATTCGCGTCGACGACGCACCGGACGTCGAGGTCGGGGACGTGGCACAGCAGGTGCTCGACGACGTGAAAAACCAGATGAAGCTCCTCACCGGCCTCGACATCGAGACGGTCTCCCTCGATCAGAGCGCCATCAAGAAAAACGCCAACACGATCATCGCGGACGGAGACACGAACCTGAATCCGGCGACCGTCGCATCCGCGATCAAGGTATACCAGAAGGTCGCGATCGGAGGGGCCGTCGTCGTGGCGACATCCCTCCCCTTCCCCGCCGCCCCGACATCGCCCAACGGCACGGCGTTGCCCAATATGGCCAGCTCGGACGACATGTTCGCCAACTGGCATGTCAATAAATACTTCAAGACCGGCGAGGCGATCGACCTTCTCGCCCACTACAAAGACAAACTCTTCCGCTTCGAGAACAACAAAGCGATATTGGATGCCATCGTCACGATCATCGACGACTCCGCCGTCGGCTTCGCGGATTCGGACATGGTAACGGTCCCCGGCAAACCGCAATACGGCGTCACCCTCAAAGAGAGCGGCAACCAAAAATATCTCTACATCTTCGATGGAGAGAAGAATGGCTGGGCAGAGGACCCGATCGCGCTGGTGGCAAAGAGCGACAACGGTTCGTCCGGCAGCAGCGGCTGCACAACCGGCTTGCCTGTACTGCTGCTTGCAGTCCTTCCGTTCGTACTGAGAAAGAAAAAATAGCAAGTCGCCCCCGGCCAATCGAAACCAAACCGATAAAAACTGCGCGAGCTCGTTCTCGCGCAGTTTTTTTGTATCGCTTTGCGATAGAATGGAAACAGCCAACAACCATAAAGGAGAGTGATCGCAGTGATCGACGATGTCATTCGGTATATCGGGGAAAACGAGAAAAAATATGTCGAGGTGCTGGCGAAGTACGTGACCTATCCCAGCATCGCGGACGACGCGGAAAACACGCGCCGATGCGCGGAGTTTTTGAAGGAGCTCATGGAGAACGCAGGCATCGAAACGTATCTCTGCGAAACGGCGGGGAACCCCATTCTCTACGGCGAACTGCGCGCGTCCGACCCGAACGCGCCGACGGTGCTCTTCTACGGACACTACGACGTCCAGCCGGTCGAACCGCTAGCGGCCTGGACAAGCCCGCCATTCGAGGGGACGATTCGCGACGGACGCATGTTCGCGCGCGGCGTCGCCGACAACAAGGGGCAGCACCTGGCCCATCTCTTCGCGACGCAGGCGTTCCTGAAAACGGAGGGGGACGTGCCGATCCACTGCAAGTTCATCTTTGAGGGCGAGGAGGAGGCGGGGAGCAAACACCTGCCGCATTTCGTCACCGGACACCGAGACATGCTGGCGTGCGACATCGTCTACGTCTCGGACGGCCCCATGGACAAGTCGGACGTGCCCGCCATCTGCTTCGGCAATCGGGGCGTCTTCAATTTTGCGATCGAGGTCGAGACGTCGACGACGGACAACCACTCCGGCAACAAGGGCGGCGTCATCCCGAACGCCGCATGGGAACTGAACCACCTCTTGAGCACCATGATCGACCGCGACGGAAACGTGCTGATCGAAGGTTTTTACGACGACGTCCAGCCGCCGACGCCGTACGAGCTGGAGCTGGTCGACCGCATGCCGTACGACCCAGACGAGCTCGCGAACATCTTCGGCGTCGAACGGATAGACCTGGACAAGGCAACGTACTACCGTAATCTTTGCTTCCGCCCGACGTTGACGATCAACGCACTCGGCTGCGGAAGCCCCGACGACGTCAAGAACATCGTCCCGGCGCGCGCCGTCGCCAAACTGGACGTGCGCCTCGTGGCAAACCAGAAGGCCGGCCGGATCCTGCGCAACATCGAACGCCACGTTGCAAAAACACCCCTTCGAGGCAGAGTCGCGGTGCGACACGAGGGCGCGGACATGCACCCCTCCAAGACCGACCCCGGCCTGCCGATCTGCCGCGACATCGTGGACGCCGTGCGCGCGGCGTTCGGGCGCAACCCCGTCGTGCAGCCCGTGATGGGCGGCAGCCTGCCGAACGACGTCTGGACGGAGCACGCGGGACTGCCCGTCATCTCCGTCCCCTACGCCAACGTCGACGAGGCCAACCACGCCCCGAACGAAAACCTGCGCCTCGACTGCTACATCCAGGGGATCCGGACCACTGCCCACATGCTCAACCACCTGCGCGGCAGACGATACGGCGAATAGCCGGAAAAAAACGAAAAAAGGGGGACGCGGCTCGAGACCGCGTCCCCCTTGTGCGTTGTCGGTCGTTATTTTACCGCTGCGGCGGGGTCCAGCTCCCCTTTCGGGGTTCCGGTCGTAAGGAGTTTCATACCGATACTCATCACGACAAGCCCGACGACGATATGAATCCAGTTGACCCACATGCCGACACCGATGGAGATGGCGAGCGTGCCGATGCACCCGACGAGCGCTCCGCCGAAGATCCAGACGTCCTGCGGATAGCCTTTCACGACTTTGCCGCGATCCCCGAACCCCGGAAGGAGATCGGTGTCTTTGTTCTGTATGAGCGCAACGATCACCACCGCTGCGAGCGACAGGCCGACGCCCCACATGATCGGCAGTTTCCAGCCGCTGTAGTATGTAAAGAGATAGGCTGCAACGCCGGTCGCGATGCCCGCGAGCGTGCTCTCCGCCGTGGCCTTTCGCCAGAAGAACGTCGCCATGAGCGGCATGAAGACCGCCGACGCGTAGACGCCCCAGCCGAGGTTGAAGATGGCGATGATCCCCTTCATGCTGACGACGAAGATGACGCACAGGGCGGTCAACACGACCGTCAGGACGCGCGCGAAGATCAGCTCCTGCCTGTCCGTGAGCTTCTTCGACGAAACGACGTCCCGGATGTCGACCGTAACGGCGACGACGGCGATGTGCAGGTACGAGTCGATCGTCGAAATGGTGGTGGCGAAGAGCGCCGCCCCGAAGAGACCGAGCAGCCCCGAGGGGAGGACCATGCCCATGAGCTTGTACAACACCTGGTCCGTGCCGGTGACCATGTCCGGCTTGATGAGAATCGCCGCAGCCAGCCCGAAGAAGAGGACGATGCCCGCCCACAGCGTCGTATAGAGGAAGCCGAACGTGCTGCCGCGGACGGCGGAGCGTTCGTCCTTCGCCGAGATGAAGCGCGTCAGATAGACGATGTCGGCGACGGACGTCAGAAGCCCGCTCATGAGAAGGGCGATCCAGGTCGGGTTCGGGCGCAGATCGAAGAACTGCTCGGCGGCGAGCGTCGCGTGGATGTTGCTCGGCGTTGCGCCGTGCATGATACAAAAGAGCGGGATGATCACAAAGATCGTCGGCGTCATGACGCACCACTGGAAGACGTCCGTGTAGATGACCGAGACGAGGCCGCCGAAGATCGTACAGCCGACCGCGATCACACCGCTGATCACGAGGCACTGGTTGTACGTGAGGCCGTAGTGGCCCGCCGCCATGTACAGCAGAAGGCTGATCGCGACAAGCTGGCTCGCCATCGTCGCGAGCGCGAGCCATGTCGAGGCGATGCCGCCGCAGATGCGCGCGACCTTGTTGTCGTTGTACCGGTATTTGAAGACGTCGCCGACGCTCTTGATGTCCAGGGCGTCGCCGCACTTCTTCAACCTGCGGGCGAGCCCGATCATGACGGCGAGCCATCCACCCATGTTGTAGCACTGACTCGCGAACAAAACGCCGATCCCGTTCGTCCATGCGCCGCCCGCGTATCCGACGAGCGACGCGGAACCCTTCATGGAGGCCCCTTGCGTCGCCATCGTGGCGAACGAGCCGAAACGCTTTCCGCCAATCAGAAAGTCGTCCGAGCTTTTGACGGACCGGGAGCTGAAATAGATGATGCCAACCATAATCAGGAAGTAAATGACGACGACGATGGTATCCAACGTGGTGAATTCGAACATGCGTTGCCCTCCTCTCGATTTTGAAAAGACAAAAATAAAAATGCTAGACTGCCGCTTGCTCCTTCGAAACCGTTCCGCTCGCGTATCGCAGCGGCGAAACGCCCGTCAGCTTTGAAAACGTCTTGGAAAAATGGCTTTGATCCGTGAATCCGAGTTCGTACGTCAACCAGAGCATGGGGACGCCCGCAGCCAACATCTTGCGCGCCGCGTTGACCTTCAACTGGTTCAGGTAGCGGTGCGCGGTCATGCCGACCTCGCTCTTGAACAACCTGGTAAAGTGACGCGGGCTCAAGCCGCTCGCCGTCGCAATCTCGTCGATATCCGGCGATTTTCTGTAGTTCGCGTCGATATATCGTTTTGCCGCGCGGACCTGCGGGATGCGGACATCGAATTTCCAGATCTCGTGCCGCGAAGCGTCGGAAAAGAGGTTCCGCGACAGCTCGTCCACTTCGTCGACGTTGCGGCTCTCTCCCTCTTCGACGCCCTTGACCCCTCTCAGAAAATCCCTCCACAGGGCTTCGTCGCGAATGATGCAGATGGAATTTCTCCGGCACTTCAGCATCTCCTCGAGTTCCCGATAGTTGCGTCCGCCGGGGTGCGTCAGCGTGCGGTAACTGCAACCGTCGACCTGATGCCCCCCGTCGAACGAATGCGGGACGTCGGGCCCCATGAACAGGAGTTCGCCGGGGTGGAGGATCGCCCGGAAATCCCGGAACAACATCGGCAGCGAACCGCTCTCGACGGCGCTGATCGTAAAACCGTGGTGGAAGTGGCACTCGGCCTCTCCCCTGTTGTAGGACGCGGTCAAAAAATCCAGATCTCTCGCCTGATCGGTACGCCAATACGTCCTGCTGATCGATCCCATGCTCTCCTCACCTAACCCTCCGACACGACTTTTGCCGCAATACGATTCATGCCGGTCGAACGATTTTCGTCATCCGACCGGCATGCAGGGCCGTCCTTACACGTCGACTTCCTTCGTCAACATTTCGAGAGCCAAGAGCACCGTGCTCTTTCTCGCCGCATACTCCGTCTTCGCGTCGTCCGACAGCGGAGAAAGAGGATGCGGGATCGCCGTTCCGTGAACGACGCGGTTGCTCCCGAACGTATGCGCAATGGGGTCGATCGCCGTGATGTGGGCACAGGGTATTCCCGCCCGCTCCACCTCTTTCGTGATCGCTGCACCGCAGCGCGTGCAGGATCCTCAGGTGGAGACCATGATTGCGGCGTCGACTTCCGCGTTTTGCAGCATCTCCGCGATGCTTTTGCCGAACGCCTGTCCGTTCAGGAGCGACGCACCCGTCCCGACCGTCGAATAGAAAATCTCGTGCACCTTCCCGATCCGCCCTTCCCGCTCGAGCTCCCTCAGCACATCGAGGGGCACGATGCGGTTGGGGTCCGCGTCGGAGAACGTCGAGTCGTATCCGCCGTGGACGGAGACGATGACACCGGACTCGAGGCGGGGCATCCCCTCCATCGAGTACGCGCCGAACTTCGTGGCGGCCGATCCCTCGATCCGGTCCGGGTTGCCCGCGGGCACCATGCCGCCCGTGTTGAGCAGCGCAATGGTCGCCTTGCGAAGATCCGCGACGGCGGGGGCCGCCGCCACCTTTTCCGGGACAGCCTGCAAGTATTCGGAGACGAAGGGCTCCCCCTTCACCTTGCGCATCAGCATGTCGACGGCGCGTTTTCCGCCGTTCTCCTCGTACAGAAAATTCTTCCGCCTGTTTCTGTGGAAGTACCCCTCCTCGGCGGCGGTGCGGAGCGTTTCGCCGCGCAGGAGTTTGCGCGCCAGGTTCGTCATGTCCTCGAGCGCATGTTTCATCGCGCGCGCGGAGTCGCCCGTCTCCACGATGAACATCTTCTCGCGGAACATCTCGACCGCCGGACTCTCGACGCTCATGCCGCCGATCGTCGGTACCCCGAAGCGTTCCGCTGCGCGGACCGCGACGTGGCCGCAGGCGAAACCGTACCGCCCGGCGTAGAACGACGGACCGGCGACGATCAGGTCCGGTTTGTACTCCTCCATCGCTTTGTCGAAAACGGAGAGCGCTTCCGCCTGATGAGTTGCGAAAAAATTATCTCCGCAGATGAACGTCGCGACGACTTCGGCGTCGTCCGCGAGCAATTTCGCGATCTGGGCGCCGGGACCCAGCGAACCGGCGCGCGCCTCCGGCTTGTAGTCGGCCATGTCCTCGCCGCCGACACCCGCGAAAAATTGATTGACGTAATGCAGTATTTTTTTAGGCATTTTTCCGCCTCCTCAAATCCAGCGCGCCGAAAGGTTGCCGATGCCGGCCTGGGAGCAGGAGCCCGCGACGTGGTTCAACTGGGTATAAAAATACCCCGCCTCCTTCGGCTCCTCGCCCGCGGAAGCGCGAATGATCGACAGGCTCGATTCGTTGCCGATCAGCGTATCCATGCGCTCGGGGATTGCGAGCAGTTCGTGGGTGTTGCCCACACTGACCATCGCGTCGCACTCCGGCACCCAGTCGGCGAGACCGGGGCTTCTGCCGTCGACGCCGCCGAGCTCGTCGGAGATGATGACCGTGCGCACGCCGCAGCGCTCCAGATTCCGCACGTTGAGCATGATGTCCTCGTCCGGATTGCCGTGTCCCTCCGTGACCATCACCGCGCCCTTCGCGCCAAGCATCGCCGCAATCTTGGAGGTAAAGAGGCTGCTCCGCATCTTGCCCTCGAGCGTCACAACCTCGTTGTGCAGGATGACGCCGAGGAAACGGAGGTCGCGCCCGTGTCGGGCGTAGAATTCTTCCACGGCCGGGCTGTTCTGGATGTCGTAGAGGTACTGCTTGTCGGAGCAGACGGTGCAGTGCGCGCCGATAAAATTCGTGACGGCTCCGTCCATGAGCTCGTTCGGGTGCATCAGCGTCGGCATGAAATGCTCCCCTGCGAGCTGCCCGTAGACGTAGAAATCCTCCACGAGGGGGTGTTGCGTCAACAGTTGCAGAATGTAGACGACGCCCGGCAGAGACGGATCGGCCTCGCTCAGTTCGTAGGTCTTCGTCGCATCCGGTGCGGCGTCCATGCATTTTTTCGCGAGGTACGCCGCGAGGCGCAGTCCCGCGACGCGCACCGCGTCGTCGAGCGCCTGCGGGTCCTCCCTGTGGACGGAGGGAATGGCTTTCGCCTCGATCACAAGGAGAAAGAGCTTCGAATAGACGCAGTAATCCGCGGCAGGACCGGACATGTCGATGAAGCCGCCGGTCTTGCAGACCGTCTCGGGGTCGTTCGTCTCGGTCATCACGACCGCAGCCCCCTTCAGGGCGAGCGTCCTGCCGTGGCCGACCTGTTTGATCTCGCCCACGATGCCCGGAAAATCTGGATCGCCATCCGAGGTCTTGCAGCGAGGCTCCACGATGCACTTCACGGGAATGATCCTCGTCCTGTCGCCCGGCCGTGCGATGTGCAGCGCAAAACCATCCACGCCCGGAAAATCGCCGCAGACGGCAAGCGCCTCCTCCCTGTCGATGGTAAGAACGCCGTTCTTGAAATGCGTCTTTTCTCCCCACTCCATGCCCTTCACATCGAGCGTCTGCATCTCAAGTTTCATGGGCCACCTCCCAACATGCGCCTGACGGCGCGTAAGATTCGTTCCATAGTTATTGTACAAATAAGAAAATCCGGTGTCTTGTAAAAAAAAGACACCCGCGCGTTTTAGGTCTGGGATCACACCGCCCCGCCCTCACGGAAGAGGGCGTCGAACTGCTCGCGCGCGTAGCGGAATAAATTTTCTTCGAACGTCTGATAGGCTTTCAGGAATGCTGCGCCGCGCTCGGTGAGGCTGGTCTTGCCGCCCCTGCTTCCGCCGTGGCGGCGGTCGACGACGGGGTACCCGAGCTCGGACTCCAATTTGTTCAGCATCTCCCACGCCTTGCTGTACGACAGGGCCATCTGCTCCGAGGCGGAGCGGACGGAGTTCGTCTCGTCGATCAACAGGAGCAGCAATTTCGCGCGCGCGTTGAAGAACGCGACGTCTTTTTCGATGCTGACGCGCAAGAAAGGGTGCAGAAGGTCGGCGTTGTGCCGTTCGAGAAAGGCCTCCATCTCGGCGGTGTCGTGCACGGTGTGGATCGTCCCCCGGTCGGTCGTCTCGACTTTTTTTCGGCGCGTTTCGAAGTGCTCGATCGCACTGCGAAGGCCGCACGCGCCTTCATATTGAAAAATCGCGTCGACGATGGCGTGCGACAGGACGACCGGGTGTCCGTCCTGTCCGTCGCATATTGGCGTGACGATCTCCGCGTCGCAGGCGAGCAGGGAGATCAGCGTGCGCGGCAGGAACATCGGGACGTTGACGGGCGTGAGGACGACGCGGCGACATTTGCGCCCGAGGTACGAGAGGCCGAGTTTGAACGAGTCGATGAGCTCCGGCGCGACGCAGTCGTCGTTGTGCACGAAGATCACGCCGAAATCCGAGAGCTGGTAGCGCACCTCGTCCGCCTCGACGCCCGTGACGACGACGATGGGAAAAATCCCCGCCTGCTGAAACGTGAGCACGATGCGCTTGACCGCGGGGATGGAACCGGTCTGCTGCAACGGACAGGCCGCCGCCCTGCTCGCCGCCGCGATGATCCCGCCGACCTCGTTGACCATCTGAAGGACGCCTCCTCGCCGAATTTTTTTATTCGTCTCTGTTCGTCTTTGTGTCGCAAAAAAATTATACACGCAGTCGCTTTTTCCGTGCGACACACGATTGATCGGGGTGTCTTTAAATTGTACAATTACCCGGTGCGGCATGCGACGCATGCCTGAAATGATTGACATTTCATTCCAGCGTTGTATATTAGTCAATAATATTCGACCATCAGGGGGCGATTTCTGTGAGCAAACCGATACAGGGCGAGATGATGTACGAGGGCAAGGCGAAGCGGCTCTACGCGACCGACGACCCGAACCTGACGATCATGGAGTACAAGGACAGCTTCACGGCGTTCAACGGCGAGAAGCGCGCGGAGATGACCGGCAAGGGGCGCCTCAACAACGCGATCAGCGCGGAGATTTTCGAATACATCAAGGAGAACGGCGTGCCGCTGCACTTCGTGGAAAAGCTCGACGAGCTGCGCCAGCTCGCGGTGCGCGTAAAAATTCTGCCGCTCGAGGTCGTCGTGCGCAACATCACGACCGGCTCGATCGTCAAGCGCCTCGGCGTCGAGGAGGGCAAACGCCTTCCCCGCCCGCTGCTCGAGTTCTATTACAAGGACGACGCGCTGGGCGATCCGATCGTCACGGAGGACCACGCGCTCCTCTTCGGCTGGGCGACGGAGGCGGACCTCGCGGAGATCAAGAAGATCACGCTCCGCGTCAACGAGCTGCTGCAAAAATTGTTCGAGCCACTCGGCATCGTCCTGGTCGACTTCAAGCTCGAGTTCGGCAAGGATCGCGACGGCAGGCTGATCCTTGCGGACGAAATTTCGCCCGACACCTGCCGCTTCTGGGACTCGTCCACCGGCGACCGGCTCGACAAGGACCGCTTCCGCAAGGATCTCGGCAACGTTCTGGGCGCGTACGAGGAAATCTGGCGCAGGCTCTCCGGGAGGAAAAAGTAGATCGTCATGGATTACAAGAGCGCGGGGGTCGACATCTCGCTCGGCGACGCCTGGGTCGAGGTCGTCAAAAAACTCGTGGCGCGCCGTGGCGACTCGCTCCCCTCAAGCGGGGGCATCGGCGGCTTCAGCGGCCTCTACCCCATCGGGGGCGGGCGTTCGCTCGCGGCCTGCACGGACGGCGTGGGCACGAAGCTCGCCGTTGCGGAGGCGACCGGCATCTATCGCGGACTGGGGCAGGACCTCGTCGCGATGAGCGTCAACGACCTCGTCACGTGCGGTGCCGTCCCGCTCTTCTTCCTCGACTACATCGCCTGCGGCAGGCTCGACGTGCCGCGCATGACGGACGTCCTGGAGGGCATCCTGGACGCCTGCGTCGAGAGCCGCTGCGCACTGCTGGGCGGCGAGACCGCCGAGATGCCGGGCGTCTATGGCGAGAGCGGCTTCGACCTCGCGGGATTCGCCGTCGGCCTCGTGGACGATGAAAAAATCGTCGACGGATCGACGATCCGGGCAGGCGACGCAATCGTCGGCCTTCCGAGTTCCGGCGTGCACAGCAACGGCTACAGCCTCGTCCGCAAGAGCCTGCTGGACGACGGCCTCCGCCTCTCCCCGGACGCGCGCCCCGATTCGCTTGGCGGAGAGTCGCTCGGCGAAGTCCTCATGCGCCCGACGCGCCTCTATGTGCGTCAGGCACTCACAGCCATCGAGACCGTGACGATTCGCGGCATGGCCCACATCACCGGCGGCGGTCTCGAAGCCAACATCGACCGCGTGATGCCGAAGGGCCTGCGTTGCGAAATCGATTTTTCCACGTGGGAGCGCCCTGCGATCTTCGGCCTCATCCAGTCCGCGGATGTCGAGGAGGCGGAGATGCGACGCGTCTTCAACCTCGGGATCGGCTTCGTCTTCGTCGTGCACGAAGAAGATGTTGCAGCATTGACTGGGGCACTCGAAGCGTCCGGCGAATTGCCACGCGTGATCGGCAGGGTCGCAGCAATATGACCGAACGAGAGGCGCAAAAAAAACCGCGCGTCGCCATCCTGATCTCCGGCACCGGGAGCAACATGCTGGCCATCATAGAAGCGTGTAAGAGCAGCGCACTGGACGCCGAGATCGCGCTCGTCGTCAGCGACAACCCGAACGCGCCTGGCCTCGCCAAGGCGCGCGACGCGGGGATCGAGACGGTCTCCGCCGTCTACGAGCGCGGCGTGCCGAGAGAAAAAAACGAGCGATTAATCGCCGAGACGATAAAGAATAAAAAAATCGACTGGATCGTGCTGGCGGGGTTCATGAAAATTCTCTCCGCCGACTTCGTCAAACAATTTCCCGGACGGATCGTCAACATCCACCCGTCGATGCTCCCCGCCTTCCCCGGCGCGCACGCCATCCGCGACGCGCTGGAGGCGCAGGCCGACTGCGCGGGCGTGACGATCCACATCGTCGACGAGTTCGTCGACCACGGCCCGATCCTGGCGCAGGAAGAGGTTCCGATCCAGCCGGGCGACACGGAGGAGAGCCTCGCCGAACGCGTCCACGCGGTCGAGCACCGGTTGTATCCAAAAACATTGCAGCAATTATTCCACGAGGACATATAAAATCAGAATGGGGTCAAGGGGACTGCGTCCCCTTGCGGGGTGCGGGGCAGCGCCCCGCGCCTCTAAAAAATTTTCGGGAAGGATGATTCGAGTGGACAAACCCAAGGCTTTGATCTCCGTCTGGAACAAAGAGGGCATCGTCGAACTGGCGCAATCCTTCGTCTCCGCGGGGTACGAGATCGTCTCCAGCTCCGGGACGGCGAAATATCTCTCGGACAACGGTATCGCGGTGACGGAGGTCGAGGGCGTCACCGGCGTGCCCGCCATCCTGGGCGGCCGGGTCAAGACGCTGCACCCCAAGGTGATGGGCGCGATCCTGGCCCGCCGCGACGTGGAACAGGACGAGGCGGACCGCGCGGCACACGCCATCCCCCTGATCGACATCGTCGTCTGCACGCTCTACCCCTTCGAGGAGACGGCGCGAAAGAGTCCGTCGAAATCCGAGCTGATCGAGAAGATCGACATCGGCGGCGTCTCCCTCATCCGCGCCGCCGCCAAGAACTACGCGTTCGTGACCGTCGTCACCGACCCGGCGGACTACAAGCCGGTGGCGGACGCCGTGAAAAACGGCACGCTCGACGAGGCGATGCGCAAGGACCTCGCCATCAAGGCGTTCCTCGTCACGGCGTCGTACGACGCGACGATCCACGAGGGGCTGAAGGACGCACTCGGCTATTCGACGCACAACGACGAGCCGGAAAAGGTCATCCCCCTTCGCCGCGCCCAGGTCCTCCGCTACGGCGAGAACCCCTACCAGAGCGCCGGGCTCTACATGCCCACCCTTGCAAACCCGCTCTTCGAGCAGCACGCGGGCAAGGAATTGTCGTACAACAACCTGCTCGATCTCGACACGCTGCTCAAGGGGCAGCGCCTCTTCCAGGCGAGCTGTGCCTGCGTCATCGTCAAGCATACGACACCCTGCGGCACCGCCGAGGCGGACACGCCGATGGAGGCGTACGAGCGCGCACTGGCCTGCGATCCGGTCTCCGCGTTCGGCGGCATCGTCGGCTTCACCGAGAAGGTCGACCTGGCCCTCGCCAAAAAAA
>JAJDHV010000128.1 GCA_030266365.1 Synergistaceae bacterium OttesenSCG-928-I11 | reverse complement strand
CAGAGCTGCGATATACGCCTTGCCCTTGTCGCTCATGACGGGCGTATGTCGTCTGCAATTTGCGTGTGCGTCACAACGAAACCCCTTTGCACAGTATTCCCCGCATTATAGCATGCGGCAATACGGGCACAGGAATACCCGCTCGACGCGTACTTACGACAGATACCCCTGCATGACGTGGAGAAGCTGCTCGACGTCGAGCGGTTTCGCGATGTGAGCGTCCATGCCCGCCTCCAGGCACTCGCGCTCGTCTTCCTTAAAGGCGTTCGCCGTCATCGCGATGATCGGCACGGTGGTTGCCTTCGGCGTGCCGCTGGCGCGAATTTTTTTCGTCGCAGCGATACCGTCGAGCCCCGGCATCTGGATGTCCATGAGGATCAGGTCGTAGCGCTCGCTGTTCTTGTAGTACAGGCTGACCGCCTCCAGGCCGTCCACGGCATACTGGATCTCCACACCGGTGTCCTCTAGGATGCTCGTCACGATCTCGCGGTTGATCTCGATGTCCTCCGCGAGAAGGATCGTCTTTCCCCTCCAATCGTATGTGTCCGCCGCCTCGTCCCGCGTATCGGTGACGAACGTCCGGTTCGTCAGGCGGACGATGGTGTTGTACAGCTCGGAGGGGAGCACGGGCTTCGACAGGAAATGCGAAATTCCGGCGCTCTTCGCCTCGCGCTCGGCGTCCGCCCAATCGAACGCCGAGATCATGATGACGATGACGTCGTCGTCCATGAGGCGCTTGATCTCGCGCGCGGTCTCGACGCCGTTCATCCCGGGCATCTTCCAGTCGACGAAGATGACGTCGTACGGTTCGTTCCGTTCGAGGCTCATCCGGACCGCGTCGACGGCCGCCTCACCGCTCGACGCCGTGTCACAGCGGAGCGAGAAGCTCTGCAAAATACCGATGAAATATTCCCGGACGTCCTGAATGTCGTCGACGACGAGGATGCAGAGCGAGTCGGAGAGCTTGTGGCGGATCGTGCCGTCGCGCGACGCGCCCCACCCGACCTCGATCTCGAACGAAAACGTCGTCCCAAGCCCCTCCTCGCTCTCGGTCCAGATCCGGCCCCCCATGAGCTCGACGATTTTTTTGCAGATCGCAAGCCCCAGCCCCGTGCCGCCGTACGTCCGCGTGATGCTGCCGTCCGCCTGCGTGAATGGGTTGAAGAGCCTGGCCTGCTGTTCCGGAGTCATCCCGATGCCGTCGTCGACGACCTCGAATCGCAGGACGGAGGCGTCCAACTTCTTCTCGACCTCGCGGACGCGAAAAACGATGTGTCCGAAGTCCGCCGTGAACTTGACGGCGTTGTTCAAGAGGTTGATCAAGACCTGCGCCAGGCGGAGCTCGTCGCAGACCATGTTGCGCTTGAAGACGGTGTCGAAGTCGTAGAAGAAGTCGATCTTCTTTTCGTCGATCTTGACCTGCACGACGTTGAAGACGTTTTTCATCATCTCCTCGAAGTCGAACTCGTTCTTCGTAATTTCGAGTTTGTTGGCGTCGATCTTCGACATGTCGAGCACGTCGTTGATGATCCCAAGGAGCTGCCGCGACGAGGAGTCGATCTTGTCGAGGCACTGCCTGATTCGCTCGATGTCGTCCGACCGCCTGGCGATCTCGTTCATCCCGATGATCGCGTTCATCGGGGTGCGGATTTCGTGGCTCATGCGCGAGAGAAATTCGGTCTTCGCGTTCACGCTCGCGAGCGCCGCCTCCTTGGCGACGACGAGCCGTCTGTTGAGCTCCTGCCGCATGATGGCGGCGGAGAGGAGCATGCCGCCGGATTTGATGATGCTCTGCTCGTTCTCGTTGAAAACCCGCTCGTTCGCACAGTCGTCGAAGCCGATAAAGCCCCAGAACTCGCCCCCGATGTGGATGGGGATCGCCAGCACCGACTTCACGCCCTGCATCGACGGCAGGTTTCTGACACGCTCCTCCATCTTCGAGACGAACGTGCTGATGTTCTTCCCAATGAGCAGCGTCGAGCGCCAATTCGGGACGAATGTGTCGTACGGAATTTTTTCCCGGGACATTCCGGCAAAATCGGAGGGCGCGATCCGCGACCACTCGCAGACCTCGGTACAGCAGAGCATCCCGCCCGAGATCTCGCTGCGCCACAGATAGGCCCTGTCGGCGCGGATGCTCTCCCCCAGCACGCGAAGCGCCGTCGACACCGTCTCGTCGAAGTTCGCATCGCCAATGTCCAGCAGCAGATGCGCGGTCCTTGTGACCGCCTGAAGGAGCGTGTCGCGCTCCCTGAGGCCGGACACGGCCTTCTCGACCTCGTGCTCCAGGCGCTCGCTGTAGGTCTCGCGCTCCGCGACGAGGGCGCGGAGATCCTCCTCCGCGCGGACCATCTTGTCGATGTTGAGCACGCCGCCGCGCACGATCGTCGGCCGCCCCTCCCTGTCGCGCTCGACGACGCTGCCGATGTCGTGCGCCCAGAAATAGTGGCCGTCCTGATGCCGCAGGCGCAGTTTGTACGAGAACACGCCCACCGGATTCGCGATATAGGCGCGCATCGCGTCGAACACGCCCCTGTCGTCCGGGTGAATGATCAACTCGGCGACACGGTCAACAGGCCCGTCCATCTCCTCCGGCCGGTAGCCCAGCAGTTGCCTGTAGTCGTCGTCGAACGACAGAAACTCGCCGTCGACGCGCCACTCCC
>JAJDHV010000127.1 GCA_030266365.1 Synergistaceae bacterium OttesenSCG-928-I11 | reverse complement strand
TTCTCCAGTTCCGTCATTTGCCGTCACCGTTCCTCCGGAATTTTTTTCGAAATTTTTTTTATCGAACCGCTCGCGATTATACCAAGACGACCTTTCGTGCGTACGACGGCATGACGGTCGTCTTTTTTTTTGTTGCATGTTTTGTCCCGCGTTTGCCGAATTGCCGAAAATCTGCGTTGCCGGCGACGATTCGATGGTTCCACACTTGATGCGCGCAATACATAAGAGTATGATACGACGTGCGCAGATGGATTGTGCGGAGAGACCGGCGTATTTTTGTGGAATTGTCTGTAAAAAACCCGATTGGGGAGGCGTTATAAAGTGTTTGATGGAATCGATACAAAAAAAATCGTTCGAACGTTCGTCGCGCTCGCTGTCTTTTTTGGGGGCGCCGCGCTGTGCGAGGCCTCGGACGAAAGCGCAGGTTTCTTCGCTTACACGAACGACCCCAAGCTCGCGAAAATTCTGGAGCTGGCGTCGTTCAAAAATCCGAACATCTCGAGCGCCATTGAGCGCGTGAACCAGGCGCAGGCGGACCTCAAGGGTGCGCGGGCCAAATTCGGGCCGACGGTGACCGCGGGCGTCGGGGCGCAGTGGAACAAAGAAGCCTCGGCCGTGCCGGTGATCAACCCCGCGACGGGGCTGCCCGCAGGCGGCGTGGTGCCGATGGGCTACCGCAACGCCTACAACGCGTCGCTCTCCTTTATCCAGACGCTCTACACCGGCGGGACGATCACGGCCAACCGGCGCGCGGCGGAGCTCGCGCTCGACGCGACGCGCTCGGAGAGCGTCCGCGTCTACCAGAACGTTCTGAACGCCGTTCGGACGAGCTACTACAACTGCCAGCGCGCACTCGCGCAGCTCCAGGTCGCCATCGAGGCGCTGAACCTCTCCCGCGAGCACCTGAAACAGACGGAGGCGCTGCACAACGCGGGCCTTGTGCCGATGGGCGACGTCCTGCGCGTGAAGGTGGCGGTCTCGCAGGCGGAGCTCGACCGGATCAGCGCGGAGAACGCGCTCGACGTCGGATGGGTTGCGCTCGAGCGCCTCGTCGGGACGACACTGCCGAAGGACGAAATTCTCGTGCCGCTCGCGGGCGACCGGACGCACGAGCTCGAACCGCCGCACTACACGCCGCCCTCGGACGTCGTGGCGCGCGCGCTGGATCGGCGTGCGGAGCTCCGCGCCTACGAGCTGCAACGCCAGCGCGCGGAGCAGATGGCGAAGGCGGCCGCGGGCCAGCGTTTGCCGAACCTCGTCCTCTCCGGGCAGACGAGCACGGCGGACGATAGCTTCTGGCCGGGCGGAAACGACGATTGGTACGTGCAGCTGGGTCTGCAATGGACGCTGTTCGACAGCGGCGAGATTTCGTCGCAGGTCGAGCGCGCCAAGGCCTCTGCGCGCGAGTTGCTGCACCAGATCGACGACCTGACCGGGCAGGTCCGGCAGGAGGTCGTGCAGGCGGAATTAAGCCTTCGGTCGGCGCTGACGAGGCTCGAGGTCGCAGAGGACCAGATCAGCACGGCGGAGGAGGACTATCGCATCGCCTTGCGGCGCTACGACGCGCAGGTCGGGACGAACCTCGACGTTCTGGACGCGCGCGTCGCGCTGACCGACAGCCGGACGGAGTATGTGGACGCGGTGTACGACATCGCCGTCGCGCAGAGCGGCCTCATCTATGCCATGGGCGACGACAATCCGCCGGAGAATCTCTTCCGGGGCGGGAAGACGAGCGAGGAGACCCTCGAGGAGATGCGCGGTCGGCTGACCGACGCAGAATGATCCGGGCAGTCGGAGAGGTTTTATCTTTTATCTGATGAGGCAAAACAGAACAGGAGAGGTTTTTTCGTGAAAAAAACGATCATCATCGTCGCCGTACTCGCGGCGGCACTGGCGGGTTTCTACTGGCTCACGCACTACCGAGCGGCGCAGAAGGCGGCGCTGGAGAGCGCACCGCAGGAAGCGACCGTCATCAAGGTACGAGTGATCAGCCCAACGGAGGAAATCATCCACGAGAAGGTTTCGTTCGTCGGCAACGTCGAAGCGGAGGAGACCGTCCCCGTCTATCCGAAGCTCAAGGATCTCACGATCACGGCGATCAACGTGAACGTCGGCGACAGGGTCAAGGAGGGCGACGTTCTGGCGCGTCTCGACAACAGCCTGATGTCGACGAACCTCCAGCAGGCGCGCCAGGGTGTCGCCACGGCGGAGGCGAACGTGCGCCAGGCGGAGAGCACCTTCCAGACGCAGAAGCGAGATTACGACCGGTACAAATCCCTCGTCGCGGACGGCGTGGTCAGCAAGCAGGAGTTCGACCGCATCGAGAACCAGTACCGCATTGCAGAGGAGCAACGCCGGACGGCGCAGTTCGCGCTCGCCGACGCGAAGGCGGCGCTCTCGAACGTCCAGATCAACATGGGTTACCACAGTGTCGTCGCGCCCGCGAGCGGCATCATCTCGGAGCGCAACGCCGATCCGGGCGACAAGAGCAACCCCGATGCCGCCATGTTCGTCGTCAGCAGGCAGGACCGCCTCAAGCTGACGGGGTCCGTGCCGGAGAACGCGTTCATGAAACTTGCGCTCGGCGCGCCCGCGACGGTCGTGGCGGAGGCGCTCCCTGGAGAGACGTTCAAGGCGAGCGTGACCCGCATCTATCCCACGATCGACGTC
>JAJDHV010000132.1 GCA_030266365.1 Synergistaceae bacterium OttesenSCG-928-I11 | reverse complement strand
TCGAAATCGGCAACGACAAGGCACTGAACCACACGATCACCGTCCACAACCCCGCAACCGGAGAGAGTTCGATCTACACCATCGCCAACACGTACAATTACATCAGACACGTTTTCATCGGCCTCTCGCCGGAAAAACTCGCCGAAGCCACAAACCCGGAGAACATCACCATGGGAACCAACGGCGGCTATTCTTTCCTCACGGAAAAAGGGATGACAATGCTTCTTCCGTTCCAGTCCCAGCCGTTCGATGCATATGCCATCCAGGATATTCCATGGTCCATCTATCCCCCCGATGCACCCGACGTGAAGGCTATCCAATTCGGCTCGCATGCGTCGAATTTCACGATAGAGGCGTATGTCAACGACAAGGGTTCGGGGGGGATCATCCGTATCAGGCGGAAAGGGGACAATGGTCTTTATTCGAAGGGTAATATACCAGAGACCGAGAAGACGAAAGGGACGCTCATTACGGCCGCTCTCTATGGAAATGGCTCCTTTTCCAGGTTCAATGTAGACTGGGACTATTATACGACCGGTGAAGCGAGGATCAGTGTGATCTCCAAGGCGGATCCGGATTTGTGGCCGGTCGAGAACAGCCTTCCCATCATGTCCCCGAAAATGAACGATGGTTCGATCATATGTGTTCAGGTTGGGCAGTCGGTTACAATTCCGTTCAAAGCCAAAATATACACGTACGGTGATTACAAGAAGGCGGACTCCTTTTTCCGGGAGAAATATCCCGACGTCTGGTACAGCGGCGAAGGCGGGACACTGGCAATGCAGGAGGGCTTATATGGGTACGGCACCATCGATAACAGAGTCATCGCCTACGGTGCCTATGACGACGTGACCTTTTCCTTCCACGACCAGTTGTACCTGGATGTGGACGGGAAGGCCGAGCCCGCCGAAAACTTCCTCAAGATCGAGGCTGAGGAGGATTTTTGGGGAAATAAGGCGCTGAGATTGACCGGTCTGAAGCAGATGCCGAGAGGAACGTCTCTCACTGTCAAAGGGAAAACGTCGATCCTCGGAGAGTCTGCCACAGTAAGGATTCGCGTTTTGGGCGAAAATATCACTTCGATCGTTCACACGACCGGATCTGCCATCACGACGAAACCGAGGGCCATCGGCTTCAAGAGAAACGTCAAGGATGACGAACTTGGGAGCTCCAATCCTCCGATGTTCCTCTACGGCGGGTTGTCGGATTTAACGGCGCGCGTGGCGGCCGGGTACTCGTTCGGATTGGTCTACGGCAGCGCTATCGCAATGCCGATGATGATGCTTTCGGATTTCTCACTGCAGCTTCTCAATCAGCTGATACAGAAGGACGGCGATGTCCGAATCGTCTGGCATGGCATGCTTGTCGAAAATGCGGTTCGCTACAGGCAGTATACGGAGAACTGGGCAATCAGCCTCAGCAGCCCCTCTTTGACCGCCGATGACGGGGTTGGTTGGTTCATCGGCAACGCGTCCCTCAACAACGACGGAAGCATCAACCTTCCGCACGAATTAGGAAGCCTGAGGAACAGGCGCGGTACGGCTTTCCCGGCAATCATGGGCAATATCAAGACAGAAGCTACGCTGATGGACTTCCGCGCGTTCTTCGCCCACTATCCGGAGTTCCTGCCCCTTCTGGGTGGAGACGCGACGAGGGTCGCTGGGCGATACGGCCCATATGCCCTGGAAATTGCAGGAAGGACCGTCGACGGCAATTTCCCAATGAAAAACTCTGTTATGGTGATGTGTTTCGACAGCCCGAACTATATACCTTCCCTTTATGAACCCAAAGGACGGGGCGACGATGCCACGGACGATCTCTCCGATCTCCCGAACACGTCGAAATTACCGACGTCGTACGCATACCCGGTCACAAGCGGCGATAGTGCAGGGGACGAAAAAGGCCAGTGGGTGGTGTTCGATCCGATGGAGATTGTGGCTAGCGACGATGTCACGACGGTCGTGGACACCGACGCCGAAGGGAAGCTCATGTTCAGCCTGAGCAGCGTCACAGGAACGATCGACTGTATTGTGCCGACCATACTCGGTGTCAAGTCGATCGAAGTCAAGGACACGGACGGCAATGCGGTTTTCAGCGACGCGTCGGGGCTCGATGAAGATTTGGATTCGCGCGCGCTTCTTACGGCGTCCACGATGTCCGCACGGAGTCGAGCCTCCTCCAATTCGAACAGGTTTGTGATCGAATTCGTCGCGCCGAGCAACGCCATCGACGACATCGAGATCACGGACCTGTATTTCACGCTGGAAGGGGACAGCACGATCTATTCGACGTCCTTCCGTGGCGATGGCCTGAACGGCGGTTTTGCCCTTGGCAAGGAGAACACGACAGGTTCGTTGCCCTCGGGTGTCGGATGTTCGAGCGGGTTCGCCGCAGCGGCGCTTCTCTGCGTCGCACTGTTCCCACTCAGGGGCTGGAGGAAAAAATAAGCGAGGGAAGCAATTGCGACAAAGCCGTCGGGCGAATTTTCCAGGGCCCGACGGCTTTGTCGTACTTCGCCGCTCGAACCTGATTGACATTTCAGGGTAAAAAGTTTAGTATTTCTTAC
>JAJDHV010000126.1 GCA_030266365.1 Synergistaceae bacterium OttesenSCG-928-I11 | reverse complement strand
CCGCGACCACGGTGTCCGCGTCCAGATCTCGCATCTGCCCAGCATGACGATGGGGCGGACCGCCGCCTGCATCGGGGAGATCGAGCGTGCGCGGACGGAGGGCGTCGACGTCTCGTTCGACTGTTATCCGTACGACGCCTTCTGTACAAAGGCGGGATCGCCGGTATTCGACGGCGACCTCGAGGCGAGGTGGAACGGCAGGGGACCGGAGTGCCTCGAAGCCGCCTCCGGAAAGTTCCGCGGACAGCGCCTGACGCACGAGACATTGTCCGCGATGCGGGCGGAGGACCCCCTCGGCCTGATCGTCGCGCATCTGATGGACGAGGAGGAGATCATGTCATGCCTCCTCCACCCGGACTGCGTCGTCATCTCCGACGCGACGTTCATCGGAGACGGCGCACACCCGCGCGTCTCGGGGAGCTTTCCGCGCGCCTTGCGCGCGCTGCGCGCGAAGGGCGTCGCATGGGAGGACGCGCTTGCCAAAATGACGTCCCGCCCCGCCGAGCGCTATCGCATCGACGCCGGGACGATCCGGACCGGCGGGCGCGCGGACCTCGTCGTCTTCGACCCTGCAACGTTCGAAGACCGCGCGACGTTCCAGAACCCTTTCGCCCCTCCGGAGGGCCTCAAAGCCGTCGTTGTCGGCGGCAAAATCGCCTTGCAAGACGGCCGTGCATCGGACGAACCGCACGGAAAAATTTTTCGGCGAACACCTCGATAGCGCGCTCAAACAAATCGAGCGGCCGCGGGGAATCTTCCCGCGGCCGCTCCTGAATCAAAAACCGTATTCGATTGAAAACTATACGGGGATTTTACTCTGCCGCTTTTGACGGCGACCCCGCACATTTCGCTGTATGCCGAGGCGCTCCATGATGCCGTCCTGCAAAATCTGAGAGTAGTTCAGGTTGGCGGCTTTCGCCTCCACTTCGAGCCAGCGCGGCACGGTCACCGTCTTCGTGACGGACCTGTTGTTCATCCGCTCGCGAAACGGCGGCATGAAGGCCTCGACCAACACGACGACCTGGTCCCCCTCGGGCGTAAGCGCCCTCGCCTGTGTGGCGGGCGGAATAGCGCACTCGTCCTCTTCCATCCCCCAAAGATGAAAGACCAGAGCTTCCTTCGCCATGCGCATCGCGTCTTCATCGTCGTCGCCCTGCGAGACGCAACCCGGCAGGTCAGGAAAGACGACTCCGATCCGTCCCCCCTCGCCATAGCTGAAAAAAGCGGGAAATACATACCTGTCCTTCATCTTCTTCCGTCCTCCTTACAGCTTGACGCCCGACTGTCTGGCGATGCTCGCGATCTCGTACTTGCTCATATCTTTTTTGGGGTGCGGGATCGTCACCCTTCCTTTTTTCGTGGGGTGCTTATACTGGCGATGATCCCCGACCGTGTCGACCAGATACCATCCGTCCGCCTCGATACGCTTGATAATTTCCCTGGATGAGTAGGTTTTTCCCATTCGATCGCCTCTTCCGTATCGTCGAATCTATTTTAACACATATTATAATATGTATTCATCGACATTGCTATCACCATAAAACACGCGAGGCCATGAGGATTTCTCCTCACGACCTCGCGATTTTTTTGCCCTTCATATCACCGGATCGATATCCTGCACCCAGGCTTTAATGCCGGCGAGTTTCGCCATGTCGGTCTCCTTGAGGCGTTTGAGCCGCTCGATCAGCGGGGCAAGGTCTGCCTCCTCGCCGGTCACCCAGAAGGCCCAGTTGAAGCCGGGCCAGACGGAGTCGCCCCAGCGGGCGGTGCGGTCTTTTCTGTCCGCGCCGTACAGGCCCGACCAGACGGTGTAGCCTTCGATGCTGTCGACCTCGTCCAGAATTTCGCGAACGTCCTGCGACAGGCTTTCGTTGCACATGACCCAGAGCACCTTCACTGCGCCATCGCCTCCTTCCTCGCGCGCGCGGCTTCGAGCGCCGCCTCGGCGTATCTGGGCTTTCTGCGAAGTTTCGCCTCGACCAGATGATAGATGACCGGCACGAGGACGAGCGTGATGATCGTCGAGACCATGAGGCCGCTCATGTAGGCAGTCGCCATCGTCGTCCACTGCTCCGACCCCTCGCCGTTCGAGAGCGCCAGCGGCAGCATGCCGAGGAAGGCCGCCAGAACCGTCATCAGGATCGGACGGAGGCGGCGTTCGGCGGCTTCGAGCAGCGCCTCGCGCAGCAGCATGCCGCGGGCGCGCATCAGGTTGACGTAGTCGAGATAGACGATCGCGTGGTTGACGACGACGCCGACCAGCATCAAGAGACCCAGAATGACCTGCATGGAGATGTAGAGGTCGAGCGCCAAAAAGACGATCGCGACGCCGGTGAAGGCGAACGGAACCGTAAGCATCATGATGAGCGGGTCGGTGTACGCCTCGTACTGCGCCGCCATGACCATGTAGCAGAGGATGATGGCGAGTATCATCAAGATGCCGAAGTTGCCGAACGTCTCCTCCTGATCGCTGACGTCGCCGCCCCAACTGATGGAGATTTCGGACGGAAATTCGGCTTTCTCGAACGCGGCCTGCGCGTCGCGCTGCACCTCGCCGAGCGAGCGGCCGAAGAGGTTCGACTCGACCGTCACGTAGCGCTGGCGGTTCTTGCGGAAAATTTCCGACGGGCCGTCGACGTGCTCGATGCTCGCGATCGCCGAGACGCGCACCGGCTCGCCCTGCCCGTTGATGACGACGAGCTTGTCCAGAACG
>JAJDHV010000125.1 GCA_030266365.1 Synergistaceae bacterium OttesenSCG-928-I11 | reverse complement strand
GCCGGGAAATTTTTTTCGCACGTGTTCGCAGAGCGGATAGAAACTATTTTCCCGCTCCCATAGCAGGGCGTCGTCGTAGAAGGCGACGTCCTTTATCTTTCCGTGGCGCAATTGAAATTCGAGGTCCGAAATAATGTTTTCGAGCGGCCGTGCGCGATAAGCGGGCGACAGAATTCGCGACGCGCAGTAGTCGCATTGCATCGGACAGCCGTGCGACGTCAGGAAAACGCCGTACGTCGGCTCGTCGTAGAGGTCCATGGGGATGGGCCCGTCGTCGTCCGGAAGACGGCCGGAGAAAACCGCGTCCGCGCCGAGCGTCGCCGCGTGCTCGGGACAGAGCGTCGCATAGATGCCGCCGAGGAGGACGGGCACGCCGGGAAACGCCCTCCTCGCGGCAAAAATCGCCTCCCGTACGCCGAGGTGCCAGTACGTCATGACGGAGGTCACCAAAACGATGTCAGGCTTGGCCAGGGACTCGAGACGCTTTTCCAGCTTGTCCCCGCGCATGCCGAAGCGATGGAAGCGCCGCGGCACGTTCGCGTATGCCCCGGGCTTCACCCGCTCCTCGCGGCGCACCTGCCATCTGCCGAAGGACATCGGCTGCAATCGCCCCTCGTGCATGCAGTCGAGCAGGGACACGTCGTTTCCGCGCGCGCGGATATTTCCGAGCGCGCGGAGGAGGCCGAGCGGCTTCGCCCAGAGGTCGAACCAGGCGAAGTCCCACACGGGCGGGTTGATCCCAAGAATTTTTTTACCGCGCAAATCCACGATATCCGAAATTTTTGTCGAAATGGAAACGGCAGCGGCATTTCGGGGCGAAATTTGTGCGGCTTGCGAATATTCATCCAAATTACCGGCCCGCGTCCCGGGCATATGGCATACCTCCGAATGTAGATTGTCTGCGATCATTACTGTATTCTATCTTTTTGCGGCGATTCGGACAACGCGCGTCATAACAAGGGTTCGCGGGCATTTCGGATGACATTTTTCCTGAAATCGTATAAATAATTTTATATAGGTACTGGCGGTGTAGAGCATTTTGTTGTATGATATGTTACAAGTGTATTTTTCATATGAAAAATTATAAGTTAAATCATGCAAATCACCATACATCGACAGGAAAGTAGATGATCTTCATTTGGATACCGTGGGAAAAATTCGATATTTGATTCTATTCATGTTCCTCCTTTCGTCCGCGATATCCCTTCCCGCGTTCGCCGATGAACATGCGCGGCGCCCGTACACGATTTACACCGACTACCGCGACATCCCGGGCGTGACGTCCGCAGACATCGAGGACGTCGAGCGGCTGAAGGCCGCCTTCGATTCGTTCGAATACGGCGCCGGTGGGTCGAACGAGACGTTCGTGCTGGACGACGACGGCACCATCGGAGGGTTTTCGCGATACTTCTGCGACTGGCTCACCGATCTGTTCGACACCCCGTTCAATCTGTCCATCTACCGCCTCGCCGACCTCAACAGGAACGTGATGGACGGGACCGTCGACTTCACGTGCGAATTCACATCCACCGAAGAGATGCAACGTCAGATGGCGATGACCGGCACCGTCGTAAAGCGTGCCGTCACCCGCTTCCGGATGGCGAACTCCGAGCCGCCCTCCGCCATCGCCATGAGCCGCCCGCTCCGCTACGGCTTCGCACAGTGGTATCAGACTGCGGAGCTGGTGGACGCGAGCGTCGTGGGGACGTTCGAGGCATTCTATTATCAGCGGCGCGAGGATGCCATCTCGGCGCTTCGGGAGGGCGAGATCGACGCGTTCGTGATGGACTCCCGGGGAGAGGGCGGGTTCGACCCGTTCGACGACATCCTTCAGGAGGATTTTTTCCCCCTGGCCTATTCGAACGCGTCGTTCGCCACCGCCGACCCGGACCTCGCGCCGATCGTGGTCGTGGTGCAGAAATTTCTCGAAACCGAGGACGCCAAACCTTTCTTGTCGGATATATACGAGCGCGGCGAGCGCGAATTTCGGCGCAACAACTTCCGCCGCATGCTGAGCATAAATGAAAAAAGTTTTATCAGGCAGCATGTCGAAAACGGCCTCGAAATCCCCTTCGCGGCCGAACACCACAACTACCCCGTCTCCTTTTACAACCAGCGCGAGGACGAGCTTCAGGGGATCGCGATCGACGTCCTGCGCGAGATCTCGTCGCTCTCCGGCCTGACGTTCAAGCCGGTGGCGCCGGACAGCGGGAAATGGGCGGACCTGCGCGAACTGTTCGACGGCGGTGGGGCCGACATGGTCACCGAACTGATCTACACGCGGCGGCGACGCGACGGCTATCTCTGGACCGACATGCCGTACGACACCCAACACTTCGCCCTGATCTCGCACATCGACACCCCCGTCGCGCCCTTCGACAAAATAGCGGACATGCGCGTCGGCGCGGTGGGGGGGAGCGCGTTCGAGGACATTTTCCGCGACTTCTTTCCCGCTCACGAACGCTTCATCCTCTTCGACGGGACCGAAGAGGCGTTCGAGGCCCTTGGCGCTGGAAAGATCGACCTCTTCATGGGCTCCGGCAACCTCCTGCTCTTCGCCACGAACTATCTGGAGCGCCCGGACTTCAAGATCAACATCGCGTTCAACCGCATATCCGAGTCGGCGTTCGCCTTCGCCAGGGACCAGCACACCCTTCGCTCGGTCGTGAGCAAGGCCCAGATGCTCGTGGACACAGGCGGAATATCGAGAAAATGGAAGCAGCGCGCCTT
>JAJDHV010000124.1 GCA_030266365.1 Synergistaceae bacterium OttesenSCG-928-I11 | reverse complement strand
TTTTTTAGCGAGTTCGTATGCGATTTCGAGGTTGGGGATTTTGACGACGTTGTTGCCGTAAAAAGCGCTTTCTACTGTGGTTCGAATAGGCGTTTTGTGAAGACGGGCAAAACTTGCGGCATCCTTGTAGCCACTTTGTGTGCTCATAATCATGCTCCTTTATTCACATTATTCTTCTTTTTTCTGCCTAATCTCTACAATTCAACCACGCATAGTTTGGACCCTCCGAGCCCTTTTGACAAGAGGGTCTGAGCAACTCACTTGAGAAAATGTCGATTTCCCTGTAAAATGCATCAGCCGACTCGTGTAAAAAATTTTGCACGTTTTTGCAAAGTACATGATTTTCGAACCTTGACAAATGACATGAATGAGGTGAAAAGGGAATGCAATTGATTGTATCTGTGATTGGATCCATGATTGTCGGCCTTTTGGTCGGTATTTACGTTTACCGAACCGTGCTCGGCAAAAAGGAAGAGGGCGCGGTTTCCAAAGCCGAGAAACTTCTTCAGGACACCGCCGACAAGGCGGAGCAGGCAAGAAAGAGCCTCATGGCTGAGACGAAAGAGGAAATTTTCAAACTCCGCCAAGAGGTCGACAAAGAAACAAAAGAACGTAGAAGCGAGCTCCAAAGAACCGAGCGTAAACTCGAGCAAAAGGAAGAGAATCTGGACAAGAAGATCGAGCAGGCTACGAAGCGGGAAGAAGAACTCAAACAGAAAAACGACGAGGTCAAGAACCGCATCGAAAAGCTCGTAAGTAAGGAAAACGAACTGATCACCAAACTCGAGGAAATCGCCCAGCTCTCGCGGGACGAAGCGAAACAGCTCCTCCTCTCCGAGGTCGAGACCGAGGCGAACCACCTGATCGGCCTCAGGCTGAAGGAGCTCGAAGAAAAAGCCCGCCGCGAGGCGGAGAAAAAAGCGCAGGAGATCACGGCGGTTGCGATTCAGCGATGCAGCGTCGACTTCACGTCCGAGATATCCGTCAGCGTCGTTCAAATCCCATCCGATGAGATGAAAGGCCGCATCATCGGCAGGGAAGGCAGAAACATCCGCACGTTCGAAACGCTCTCCGGCGTCGACCTGATCGTCGACGACACGCCGGAAGCCGTGACATTGAGCTGCTTCGACCCCATCCGCAGGGAAGTGGCACGCCTTTCGCTCGAGCGCCTGATTCAGGACGGCCGCATCCACCCCGCCCGAATCGAGGAGATTCTTGAAAAATCCCAGAAGGACGTCGAGGCGCAGGTCGTCGAAGCATCCGAGCAGGCCCTTCTCGAAACCGGCATCAAGCACATCCACCCTGAACTCGCCAACCTGGTCGGACAACTTCGATTCCGCTCCAGCTACGGGCAGAATGCGCTGCACCACAGCCTCGAGGTCTCGCATATCAGCGGACTTCTGGCAGCCGAACTCGGGCTGGACGAGGGTGTAGCGAAGCGCGCAGGACTCTTGCACGACATCGGCAAGGCGGTCGACCACAAAGTCGAGGGACCGCACGCGATGATCGGTGCCGACATCGCCAAGCGCTATAACGAATCGCCGGATATTATCAACGCGATTGCGTCGCACCACGAAGACGAAGAACCGCAGAGCGTATACGCGCTGCTCATCGCGGCGGCCGACGCGGTCAGCGCTTCACGACCTGGCGCGCGCAGGGAGAGCCTCGACGCATACGTGAAGCGCCTCGAAAAGCTCGAAGAAATCGCGAAATCGTTCGACGGCGTCAGCAAGGCGTTCGCCATCCAGGCGGGCCGCGAGGTGCGCGTCGCAATTTCGCCGGAAACGACGGACGAAGGCTCCATGCAGAAACTCGCCTACGACATCGCGCGGAAGATCGAGGCGGAAATGAAGTACCCCGGACAGATCAAGGTCACCCTCATTCGGGAGACCAGAGTCGTCGATTACGCGAAATAAACGCGTCATGAAAATCCTCTTCGTGGGAGACGTGTTCGGCAAACCGGGGCGGCGCATCCTTCAGGAGATGCTGCCGGAACTGAGGAACACCGAAGGCCCTTTTGATTTCGTCATTATCAATTGCGAAAACGCCGCGGCCGGATTCGGCATGACGGAGCGCATTATGGACGAGATGCTATCCTGGGGAGTCGATGTGATGACCTCGGGCAATCATATATGGGACAAAAAGGAATTCGTCCCCGTACTGAACAGGGAACGCCGCGTCCTAAGACCGGCAAACTACCCCCCGTCCGCTCCGGGCAGGGGGTGGGGAATCTTCGAGAAGAACGGCAAAAAACTCGGCGTTGTGAATCTCCAGGGCAGAGTGTTTATGCCGGCTGAAATCGATTCCCCATTCAGTGTAGCAGACGATATTCTCACACATCACATGCAAGCGGACGTCGTCCTCGTGGATTTTCACGCGGAGGCGACCGCCGAGAAGATTGCCCTGTCACGATACCTGGACGGTCGGGTATCCGCGTTCGTCGGGACACACACGCACGTGCAGACGGCGGACGAAACCGTCCTGCCCCAGGGAACGGCGTACGTCACCGACGTCGGCATGACGGGCGGACATGGAGGCATCATCGGAATGCAATACGACTCGGTGATCCCGAAGTTTCTGACCGCACTGCCGAGCAAATTCGAGGTCGAGGAGTCGGACGTCCGATGCCAGGGCGTCGTCCTCGAAATCGACGACGAAACGGGACGCGCATACGACGTCAAATGCATCGACAGGCCCGCTGCCGGGTGACGAACGGTACGCGGACAAAAAACGAGCAAAAAACGGCGGGCTCTCCGATCATCGGGGAG
>JAJDHV010000123.1 GCA_030266365.1 Synergistaceae bacterium OttesenSCG-928-I11 | reverse complement strand
CTGATTAGCGAATTTCCCCATGCGGAAGCGACTTATTTTTTTAGGTGGGATGCAGGAATGACCGGACAGAAAAACAACGTCGACGTCGAGGTTATGACGCGAAGCGGTTACGAGAAGCTCAAAAACGAGCTGACGATGCTGCGAACGGATCGCCGTCTCGAAATCGCGACAAAACTCGAGGAGGCGCGCGCTTTCGGCGACTTGAGCGAAAACGCGGAATACCACGCAGCAAAGGAAGAGCAAGAAAAACTCGAAGGCCGCATCAGCCGCCTCGAATACAAGCTCAACAAGGCCAAAATCGTCGACATCGACGACATCGACACAAGCCACGCCAATCTCGGCACCACGATCGTAATCAAAGACCTCGACAAGAACGCTTCCTACACGTATATGCTCGTCGGCACGGAGGAGTCCGATCCCAAGGAGAACAAAATTTCCATCTCGAGCCCGGTCGGCAAAGCCATCATCGGCAAGGCCGTCGGTGACGAAATTACTGTAAGAGTCCCGAAGGGAATGCGCCGCCTCAAACTCATGGAGATCACCGCACAAAAATAATCGCTGGAGCGAACGATGACGATTTGCCAAAAAAATGCCGGGCCCCTTTGGAGGGGTCCGGCTTTGCTTTACTGGGGTTTTCTACATCGTGTCGATTCAGTTTTTGTTTTTTTCCAAAGGCACGAGCTCGTTCGGCGCCTTGAACGGGTCGAAGAGCTCGCTTCCGCTGAGGCGCACGCCCGACTCGGGGAAGGCCTTGATGGTCAGCTTGAATCCGAACCAGTTGTCGGTTCCGTCGCGGTCGTCCCGGTAGACGGCCTCCCAGAGCATACAGTGCTGGTCGTACGCGACTTTATAGACCATCTCCGATAGTTCTTCGTCCTGAATGTCGTACGCGGCACGCACGCCAAGCCGCCAGGAGACATCTTTCTTTTTCGTCGGAATCGTATAACCGATCTCCTGGTACACTTCCTCGCGCGGATCGTATGCGTCCCATCCCATCGGCGAGTCTCCCCAGCGCCATCTGCGCAGATACGCCGACTCCATGTCAAATTTTCCGAGGCTCCAGTGAACGCCGAAGACGGCGTCCAACAATTGCTGCGTCTCCGAGTTGTCGGTATCGTACTCATAATGCCAGTACACTGCGTTATAGAACGGCCTTATTTTTTCGCGGTTGTTCCGAAATTCTCCATAGATCTGGCCACCCAGCCCCGTGCGCGTCACGGTCGGTCCGGGACCATGTGTCGCATCCTCGTAGCGCCCCCATGAACCGAGCAGACGAAAACTGCCGCCTGCCGCGCGATCCTCGAACCAGGGGCTCATGATATTGATCTCCGGTTCTTTCCAGACAACGTACCTGGAGTCCGAGCCCGCTTTTTTCTCGAGCGTCATGAGTTCCCGCTGAGACCACATCGCGTCGACCTTCCATCCACCGGAGTCGAACCGCGCTCCCCAACTGGGCCTCCACTGCGTCGTATCCCGATCCTTGTCGTAGGCGCGTGTGATATCCGTATAAATCGACAGATTCTCGCCGATGTCCTGCGTGAGGAGCAGGTCTCCCTCCCAAATATCGTCGGTCCAGCCGATGACCTCCAGTTCTGCGAAACCGGTCCCCCAGCCATATGCACCGGTTACGCCGAGCCCCGCCCCCTTGTTCGACTCATAGCCGACCTTGGGGAAAAGGACCTGCTTGCGGCGACTGTCCGATTCACCGAGCGGAACATAATAGTCGAAAGGATAGGAAAAAAGCATTCTCTCGCCGAGATAGACCTTTGGTTTCTTGATGACGAGGCTCTCCCCCTCGAGCACCGTCACGGATTTTGCTTCGAGACGATAATGCGGGTGCGGCTCGTTGCAGGTTGTAATGGAGGCCTCCAGCCAATTGGCCGACATATCCTCCGGATCGCCTTCCTGCTTTTTCCTGCGCTTGACGTTGCGAACTTCCGACGCCGGTTTCACTTCGAGCGTCTCGCCTTTGACATAGAAAGCCTCGACCTTGCCGCTGGGTTTTGTCAACATACCTTCGCGCGTGGTGAGGTTATAGTCCAGCCGTTCACCGCTCAAGCGTCCGGCTGCCGTAATAAACGTGACACTGCCCTCGGAGGACGAGGTCGCTTTCACTTGTTGTTCCACACTGTCGTACTCCACATACGGCGCAAAAAGCCGCACCTCGCTGTTGTGGATTCGGACGTTGCCCTCCGCAATCGCGACGCCTGATGCTTCTTCGAACGAAATCCTGTCGGCGTCGAGTTGAATCGTGTCCCGCTCCGCCGCGAAAACGGGGAGTGCTGCGCAGAGGAACGCGGAAAAGAGCGCCAAGAAACAAAACTTCTTCATCGCCGTCACTGATTTGTCCACTCGGCGCGGACCCCCTTCTCAAAATGAAAGACTCCTTGCGCATCAATCGATGCGATATTGCCCGTCATGAAAGCGTTTTCACCAAACAATTCCATACCACTTGGGAAGAACCAGACACCGCTCGCCGCGTCATAACTCGCCACCGGCGCTGCGACGTCTGCACTCCCGTCCGCATAATGGACAGTACCATCCACGGTGAAAAGCAACATCTCCGAGTCGTCGCGCACAAACTCGCCGCTGATCGCATGGACAGCCGCTTTGCGCCCCACAGTTGGCTCGTCGACATGGAGGTCGATCACAGCCGCGCGCACGATGCCGGATTTATGCTCCGCGGACACGGCGACGACACGCCAATTCCTGTCCCCCATCGTCCGATTGAAATTGAAATTTTCAACGACCACATCGGGCAAATCGCGAGAAACAAACGTC
>JAJDHV010000121.1 GCA_030266365.1 Synergistaceae bacterium OttesenSCG-928-I11 | reverse complement strand
TAGCCGAACTCGATGACGCCGTAGACCATGAAAACGAGGAAGCCGATGCAGACGAGCCCGACGAGTTTATGCGTCGTCGTGAACTCGATATCCTCGGTCAGGCGGTTGGCCTCGGCGTTGGCGCGCATCTCATCGCGCACGTAGCTCAGATCGGGGTTTTCCTTGACCTTGTTCGCATAGCGCAACGTGTACCAGACTGCCGCGATGTAGAGAATGACGTAACCAACGGAGCGGAAGGCGAGACCCGAGAACATCGGCAGCTCCGCGATGCTCTGCGCGACGCCGACCGTGAATGGGTTCAGCATGCCCGCCGAGAAGCCGATGTTGGCGCCCGTGCCCATCATCGCGACGGCGACGATGTCGTCGTAGCCGACGGCCCGGGCGAGGGCGACGCCGATTGGGATGAAAACGATGACCTCCTCCGACATGCCCATCGTCGCGCCCATCGCAGAGAAGATGAACATCGTCACGGGGATCATGAGTTTCTCTTTGCCCTTCATCTTGATGATGACTTTGCTCAGCGCCGCGTCGATCGCCTTCGTGTCCTGCAGGATGGTGAACACGCCGCCGCAAATGAAGATGAAGAAGATGATCTCGCTTGCAGCGACCATGCCTTTGGGGACGGACTGGAAGAGCTGGAAGGGGGAGACGGGGTTGCGCTCCACATGGTGATAGGACGTCGGGTCGACGAGCGTGCGCCCCGTGCGTTCGTCCTTTTGGCGTTCGTAGACGCCGGTCGGCAGCACGTAGGTCCCGATCGCCGCCAGCAGAATGATGCAGAACAGGATGACGTAGGTATGCGGTACCCGGGTTTTTTTCAGTGTGACTTCAGTCATTCCTCTCACTCCTTACGAAAAAATAAAACAAAATAAAGTGTTCTCCCTGAAAACATAAAATGATTACCGCCGCTCGGTGTGTAAAAACCATCGTCTGCCGTTGTCCCTGGCGTCAACCCCTTTCTTAAATAAGGATAAAGGAACGAAGTGATTGAAAAATTGTATATGATAATGAGGTGATTGTATAGAATTATGAGAGGCAAGCAATAAAAAATTGCCGAATTGTCAAAATTCCGAGAGGATGATTCGAGCGATCGTTGATCTTTTTAGGCAATTCGACGTAAAACGAATGGATTGTCGATGCAATCGCCGCGGTTTCGCGCGTCATTTCGTTACAACAGGTGCTCCCGCAGAATATTCAGGCCGATCAGGATGAGCACGAGACCGCCGGCGGCCTCGACTTTCTTGCCGATTTTACATCCGGCGAGGCGTCCTATGTATATTCCGACGAAACAGAGAACGGCGGTGATCGCTCCTGACGCCGCCGCGAGTGCGAATACCGGGCGCTTCGATATGCCGAAGCTCGCGCCTACGGCGAGTGCGTCGATCGACGTTGCGAGCGCGAGGTAGAGCAGAGTTATTTTTTTAGTCGGATCCTCGTCGTATATCTCCGTTTCCGCGCGATTCCATGATTCGCGAATCATATTTCCGCCCACTGCGGCGAGAAGCCCAAAGGCAATCCAGTGGTCGAACGCCGAGATGTAGGAAGCCGCGAACTCGCCGCCTAGCCAACCCAGAAAAGGCATAAAGAACTGAAATGCGCCGCAGATGAGCCCCAGGCGAAGGCCGCTTGCCCATCGCGCTCCGGACGTTGTCGCGCCGATGCACATCGAAATCGCGAACGCGTCCATCGCGAGCGATGTCGCCGAAAGAATCGAATCCCAAAAGTACATCTTAGATATCCCCTCATATTACATGTGCCGCACAAGCGATTATTATAATATAATCCATGCTGACGGCGAAGCGTCGATTTATATAAAAAATAATCCCGAAAGGAAGCATGAAAACATGTCGGCATTGCCAAAAAACATGGACGAATTCGTTCACACCCCCGATTGGTGGAGGACGTCGATACTTACGGAAATAATAAAGAGCAAGGACGGAGTCGGCGACATCCTGAAGGGACTCGAAGAGAGGAATAAAAAGGCCTTCTTCATCGTGGACGCCGTCCTCGAAAGCCAGAAAGAGTTCGAGCGGATTTTCGGGCAGAAGGATAAATTCGCGTTCGACGCGTCCGAGTCCGAGCCGCGAACCGGCGACGTGGACAAACTTGTCGCGATGATAAAGGAAAAGGGGAGCATGCCGGACGTCATCGCGGGCATCGGCGGCGGGAGCACGATGGACCTCGCCAAGGCGGTCGCGATCTGCACGGCCAACCCGGAGCCGGCTGCGACCTATCAGGGCTACGGCCTCGACATGAAGCGCGGCGCGGACATTTGGGTGCTCCCCACCCTCCCCGGCACCGGCGCGGAGGTCACGCCGATCGCGGTTCTGCGCGGCCCCGAAAAAAAACTCGGCATCAACAACAACTTCACCGCCTCGGCCGTCGCCGTGATCGATCCCCAACTCTCTGTCGGCGTCAAAAAATTCAACCGCTTCTACACCATGATGGACTGTTTCTTCCACCACTTCGAAATCACACAGAGCAAGACCAGCGCGCCCTGCGCCATCGAGGACGCCTGGGACGGACGCCGCATGGCGACCGAGGTCCTGACGCAGGGCGCGGGCGAATACGACGAAGCGCGCGCCATCGAATCCGCCATGGCCTCCGTCCTCGGCGGCAGCAGTACGATCGGCGGTCGCGTCGGCGTCTCGCACGCCATCTCGTACGGCCTCAGCAACTCCGCCCCCAAACTGCCCCACAGCGTCGCCGTCACCATCTCCATGCTCGCCTGCAAGGATGTCTACAAAGAAGGCGGCTACGACGAAACCGTAAAATTCCTCGAATTGAACGGCATGCCCCACCCCAGAGCGCGCGACTACGGCATCGACGACACCCAACTCGACAAGATGACCAAAACCGCCCTCGGCATGGAAAAACTCTGGCAGAGCCACTTCGGCGACGACTGGAAAAAATTCGTCGACTACGCCTT
>JAJDHV010000120.1 GCA_030266365.1 Synergistaceae bacterium OttesenSCG-928-I11 | reverse complement strand
ACGGTGAGGAGTAAGCATCCATCGACCCGTGGGTATCCGAATGGGGAAACCTTGCAGGAGAAGTCCTGCAGCCATACTTTTATGGCGGCGACCCGGTGAAGTGAAACATCTCAGTAACCGGAGGAAGAGAAATCGAAAGAGATGCCCTGAGTAGTGGTGAGCGAAAGGGGTACAGCCTAAACCCGATGCATGTAAGCGTGCAGGCGTTTTGCATGGGGGGTAGCGGGAACACCATGGGAGATCTGCATATCTCCCGAAGAGTTACAAAGTTATTTTCTAGCTGAACGGTGTTGGGAAAGCCGACCGTAGAGGGTGAAAGTCCCGTAAGCGAAAGGAAATAGCCTCTTAGGTGTCTCCCAAGTAGTGCGGAGCACGTGAAATTCCGTATGAATCCGGGCCGACCACGGTCCAAGGCTAAATACATCTGGCGACCGATAGCGAATAGTACCGAGAGGGAAAGGTGAAAAGCACCCCTGGCGGGGAGTGAAATAGACCTGAAACCGCGTGCCTACAAGCAATCGGAGCGGGATTTATCCCGTGACGGTGTGCCTCTTGGAAAATGAGCCGTCGAGTTATGGTGTGTGGCGAGGTTAAGCTCTATAAGGAGTGAAGCCGAAGGGAAACCGAGTCTGAACAGGGCGTAAGTCGCATGCTATAGACCCGAAGCCGTACGATCTATCCATGTCCAGGTTGAAGGTCGGGTGAAACCGACTGGAGGACCGAACCGTAGACTGTTGAAAAAGTCCCGGATGAGGTGTGGATAGGAGTGAAAAGCTAATCGAGTGCGGTGATAGCTGGTTCTCCCCGAAATGCATTGAGGTGCAGCCTGTGGAAGTAAGTTATGGGGGTAGAGCACTGAATGGGCAAGGGGGTCGCAAGACCTACCGAGTTCAATCAAACTCCGAATACCATAACTGTAATCCATGGAGTGAGACTACGGGTGCGAAGATCCGTGGTCGAAAGGGCAACAGCCCAGCCCGACAGCTAAGGTCCCAAATCGTATGCTAAGTGTTACAAGGATGTGGGGAAGCCCAGACAGCCAGGAAGTTGGCTTAGAAGCAGCCACCCTTGAAAGAGTGCGTAACAGCTCACTGGTCGAGCGTCCCCGCGCCAAAAATGTAGGGGGCTAAGCATACAGCCGAAGCTTCGGGAATAGACTAAGTCTATTCGGTAGGGGAGCGTTCTGTACGGGGCGAAGTCAGATTGTGAAGTCTGGTGGACTGTACAGAAGCGAGAATGACGGCATGAGTAGCGAGAAGCAGGAGAGAAACCTGCTCGCCGAAAACCCAAGGATTCCTGGGGAAGGTTCATCCACCCAGGGTTAGGCGGGACCTAAGGGGAAGCCGAGAGGCGTACTCGATGGACAACTGGTAGACATTCCAGTCCCGACCAAGTGTGTTTGACTGAAGGAGTGACGCAGAAAGCTATGCGCGCCGGGTGATGGACGTCCCGGTCCAAGGAAGTAGGCGGTTATGGGAGGCAAATCCCCCGTAATGTTAACGCCGAGATCTGATGGGGTTCGCGAATGAGTGATGAAGGCGCAAATGCTCGGCTGCCGAGAAAAGCTTCTAGGGAATACTTGGTTGCCCGTACTTCAAACCGACGCAGGTGGGTAGGCTTAGAAGGCCAAGGCGGACGGGATAACTCTCGTTAAGGAACTCTGCAAGTTAACTCCGTAACTTCGGGAGAAGGAGTGGCTTGGGGTGTGAAAACTTTTACAGATGTAGCATCTCAGGCTCGCAGAAACCAGGCTCAGGCGACTGTTTAACTAAAACACAGGACTCTGCTGAAGACGTAAGTCGACGTATAGGGTCTGACACCTGCCCGGTGCTGGAAGGTTAAGGGGAGAGGTTAGTCGCAAGGCGAAGCTTTGAACTGAAGCCCCAGTAAACGGCGGCCGTAACTATAACGGTCCTAAGGTAGCGAAATTCCTTGTCGGGTAAGTTCCGACCTGCACGAATGGTGTAACGATCTGAGCGCTGTCTCGACGAGAGACCCGGTGAAATTGTGGTACTGGTAAAGACGCCAGTTACCCGTAGTAGGACGGAAAGACCCCGTGGAGCTTTACTGTAGCTTGATATTGGACTTCGGTACACTCTGTACAGAATAGGTGGGAGTCTTTGAAGCATGGGCGCCAGCTTATGCGGAGACGCCGTTGGGATACCACCCTTGGTGTGCTGGGGTTCTAACCGCAATCAGAAATTGCGGGACACTGTCAGGTGGGCAGTTTGACTGGGGCGGTCGCCTCCCAAAGAGTAACGGAGGCGCGCGAAGGTCACCTCATGACGAATGGAAATCGTCAATTGAGCGTAAGGGTATAAGGTGGCTTAACTGTGAGAGAGACATTTCGAGCAGTAACGAAAGTTGGTCCTAGTGATCCGGTGGTCCTGAGTGGAAAGGCCATCGCTCATCGGATAAAAGCTACCCCGGGGATAACAGGCTGATGCCGCCCGAGAGTTCCCATCGACGGCGGCGTTTGGCACCTCGATGTCGGCTCATCGCATCCTGGGGCTGAAGCAGGTCCCAAGGGTTGGTCTGTTCGCCCATTAAAGCGGTACGTGAGCTGGGTTCAGAACGTCGTGAGACAGTTCGGTCCCTATCCACTACGGGCGCAGGGTATTTGAGGGGATCTGTCCCTAGTACGAGAGGACCGGGATGGACGGACCGCTAGTGTACCGGTTGTCGCGCCAGCGGCATAAGCCGGGTAGCCATGTTCGGATCGGATAACCGCTGAAGGCATCTAAGCGGGAAGCCGGCCCCAAGATGAGATACCCCACTGCGTTAAGCAGATAAGGTGTCCCGGAGATGACGGGTTTGATAGGTCGGGAGTGTAAGGCGGTAACGCCGCTTGAGCTGACCGATACTAATACACCGAAGCCTTAACCTCATATTTCTCATGTAACACCTGGAATCATTTAGGGTATTACAAGTTTTTTGGTGGCCATAGCGGAGGGGTCACA
>JAJDHV010000122.1 GCA_030266365.1 Synergistaceae bacterium OttesenSCG-928-I11 | reverse complement strand
GCGAGCGTCGGCAGGTCCGGGCGTTCGCCGCCCAGCAGGTATCCGAAGATCGTCGCCAGAAACGGCGTGAGAAACATGTAGTTGCTCACCGACATCGTGTTCGGGGCGAGCTGAAGCGCCCTCGACCAGAGGACGTAGGCGGCGGCGCTCGAAAGGAGTCCAAGCAGCACCACGCACAGTACGAGGCGCATCGGCGCGTGCCAGAGCTCGGGCAGCGCGGAGGGCAGGAAGACCGCGAGCATGACGGTCCCCGCGAAAATGCTGTACGACGAGGCGCAGAGGCTGGTGTAACGCTGCGTGAGTTTGCGCTGGAGCAGGTTGTACAGGGAGAGCGAGAGGGCCGCGCCGAGCAGCCAGAAAATGCCGACGTCGACGGTGAGCGATCCCCGGCCGAGCGCCAGGATCAGGATGCCCGCGAACTCCAGGGCGACCGCCGCCCATTGAAGCCGCACAAGTTTCTCCCCGTAGAGGAAGCGCGCGAGGAACGCGGTCATGATCGGCGCGGTCGCGACGACGACGCTGCTCGTGGACGCGGAGACCGTCTCCGATCCCTTGTTGAACGCGATCACATAGGCGAAGAACCCCATCGCGCCCGAGAGCGCAAAGTGCAGGACGTCCGCCATCGATGGCGGCCGGATCTTGCAGACGCAAACAAAGCCCACAAGCGCGCACGACGCGACGAAGTAGCGCAGGAAGCCGAGCGACAGCGGCGTGAAGTGTCGCAGTGCGAGGCGCGTCAGAATATAGGCGAGCGCCCAGAAGACGATCGTCGCGAACGCGTATGGGTGATAACTTGCGACCTTTACCGGGTTTTTTATCATAAAAAAACAACTCCTCGCGTCGATATTAGCACAACGCGAGGAGTTGAGGGAATCGTTGGAGAAACGCGAATTTATTTTTTCTCGCCCCCGGGCGGCGCGCTCCTGCCCATCCGCCGCCAGAGCGCCCAGGCGAGCGCGCCCGAGATGATCATCGACGGAACCATGAAACTCGCGTTGTACACGCCCGAGTACACCCACGGGTTTTGCCACTCGGGCACGTACTGCGAGAAGAAGACCACGCCGGAGAGCACGTGGCAGAAGAGCCGGGCTGCGACCGCGACGAACGAAGCAAGCAACGGATGTGCGCGCGAAAGGCCCGCGAGCCCCAGGCAGGCGAACGCGAGCGGATAGTCCAGCAGCGCCTGCACCGGATGGACGACGTAACCGCCCAGCAGCATCTGGAGCGCGCCCGACATGGCACCCGCGGCGATCCCCCATCCCGCGCCGCGACGATAGGCGAGGTAGAGCAGCGGGGCCATCTCTAGCGTGATCGAGCCGCCCTGCGGCATACGGAAAAATTTGATGTACGAGAAAACGACGGAGAGCGCGACGCAGAGCGCGCACTCGACCATCGCCCTTGTGCGGGCGGATGCCCCTTGCATGGTTGCGGTGTCCAAAACAAAAACCCCCTTGCAGAATAAAGATACGCTGCACGGGGGTTCGTTTTCTCGCAAAAACGCACGTCTTCTCCGCCGGAATTACCCGGTCGAGTTCGAAGGGTCGAGGCAAATGCCTCCTCTCAGCCGCGCAGAGCGAATAAAAAAATTTCGCGCAGGCTCCCCCGATGCGGGAACAATATACGCCCGGAACCCGCCGCTGTCAAGGGAAGCGCGATGCATGCGGCGATTGCAGGCCGTAATCACCGCAAAATTTGCGGCGATTGGACGAGACAGTCACCGCGGCATGGGATGCCACCGTTTGCCTACGCTATGCTCCCGGCTTTTCCGGGGGAGCCGGTTGATTGTTATCGCCACCCGGCGGATTTCCTCCGGTACCGACGTTGAAGACGCCGGTCGTTCCCGTGATCGTGAACTCTGTCGATCCGTTGGTGTGGGACTGTTGCGTCCCGCCGGCGTACGTTCCGCTGATATACAGGCCGTCGGCTTCGATGCCGTCGCAGCTTCCGCCGAGGTGGACGCCGTATGCGACGCCGTTCGCCAGCGAGCCGGAGCTGTAGAAGAACGCGCGGTAACTCTTGTCCGGACGGAAGGTCATGTTCTCCGCCCCGCCCTCGATGTGGACGAGCGTGCCGGCGCTCTGCTCGTTGAAGTTGACGATCATCGAGCGCTGCTTCGACGCCGCATCCGGCGTGGGGATGTCCTGCCCGGTCGCGATGACCGTACCGCCGTTGATCGCCAGACTGTAACCGTCGTCCGCATCGAGTCCGCCGTCCCCGCCCGACATGCCGCCGAGTGAGATGATCGTGCCGCCGTTGATCGTGAGGTTGGCGTTCGAGTCGATGCCGTCCCCGACCGCCTCGACGTAGAGATAGCCGTCATTGATGGTCAGATCGCCTCCGCTGTTCAGGCCGTCGTCGACTGCGACGACACGAATGACACCGCCGTCGATCGTGAGCGTGCTGTCGCTCGCGATGCCCTCCTGGTTGTTGCCACTGGCGTCGAGCTTTCCCTCGCCGCCGACCGTCAGGGGGACGAGACTGAAGATCGCCGCATCGTAATCCTCGTTGCTCCCGCCGTCCGTGACGGCGTTCTCCGAACCGCTCGCCAGCATGACCGTGGCGGAACGCGCGGCCTCGAACAGAATCGCCGGGCCGGAGGCATTCGTGATGGTGGCGTTATCCAGAATCAGCGTCACATCCGAACCCGCCGCGGATACGTGAACCATGCCTCCGCTGAGCGCGCCGGTCAGGGTGTACGTGCCCCCGCCGGAAATGAAGACGACGCCGTCTTCGAACGTGAACGAGGGGCCGGTGACCACCAGATCCGACACCACGACGTTCTCCGTTTCGCTGTCCGAACCGGACGAGGCGTCTCCGTCCGAGCTCGACGACCCTCCACACCCACCGGCGAGCAGCGCAAACGAAACAAGCAGCA
>JAJDHV010000012.1 GCA_030266365.1 Synergistaceae bacterium OttesenSCG-928-I11 | reverse complement strand
GCTCCAAGGTGTAGTTTGTTGACATCCAGGCGCGCGACGATGTCGCGGCGCTTGAAAATTTCCGGCCGCTCCCTGTCGAATCGCCCTTGCGCCGCTTCCTGAAGTTTTTTGACCTCGACGTCCGCGGCGTTTCTGACCTCGGCTTCCTGTTCTTTTGCACGATCCAGGATTTTCTGCGCCTCGGCCCGTGCGTCTCGTTCGATTTTTTCGGTTATTTGTGCCAGCGACATGGTATTCCCCCCTGTCCGGCGTTTACAGTTGTATTCCGTTTAACATCAAGATACTCATAAGAAGACCGAAAACCGCATAGGTTTCGCACATGGCGGGGAGAATAACGGCCTTACCGATCTGATCCGGGCGCTTCGAGATCATGAGTATGGATGCTGCGGAGGATTTGCCCTGCCAGATGGCGGAGTAGAAGCCGGAAATCGCGATGGGGAGACATGCACAGCCGATCCCAAGTCCCTGCCACACGGATACCGTGACGTCTCCGCCGCCGATCAGGCCGGCTTTCAAAAGGGCGATGAACGCGACGAGCAAACCGTAGATGCCCTGCGTTCCAGGAAGTGCAAGAAGAACGAGCGCGTAACCGAATTTCTTCGGGTCCTCGGTCATGATTCCGGCCGCCGCTTCGTTGGCGAGCCCGATCCCCCACGCCGATCCGGAGCCCGCGAATCCAACCGCGAGTGCCGCGCCAAGAATCACAAGAGCCGGTCCCAACTGCTCTGCCATTGTTGCAAGTACTGTTTCCATATTAAATCGTGCCTCCTTAATGTAATTGCGTCAAAATTTTGTGGTTGATCAGTCTGTCAATTTGACATATTGCGTCGACATGGTGAGCGGTGTGAAATCCTCGCCCGACGCCTCGTAGAACTTTCCGAAGAACTCGACGTACTGTAGGCGCAGAGAGTGTACGAATGCGCCCAGAATGTTGACCGCGATGCTGAACGTGTGGCCCACGACGAAGATCACGACCGCAAGCACGATGCCGACCGGTCCCGCGCCAGCAACGAGGTTGCAGAGCAGGTTGATGACCATGCCGACGGCGGCGGACCCCAATCCCAGGGCCAGAAGCCTGCTGTAGCTCAACACGTCGCCCAGGTATCCCGTGACGTTATACAGGCTCATGACGCCCGAGAAGAGTTTTCCGAAGATCGACGGTTTCTCGCGGCCCTGCGTTGCGACGAGGATGATGGCGCCAACCGCTGCGATTGCTCCGGCAAGGGAGGTCGGAAGCGGGAGCATTCCCGCCGACGACAGCCCGAGCAGAACGAGGCCGCAGAGGAAAATGACCCACCCGCCCTGATCCGCGAAAGCGGCGAACTTGTTGCCGCTGCGAATGTTCTCCCGCATGGCGATGAAGAGGCCGACCAGGATCTGGATGAATCCCAGCGAGAGGGAAATTCCCAGGAACGTCATCGGGTCGTTCATCGGGTCCAGCACCTGGAGCGCGCCGAGCGGCTTCAGGAACGAGAGAAACGGAAACGCGGTGATGCTGTCTCCGAACCACGAAAACGTGAGCGTGCCGACGACTACCGCCATCAGGTTGCTCACGGTCAGGATGACCAGGAATTTCTTGAGCGTGCCTGTAACCGGCTTGCGCATGAGGATCAGGAGCAGAATGCCCGCAATGACCAATCCATAGCCTGCGTCGCCGAAACACATGCCGAAGAACAGGTAGAAGAACGGCGTGACGATCCCGGTCGGATCGAAAGCGCCGTAGGTCGGCGTTCCGTACATCGTGATCAACGGCTCCATCGGTTCCGCCAGTCCTTTGTTTCGAAGAAGCGTCGGCGGGAGTTCGCCCTCCTCCGGATCGGTGGTGACGACGTCGATCAGGTCTTGGTAGAGCGAGGTCGCCTGCGTAAAGCGCGCCATGCACGTCTTGGGGATCCAGAACGAAACGAGAAGGATTTGCTCCGTCTGTTCGCCGTCGATCAGCGCGTCCGCCCTGTTTTTCTGTATGGTCCAATAATCCGAGAAAAGCTGGCACTCCTTGTAAGCGTCGTTTGCCATCGCCGTAATTTCATCGACGACGGTTTCTTCGGACAGTTTGAGCTCGCCATATTCTTCGTCGAGCCGCACGAGTTCGTTCGCCGCGGTGTCCTTCAACTGGGCGGGGACGTCGATGCGGGAGGCCGTGATGTCGTGCATTGCGTTTTGCACGTCCGCGGCCTTTTCTCTCGGGAAGATGACGGAAAACAGTTGACTCGTATCCTTCTCCGACGTGGGAAGGGCGTATAAGTCCAGCATCTCCCCCAGCGCGCCGCCGAGGGCGCTTTTCAAGGCGTCCGCCTGTGCCAATGGGACGGAAAACAGGTTGCCCGCCGTCTCCTCCGTGCCTGTCGTATAGAAATCGAGAGAGTACGGCAGTTGCGCGAGAGGTTTCAGTTGCGCGACGAGGCCTGTGACGCGGGACATGCCGGTACGCGCGTCGGAAAGGCGTTTCTCGAGGTCGCGGAGCTTGCAGGATGTGGTCTTGAACGTATCTTCCGAGGCGACTTTCGAGAGCGCGTCCAACGAGTAGCTCGGCATATCGCCCATCGCCCTCGCAAGTCCGCTGCCCTTTTCCGTCGCGAACGGTTCCAGAAAGCGGGAGACGAATCTTGCTTCGCCCAGCAACTCCTCTATTTTGCGCAGTCTGGTTCGAAGAGGCGCGATATCGCGCTCGTCCACAGACTCGTGGCTGCGTGCGATGAACTGACAGCATCCGAGCTTCTGTATCCTGCCCATGACCTCGTCCGATATCGTTTTATGCACGGCCATGTGGACCTTTTGCATATCAGATATTGCCATAAGAAGACATCACCTCTTTTGTCAGCCAATCGATCGCTTCGGTCGTCCTGGATTTGTTGTCGGCGTAGAATTGTTCGGTTTCTCTTCTGCCGGCTTCGACCGTTTTTTCCGCAGTCGCTTCCGCTTCCTGTTCGGCTTTTGTTACCTGGTCGCGAAAGAATCTGTGCGATTTTTGTTTTGCTTCCTTGATGGATTGTTCAGCCGCTGTTCGAGCTGTAGCCAGAACACGCGCTGCCTCGGACTTCGCCTCGGCGACGATGTGTTTGGCATCGTTTTCCTTGGCCCTGATTTCGTCAGCCATATTTTGAGCCAATCGTGCCACCTCCCTTCGGGAAAAAAGTCGATCATTCACAGAATGACAGGCATTTCGACTTTGTTGATTTTAGCCGCACTGAATATTCTAGTCAAACATACCCTTAGATTGAAAGCGTATTTCCACGAAAAAAGGGTGAGCATCATCGAGAGATCGCTTTTCCCACGGAAATATTTCTTCGTGCAGCATCTTTAGAATGAGAAAATGTTGTTCAAATACCGCAAGTGGTGCAAGAAGAAAAGTAATGCCATTGCCTTGGGGGGCAATTCAATTCGAATATCTTATCGATCGAATGTGAGAAAAATGTGAAGCGAAAGCGAGGGATTTGTGAAAACCAGTTTGCCAAACGGTTTGCCTAACGGGTCAATTATGGGTATAATTCTTTGCGTTTGCAGGGGAACTCCATGGAGTTGAGAAGGTAAAACCTGACCCTTTGAACCTGTTAGTTAATACTGACGTAGGGAGCAATCGCATTCATCACGAATGGCACGATGGGACGCTTCGTAACGACGAACGCGTCCTTTTTTGACCCCCGCCGTCAGGCGGGGATTTTTTATTTTCTAAGGAGAAGATACGAGAATGAAAAAAGTATTGAGCATCGCGGGATCAGATTGCAGCGGTGGCGCTGGAATCCAGGCCGATCTCAAAACGTTCTCCGCACACGGTGTGTTCGGAATGAGCGTCGTCGTCTCGGTCGTCGCGGAAAACACGTTCCGAGTCATCAGCATCCAGAACGTCGATCCGCGCGTCGTCGCGGAACAGATCGACGCAGTCTTCGAAGACATCGGCGTCGACGCGGTGAAAATCGGCATGCTGTCGACACCGGAAGCCATGTGTGCGGTCGCGGAAAAGCTGGACGAGTACCGCCCCGCGAATGTCGTTGTCGACCCCGTCATGTACGCCAAAAACGGCGCCCCGCTCATGGAGCCGCGTGCCATCTCCACGCTGATCGAGCGGATCATTCCGCGCGCGGATCTTTTGACCCCGAACATTCCCGAGGCGGAAAAAATCGCAGGCATTCGCATTGAGAGGGTCGAAGACATGCGCGCTGCGGCCGAAGCGATACAGAAGATGGGCTCGTGCAACGTGCTCGTAAAGGGAGGGCACCTGAGCGGACGGGCCGTCGACGTTCTTTACGACGGGAAAAATTTCCACGAATACGACACCGCGCGAATCGACACGAAAAACACGCATGGAACGGGCTGCACCTATTCCTCCGCGATTGCGTCGAATCTGGCTCTGGGGCACTCCTTGCCGGAGTCCGTCCGTCTCGCGAAGGAATATGTGACGACCGCCATCCGGCATGCGCTCGATATTGGGCGAGGCAACGGTCCGACGAATCACTTCCACGATCTGTATGAATATGGACTGAGGGGGTGCGCGAAAAGTGAGAATTGATATCGCGACACTCTCTGCACATCTCGAGAAAGTGCGTACGCTTGCCCCTCTCGTACATCACATCACGAACTACGTCACGGTGAACGACTGCGCAAACGCGACGCTTGCGATCGGTGCCTCGCCCGTTATGGCGGACGACCTCGCCGAAGCCCCTGAAATGACGCGGATCGCCTCGGCGCTTGTCATCAACATGGGGACGTTGAATGCGCGCACGATCGGTTCTATGCTTGCCTCGGGCAGTGTCGCGAATGCTTGCGACATTCCCGTCGTCTTCGATCCCGTCGGTGTCGGGGCGACGGCGTTTCGCAGCGATACGGCGGCTCGTCTGTTACGTGAAATCCGCTTTTCCGTCATACGCGGAAACGCCTCCGAAATCATGCACATCGCGGGCATGGATGTACGGGCGAAAGGTGTCGACACCGGGTGCGTCCAGGCGGACTTTGAAAAAACGATATCGATGCTTCAGTGCAGGACATCGTCTGGCACGATATACGCCGCAACCGGCGCGACGGATGTCGTCGTCGCAGATTGCGGCGCTGCCTTGATCGAAAACGGGCACCCGGCGATGGCGCGCATTACGGGAACGGGGTGTATGTGCACTTCTCTGATCGCATCCTTTTGTGGTGCGGGCGTGCCTCCGTTCGAGGCGACCGTCTGCGGCATCGCAGTCATGGGAATCGCGGGAGAACTTGCCTACGAGCGAACGGCAAAGGAGGGTGTCGGCAGTATGCGGGTACGTCTCATCGACGAAATCGGCAACATGTCGCCCGAAACACTGGAGAGAAGGCTGAAAATAACATGCGAAAAGCGGTAGATTATACACTCTATCTGGTCACGGACAGAGAACTCCTTGCAAGTGGGACATTGGAAGCGGCTGTCGAGTCGGCTATTCGGGGCGGTTGCACCGTCGTCCAGATTCGAGAGAAAACGGCGTCGTCGCGCGAATTTTTCGAGCAGGCGTGTCGGATCAAAGCGATCACCGATGCTCACGGCATCCCGCTCATCGTCAACGACAGGGCGGATATCGCGCTCGCTGTCCGTGTTGACGGCTTGCACATCGGCCAGAGTGACCTGCCGCTCGCGGTTGCGCGGCGGCTCGTCTGTGACATGCTCGTCGGCGTTTCAGTCGCGAACCTGGATGAGGCCCTTATTGCAAAAGAGGGTGGCGCGGACTACCTCGGCGTCGGGGCGATGTTCCCGACAGATACGAAAAAAGACACCAGGAGTGTCTCGGTCGACGAGCTCGCGCGAATCAAGCGTGAGACGGGGCTTCCGATCGTGGCGATCGGCGGGATCAACGAGCGGACGCTGCCCATGCTCGCAGGCATCGGAATCGACGGCATTGCCGTCGTCTCGGCGATCCTCTCGCAGCCGGACATGGCCGCTTCGGCTACGTCTCTCAAAACCTCGTTTCTTTCCGGCGCTCGTCACCACAATGCATGATTTCGCCGCGGCGATCTTCGATTTGGACGGCACGCTGCTTGACTCGATGCATGTCTGGGAGAAGATCGATTTCTATTTTTTGTCAAAACGGGGAATCCCCGTTCCTGAAGACTACGCGCGAACGATCGCACCGCTCTCTTTTCAACAGGTCGCGCGCTATACGATCGATCGCTTTTCTCTCAAAACGACGGAAGAGGAAATCATGCGGGAGTGGCAAGATATGGCGCGCCACGAATACGCGAACGAGATTCGCCTCAAAAACCACGCGTTCGAGTATCTGACGGCCCTCAAACAACGCGGCGTCAAACTGGCGACGGCGACGAGCCTTCACCCGGAACTCTCCGAACCGGTGCTCAGGAACAACGGAATTTACGATTTTTTCGACGTGCAGTGTTCGACGGACGAAGTCGGGAGGGGAAAAGAGTTTCCGGATATTTTCCTGCTCGCGGCCGAAAGATTGAATACCCAAGCAAGCTCGTGCGTCGTCTTCGAAGATATTTTGCCGGCGGTAAGAAGCGCCAAGCGCGCGCGGATGCGTGTCTACTGCATACAGGACGACGCTTCCTCCCACGACGAGGCGGAGTTGAGAAAAATCGCAGATGGATACTTTCGCGATTTTCGGGAAGCGCCTCTACCGTCTTTCAAGCCGATCGAACGAGAATAAAAAACGGGAAGGCCGCGACGCACCCCTTTGGGGGATTCGCGGCCTTCCCGTTTTTTATCGTCTCTTTTTATAATATTTTTTCGATTTTTGCTCGCTTACTCCTCGTCGGGGAGCGGCGCATCCAGATCCATGGCGATGGCGCCTTCCTCGAGCAAATCCGCGGTCATCATATCCTGCGGAATGATGCTGTCGGCGTTTGCATCCACGGGTGGGCCAATGATCAGGCCGTTCGCCTCCGCGACCTTTGCCAGGACTTCCGCCTTGATTTCTTCCATCAGTTCCGGGTGCTCCTGCAAGTACTCGGCCGTTCCCTCCTTGCCCTGCGCAACGGTCTCCCCCTTGTAAGCGATCCAGGAGCCCTTTCTCTTGACGATGTTCATGTCGAGCGCCATGTCGAGGACCGCCATCGCCTTCGGAACGCCTTTGCCGTAGATCAGCGTCGTGTGCGCGGTGCGGAAGGGCGGTGCCTGCTTGTTTTTCGTGACCTTGATTTTCAGTTCGTGCCCGATTTGCGTGTCGCCCTGCGAGATCGACGCCGCCCTGCGCACCTCGATGCGCACCGAGCTGTAGAACTTGAGCGCGCGTCCGCCCGTCGTCGTCTCCGTTGGTCCGCTGCTGTAACCGGTGCTGATCGTTGAACGAAGTTGGTTGATGAAGACGATGGTCGTCTTGCTCTTCGAGACGACGGCCGTCAGCCGCCGCAACGCGTACGACATAAGCCGCGCGTGCAGGCCGACGCTCTTGTTCGGTCCCTCCTCGATTTTGCCGTCGATCTCCCCCTGGGGGGTCAGCGCGGCTACCGAGTCGACAACGATCAACTCGACCGCGCCGCTTCGCACGAGCGAGTCGATGATGAAAAACGCCTGCTCGCCGCTGTCCGGTTGGGAGAGGTACATCTCGCCCGTATTGACGCCGATTGCGGTGGCGAGGCCCGGGTCGAGCGCGTGCTCTGCGTCGATGAAGGCCGTGACGCCACCTCTTTTCTGCGCTTCCGCGATGATGTGGAGCGCGATGGTCGTCTTTCCTCCGCCTTCCGGGCCATACAGTTCAACGATGCGTCCCCTTGGGATGCCGCCGATTCCGAGTGCCACGTCGAGCGGCAGAACGCCGGTCGGGATGACCTCAATGTTCATGTTCGTCCGCTCCCCGAGCTTCATGATCGCACCATCACCGAACTTCTGTTTGATGTCGGTAATCGCTCTCTCCAGCACTTCCTCTTTTGTTGTTGCATCTTTCCGTTTTGACACTCTATCTACACCTCCGGTTCTTTTTTTGCACGTCGATTACAGCTCGGACAGGGCGAGTATGAGCATGCGAAGTGCCGCGTGCGTTGCGTTCAACTGGACTGCCCGTCTGTTTTTGTTTGGGTAGAAACCCCTTTTCAAACGCATTCTGCCGTCGCAATGGCAGGCGGCAAACCATACCGTGCCGACGGGTTTTTGTTCGCTCCCGCCGTCTGGTCCCGCGATTCCCGTGACGCTGACCGCAATCCGTGTGTCGAATTTGCGCAGTGCTCCCCACGCCATCTCCGCCGCGCACTCCCCGCTCACGGCACCGTGGCGCTCGATCGTCTCGGGGGTCACGTTCAGGAGTTCGATTTTCGCCAGATTGCTGTATGCGACAAAACTGCCCGAAAAGACGGCAGAAGCCCCCGGCACGCCGGTGATCGCCGACGCGACGAGCCCCCCCGTGCACGATTCCGCAAAAGTAAAAAGTTTGCGGCTGGGTTCACCATGACATGCGAGGGAAATGTCCAGGATTTTTCGCGACAGATCGTCAATTTCCGATCGTTTGTTTCGCTCGTACACCGCGCATCAGCCTCCGATTCCAAGATAGTTTTGCAATACGGTAAAACCGCCGGCAAAAAAGAACCAGTACAGAAATCGCAGCAGGATATTCACGACAACGCCTCCGCAGATGTCGTCTGCCATGATTCCGATTCCGCCCGGGAGGCGCTCCATCGTTCGGACGGGAAAGGGCTTCAGGATATCCACGATGCGGAAGAGGAAAAACGCGACGATGCCGTACGATGCGTCGAGACCGTACATGGACACCCAGTAGCCCGCGACTTCGTCGATGATCACTTCGCCGGGGTCTTCCTTTGCGGTTACCTTCGCGTATCGGTCCGCAACGACGGTGCCGATGGCGATCGTCGCCAGAAGAAGAATCGGATCGACTCGTCCCATGACCAGGAGAACGATCGTTGCCGCAAGCGTACCGAGCGTCCCAGGCATTTTGCTGTAATTGCCGAGGCCGAACAGTGTCGATATGAGTCCATACCATGTTTTCCAGTGTGTATTCGTTTCGTTGTCGTTCATTGGGTTGCCTCTTTCGCTCGTAGATCGTGTTCGTATGTTTCGATGACGGTTGCCCGGATCCTGTCGCCCGGACGCAAGCAACCGCTTGTCGTTTCAATCTCGATAACACCGTCGACGTCCGGGGCTTCTCGGAAGGAGCGCCCTTCGACGTATTCGCCCTCGGAGACCGCGTCAATCAGCACATCCAAGGTTTTTCCGAGAAAGAGGGATTGCCGTTCGGCGGAAATGGCTTCCTGATGGCTCATCAGGCGTTCCAGGCGACGTTTCTTCGTCTTTTGCGTTACTTGTTGCGGCATCGTTGCAGCAAGCGAGCCCTCTTCCGGCGAAAAAACAAACGCGCCCATCCTGTCGAAACGAATCTCGTCGAGAAAACGCAGCAGCCCATCGAAATCCTGGCGATCTTCCCCCGGATAGCCAACCATACATGTCGTGCGGAGTGCGAAATCCGGTCTGATTCGCCTTGCTGTCACGAAGATTTCGGCAAGAGCTTCTCGCGAAATATGGCGATTCATCGAAGCGAGCAGTTTTTCGCTCGCGTGCTGAATGGGGATGTCCAGATATGGAAGAACCTGTCGGCCACTTGCGACGCGTTCAAGCAAACGGCGCTCCACGCCCATCGGTTGCAGATAAAGCAACCGCAGCCAAACGTCATGTGGCAGAGAGGATTCGAGCGCATCGATCAATCCGACCAAGTCCGTTCCATCGCCAAGATCCGCACCGTACGCCGCCAAGTCCTGACCGACGAGACAAAGTTCGCGGGCGCCTTCACGGACCAGTGATTGCGCTTCTTCGACGAGGAAAGAGACGGAAAGACTGCGTGCATTGCCCCGGATGTTGGGGATCATGCAATATGAACAATGATTGGAGCAACCTTCCGAAACTTTGAGATATCGAATGTGCGCCGCAGTATTCGGTATCGGGACCCTTTTCACGGGTATCGATGCAATCGGTACGGGTTTGCGAGGCAATGCGCATAACAAGGCGGTGTAATCTTCGCAACGGATCCACGCGTCCACTTCCGGAATGTTTTGTGCGAGTATTTCGGCGCCATATCGATTCACGAGACAACCGAAAACGACGAGCGACGCGATTGTACCGTTTGCCCTCGCTTCTGCCATATCCAGAATGACGGCAATGTTTTCCTCAACAGCGTCTTTGAGAAAGCCGCATGTATTGATCACACAGGCATCCGCCTCGTGCAGTGTCGCGACGATCTCATATCCGCTGTCTTTCAGAACCCCTGCGATTCGCTCGCTGTCGACATGGTTTTTAAAACAACCCAAAGTGATGCAGCAAACCGAATTGATGTCGCGGAGGGGCATGCAGGTATCAATTTCCAGTTGTGTTCGATGAGTCGCCGAAGTGATGGGACTTACCTTCCGTGATGCTCACGCGACCGTCCGGGTAGAAAATCAGCCCCAATGGTTTGTTGTCGCTTCCGATGGGGGTGTATTTTTTGCCGTACCACGTTACATCGGCAGCGTTCCCTGCGCTCAGGCTGACCGGCGTGGAGCCTGTGACGTCATAGGAGCGGACGCCCCCGGCTGTGAGGCTTCGCCGCGTTACCACGGAACCGTCCTGTTGAACGATCAAACGAACCGGCCCAGTGGTTTCGATCAATAAACGCTGGTCCGGTATCTGGGATTGCGCGACGGCGATATTCAGGCTGATGTCAGTCGGCACATTGCCGTCCAGCCAGGAGAGGTCGACGGACAGGTTTTGCTGTTGCAGATCCACAGAAGTCGTTGCATGAGACGCAAAATTTTGTTCGGCGGAAATCGGTGAAGCGAGAGGGGTTCCCTCTTCTCGCATTTCATCGGAAACGATGGTAAAAATCGACGTTGTTTCGGGTTCCGGTTGCGTACTCTCAGGGAAATCCGTTTGAGGCGCCGCCGGCTGCTCCGCTTGCGGCGAAGAAAATCTCAGAAAAAAGCCGTTACCAGCTTTCTCCGGGTTTTTGTGTTGATTCCAGAGGAGAAACGTCGCTCCAAGCACTGCAATCACCAGAATGATGTAAACCCAGATGATCGACGTGCGGCGAAATACGGGGCGTGGGTGCGAGATATCGACGGGCGCCAAAATGCCACCGGTCGAGGATCGCGGGGGTTCGAGCGAGGAGAGGCGCGCGCTGTATTTTTTCCACAGGTCATGCGCCATGAGAAACTCGCAGTACGTTTTGACAAATCCCCGCACATAAACGGGCGCGGCGATTCCCTCCAGACGCCCTTCCTCGATCGCTTTGAGAATGTGCGGCCGGACGTGCGTCGACTTCGCGATGTCGTCGTACGACATGCCCTGTGCTTCGCGCAGTTCCCTCAATTGTTCTCCGAGAAGAAACAGATCGTTGTTGTCGTCCTGTCTTTCATAATGGCTCATATTCATAACTCCCGTTGAGCGAAGGTTTGGGGTTGTGTGGAAACGGCATTTTTTATTTTTCGCGCCATTTCCGCAGGATTTTCAGACCCGAAAATCGCATTGCCCGCAACGAGAACATCGCAGCCCGACGTTACAAGCATTTTGGCGTTGTTCGCGTCGACGCCGCCGTCGATTTCTACCAGGAAATCAAGTCCGTTCGCAGTTCTGTAGCGAACGAGTTCTTTCACCTTGGCAAGGACCTCCGGGATGAATTTTTGTGCGGCAAATCCCGGATTGACGGACATGACGAGCACGAGGTCCACCATATTCAAAATCGGTTCGATCGTTTGCACCGGTGTTCCCGGATTCAGCGTGATGCCCGGTCTGATGCCCCTGTTCCGAATGGTCTGCAAGACTTTGTGAATGTGATGCGTCGCCTCGACGTGCACACTCAGGAGGCTTGCACCGGATTCCACGAACATATCAAGAAAGTCGTCTGCACGCTCTGCCATGATGTGAACGTCGAGAAAAGCATCCGGATATCGTCTCCGGAGGGCTTTCACGAGGGCGGGGCCGTAGGTCAGATTGGGGACGAAGTGACCGTCCATGATGTCGACATGGATCCAATCCGCTTCACCCTCGAGGTTGTCGATCGACGTTCCAATCGCGAGCGGGTCGGCACTCAACACCGAAGGGGCCAGTAAAAATGGATGCGCACCTTTCAACTTGCGCGGGGGTGTCGTCGCGTCGATCATCTGTATTTTTCCTGCCAGACCGTTTCGCCGTCCAACAGCACTGTGACCGTTGCGCTACCGCTGTATCCGATGTCCATCGTGACGTATTCGCCGCCTCTGGCTTGTTGTTCGCGCAGCACTCTCGTGCCGCGGTCGTCGTCGATCGTAATCTTGAAATGCAGGGGCCGAGTCAACGGCGGAACCTGGAAACGAATTTTCGCCGTCTTCGTCGGCGTGGCAGGCGGCGGTGTCACCGGCTGCGTCGGCGTCTCGACAACGGGTTGTTCGATCACAGGCTGCGGCACACCCGGCGGTGTAACTGGCGCTGTCGGTGTTTCTGAGCGTTCTTGCGACGGGGTTTCCGCCGGGGTGGTTTGTATGACGTTCGGCGGTCTATGCGAGACCTCCGGGGTCAGCGGAGACGGCACAACGTCCGTTTCTTTGGCCAGGTAAAGGATGATGGCGTTGCCGTGCGGCACGCGCGAACCTGCGATCGGTTGCGTGCGCAGCACGGTTCCCGCCGGAACCTGGTTTGACTCCACGACGATCGTTCTTGAGACGGAGAGGCTGCTCTGCTCCAAAATTTGGCGCGCGAGTTTTTCCGACTGCCCCTTGAGGTCCGGTATCTGGACCATTTCCGTCCTCCCCGAGGCGCCTTCGCTCACCAGCAATTCGACCATTCGATCGCTCAAGACCATGGAGGGGGAAGCGGGGTTCTGGGCGATAACGGTACCGGATGCCTTGAGCGGGTCTGTAACGCGTAAAACCGTCCCGATCTTGAATCCCGCTGTGTCGAGCGTTTTGACAGCCGCGGCGAATTCCATGCCGCGAACGTCGGGGATGCGCAATTGTGTGCCGCCTCTGCTGACGCGAACGACGACGATCTTTCCCTTTTCGATCTTGTTGCCCACCCCGGGTGTTTGAGAGATGACGACGCCCTCCGGTTGATCCGAATCAATGAGGTCGATCCTGGCCGTGAGGCCGCTGTTCTGAAGTCTGTTTGTCGCCTCAACAGCCGACAGGCCGACGATCGCCGGAACGTCGACCTCGTTGTTATCTACAAAGATGATCCGTACGGCCATCAGACCGGATGCAATCAAAACGAACAAGGCGATGACGATGCCCCATCGGAAGAGCCTGTTCAATGGAATTCCCCCTATTGATGTTGTGGATCTGCGGGTATAAAACTTCTTCGTTGATTCTAGCCTTTTTTCCTGAATATTGCCACATAAAAACCGTCAATCCATGGATTTTCGGGGTACACAAAGGCTCCGTAAGGCTTTCCTTTTTGCATGGGGAATGTCCCTGCGGCGCGCACCGGAATCTCCGCAAGATCGGCCCTGCGTGAAAGAATCGCGCCCACGACCTTTTCGTTTTCTGCCCGGAAGATGCTGCACGTACAGTACATCATAACGCCCCCCGGCGTCAAAAGGTCGGCGGCTCTGGAAAACAATTCTTCTTGCAGGCTGGCGGCATGGCGCAATTTTGTGGGGGTCATCCTCCACTTCCCCTCGGGGTGTCTGCGCCACGTGCCGCTTCCGGAGCAAGGAGCGTCGAGCAGGATGGCAGATGGAGGCGTATGGGGCACAAGCGTCCGCGCGTCTCCGTGAGTTACGGTTGTCCGATCCCCCACGCCGAGGCGTTTGAATTCGCGCTGGGCCGCGTTGAGTCTTGTCTGAGAAAGGTCCCATCCCTCGAGTTTCAAATCATGAAGGCTGGATAAAAGTTGCCCCGCTTTCCCCCCCCGGCCCATGCACATATCGAGAAGGCAGTTCCCTTGAAGGTATGGTAAAAACGTTTCGATCGCCCAGATCGAGGATTCACTTGCGGGTGCAATTTCGCCGTTGTCATATCTTGGAAGGTCGATGGGATAGGGGTTCGATAGCAGGCGTACGGAGCCAGGGAATATCCCTTCGCGTGCCGGTTCTTTTTCACCGGGGGAAATCGCGTCTTCGCGTGTTTGGGACTCGTTATACGCTTCGATCCATTTTGCCCTGTCGACGTTCGGCGAGAGGCGAAGCGAGAGAAATGTCTGCGTGTCGGAGAGTTGGACGAGACGCTTGGCCGTCATCATTCCGAAATCGGCGTTGCATTCTGCTGCAACCCAGCCGGGCACGCCCGCCGCCAGTGCCTGATCCCGAAGGGCGGTCGACTTGCGCAGCGATTCGACGTAGGCCGGTGCCTCCCGCATTACCGTGTGCAGGACGGCATTGACGAGCGCGGACTCCCTGGTGTTTCCATCCGCGTCCTTGATGTTCTTCACTCGTTGGACGAGTGCGTTGACCAGGACGCCCGGTTTGAAGTGTTCAAGTTCCAGAACGCCCGCAATGCCCGGTAGCAGCACGGACGTTGTCGCCGCGTTCAACGACTCGATCGGCCGTTTGCAATACCGGGAGAGAAGATGTTTCCAGAGGCCCAGTTTGCGGAGTGTCGTATAGGAGAGCGTCGCTGCGAGCTTGCGTTCCGCCGGTTCGATGTTGTGCCAGATCTTTCGCAACGCTTCCGCGGCGAACGCACCCTTTTCGACGTCGCGCAACACCGTGAGCGCCCCTTCGATTCCTCTCATCGGATTTCCCCCAAAGTAAATTGTGCAGAAAAAAACAAAGAAGGGCGGCGGGTGCCGCCCTTATCGCTTTTCGTCGTTTTATCTCCGTACATTCGTCTAGTTGCTGCGTCTTCCATTTGCCAGAATCAAGAGGCGGAGGAGTTGGGCGAGCGCCATGACCGTCGCTGCGATATATGTCAGGGAGGCCGCTGTGAGGACGCTCTTCGCTCCGCCAATTTCCTGTTTCGTCAGTGTCCCGGTGTTGCCGAGCAGCTTGAGCGCGCGCGCCGAGGCGTCGAACTCAACCGGCAGCGTGATGACGTGGAAAGCCACGACGCCGGCGAAGAGGATGATCCCGATGTTCAGGAGCGGCTCCATGCTCATGAACAGACCGATGAGAAAGAGCGGAAACGCCGCCGTCGAGCCGATGTTTGCCAGCGGGACGAGCGCATTTCTGAAACGAAGCGGCGCATAACCTTCCTTGTCCTGTATGGCGTGTCCGACTTCGTGTGCGGCGACGCCGATTGCTGCGATGCTCGAATTGCCGCTGACAGAATCCGACAGGCGAAGCACTTTCGACCTCGGGTCGTAGTGATCCGTCAGGCTCCCTGGCACCCGCTCGACCTTGACCTTTTGCAAGCCGAAATTGTCGAGCAATATTCGCGATACGGCATCCGCGGAGACTCCTCTTGTCGCATAAATTTGACTGTATTTCGCAAACGAACTCTTGACTTTCATCTGCGCGAACGCCGCCAGAAGCAGAGCGGGGATCAGCAGTAAAAAAGTCGGGTCCATCGGATAGAGCATTGTGCATGAACCTCCATTTTTGTATTTGCCGGAGCGTTGTACCGGTATGTCCCGATTGTATCAGGCATCAAGCAAAAAGACAAGAAAGGTCAATAAATTGCAATGGGTCACTTGTAGAAATTCGCAATCTCACGAACAACCTGCTCCTGTTCGTCTGCCGTCAATTCCGGAAACATCGGCAACGCCAAAACGTCGCCGCACAGTTTTTCGGAGACGGGGAAATCGCCCTTCCCGTATCCGGCGCTTGCGAAGCAGGGTTGCATATGGAGGGACAACGGATAGTACACCCTCGTCACAATACCTCGTTCCGCGAGATATTGGTGCAGTTCGTCGCGGCGGGACGTTCTGACGACGTACTGGTGATACGTATGTCGATTTCCCTCGTCTTCGACGGGCGGCATCAGGTGCTCCAGAAGCCTGTGCTCCGCGAACAGGAGTTTGTAGCGTCGCGCGACCTCCCGCCGATCCTCCGTCCACTCTTCGATGTGCCGAAGACGGACGCGCAGAATGGCGGCCTGCATCGCGTCCATCCTGCTGTTGATCCCGACCTCTTCATGAATGTACGTTGTCGTCGCCCCATGAACGCGAAGTTTCGCGAGACGGTCCTTGTGCGCTTCGTTAAAAGTTGTTGTCATCCCGGCGTCGCCATAAGCGCCCAGGTTTTTCGTCGGGAAGAAAGAATAACACCCCAAACCGCCCCACGCGCCTGCGCGGATGATCTTTCCCTCGTGCATCCGATGTGCGCCGAAAGCCTGCGCGCAATCCTCGACAAGGGCGATTTTTCTCTGGGCAAGAAAATCGACGATTTCCTCCACCCGGCAGAGTTGTCCGAACAAATGCACGGGTATGAACGCTTTCGTTCGGTCTGTCACCGCTGCCTTTACCAGATCCATGGAAATGTTGTAGGTATCGGGATGCACGTCCACGAAAACGGGCTTTGCACCGGTTCGCGCGATGCAACTGGCCGTTGCGAAGAAGCTGAATGGCGTCGTGATCACCTCGTCGCCCGGTCCGATGCCCAGCGCCATCAGGGCGAGGACCAGCGAATCCGTCCCCGAGGCACACGATACGGCGTGCGGAATTTCCAAATATGACGCGACTTCCTGTTCGAATGCGGCGACATCCGGTCCCATGATGAAGTGTTGCGAGGCGAGAACGCTTTCCAACGCCTCTTTTATTTCGTCCTCCACCCTCTTGTAATTGCGCTTCAAGTCGAACGATGGAATTTGCTGGGTTGTTGCCATGACAATTGCTCCTCTCGTAGATGCCTGTCGTCTTCTTTTTCGGCTGTCGTAAAAATTTTCACGCGCAAGTCCCGTTCTTTCGCACGATCTGCGACAACTGGCGGGCGAGGCGAATGCGATGTACAATTGACGGATATTGACGAAACAGGGTGAATACGGGTATGAAATCATGACGCTGGAAAACAGGGCCGTTGCAAAACGTTTGGCATGCTTGTTTTGCTCGATCGGAACGATCGGGAGTTACAGTTACCTGATCGGCGGAGCCGGGGGATATCTCCTTGGGAAGGGGCGTCCCTTTGTCGCCTTGGCGGGGTTTGTTGTGGGCACCGTTTTGGCGTTCGTCGCGATCAAATTTTGGCGCAGCTATCTCGAGGATGTCGACGCGCTCAATGCGCGGAGTGCGCCGCCTCAAGATTCCGAAGAGGAGGGCGCCTGATCGGAGACGGTGCACGCGAGCAAACGGCGCACGGTGTCTCTGAGCTCTTCGACGTTGTGGCTTCGTTCCCTGGCGCAAATTTTTGCCTCTTTTCCGCACATGACGCATACCCTCGCCGGAAGCCCCAAATCTTTTCTCGACACGATTCCCGTGCGTGTAATGATGTCGATGTCGAGCGCCCTCCCCCATCCCGGAGTGTTTTCCACCTCGATCCCGATTTTTTTTGCATCGGCGGCATCGAGTGATGGGAAAAGAAGCAGCAGTGCGATGCCTGCCGAATTGATCAGACACGCCCTTACGGCCTCTTTCATCGCGATTTTGCATTTGAACGATTTTTCCGCAATTGCAACGGCGTTCGTGTCGTTTTCGATTCTCTTTGGGTAACCGGGAATGTTCGGCATCATTTGCACAAGGCATCCGCTTTGCGACGAAGAGAGGATATTCTTTTGCACGACGGCCCGCTCTTCGCGCGCGGCCAAAAGCCGATACAAAAAATCGGGTCCCGAAGATGTGCCACTTACGGCCATCATGCGGTACCCGATCTCCAATCAATCGCTATCTTTTTCGAGGTCCTTCGAACTCGGCGCACAGCGTTTTTCATTGTTGCGCGATTTTGGCAAGAGCTCTCCCGAAATCGATACACTTTGCTACGTCGTCTCCCTCTGGGGCTTCGCGTATCGCCAGGCGGTCTGGCAGAACGCGACAGCCCGACTTCGAAAGTTCTTCTCCCCACAGCCTGAGCCACTCCCCGTTTCCCCAGCCGTAAGATCCGAACAGCGCGATTGTTTTGTCTTGCAGTGCGGCATTTGCGGATGCGATGAAAGGCGCAAGTTCCGTTTCGTCGATGCCTTCATCCCCAAGTGCCGGAGAGCCGAACGTGACCAGCGAGACGTCGTGCAATTCGTCCGGCGTCGCATCGGCGACGTGCTTACAGGTGGCCGATGCGCCTTCCGCGATCAGTTGAGCCATTTTCTCGGTGTTGCCCGATCCCGACCAATAAAGAACCACGATGTTGGACAAATATTTCCCCTCCTGCACGTCATTCGCAACGCGCGCATCTTATCATAATTTTCACGACGCCGGTGACGACGGGGAGAAGTTATTCCAGCGATCGGTGCCTCCTGTGAAAGGCGCAAGGAGGGCCCCAAGCTCCTCGATCGATTTTGCGACCGAAACGTGGGGGAAGGATGAGAGTGCGTTCGAATGCTGGAGGTCGATCGGGCGGGGCGTGATGCGAATGGATTTGCCGGACGGTGTGACGGAAACGACCTCGGCATCGACGTCCGTCGGCAAAACGATTGTCGGTATTCCGCTCTTTCCCGCCTGCGCGAAAAAGGTGGAGGCGAGAGAATCGGCGATGCCCAGCGCGCATTTGGCGACGGTATTCGAAGTTGCGGGCGCAATGACGAGCGCGTCGTAGCGCCCCATCGAAAAAAGGATGATCGCACCCGAGCTGTGGTCTGCCTCACGAAAAACTTTCCTGCCGGTGCATTCGATTCGTTCGAGCACATGGTATCTCGATACAACCTCGAGCGCGGCCCGCGTCAGATAAACATCGACATGCGGTTCAGGCGGGAGCAGTTCGACGGCCTCGCGCAGAAAATGTCCGGCTCCGGTAACGACCCAGCAAATCTTTTTGTCGACAGCGCCCGTCGGCATTTGTCGTCTTCCCTTACAACAAGCTGTCCAACCAGGCTTCGAGAGACGATATTCTGTATCTCCCCCCTGTCGCTTCCTGTGGGACGCCCTGTAACTCCCGCAGCATATCCCCGAAAAATCCACAGCGTTCCGCGTATGCGTTGTGACTGTGAATACTCTCGAAATTTTCCTGACGCGCAACGATGAAGGACTCTTCCGGCAGGTCGGTACAAGTTTCCGCGACATTTCGGATAATCTCCCTCACGACATCCTCGACGAAACGTGGGTTGGCGTGTCCCTGTGTGACGACGTGCAGTTCGTCCGGGCGCTTGAGGAGTTCGTAGATCTTCGAACTCATGGAGGATTCCACGATGTGGACGAGCGTCTTTGCGCGAAGGGGCATTTCCGTACCGACAATCAGCGTTCCGGTTCCCCGCTGGTTGTGGGACGCGAGCGGGAGAAGCGAGGCGATTTTTTCAGCCTCTTTGTCGGAATAACCGTTTTTTCTAAGCACGTTGCGGGAATGTTCCGCCACCATCTCCCTCGCGCAGGGGCATACGGTAAAACCGTTCACCTCGACCCCGACCGCGCGCCTCGTCGATGTGCCGTCGCTGATGGCAACACCGATGAACGTATACAGGTCCTCCACCTCCGTGCCGGAGGCGGGGGTGACTTTGGCCATCGGGTACTGCGCGCGAATTCGGACTTCGGAGCGCGCCGCTCCCTGGGTTTGGGCGATGGCGAGCGCCATTCTTTCCGCGAGTGTTTCGATGTTCGGAGAGGGTTCGGTCGACAGGTCCGCCGCGATGTTCTCGATGTTCTCAACGAACCGCGACATATGGACGCCGGACTGGCTCGCGTCCAGGTGTGCAAAGAGGTCCATCTCCGCAAAAAAGAGCGTGCTGCGGGCGTCGTCCTTTCTGGTGCTTTTTTCACTGCGAAGGCGAAGGATGCGTTTGAGCGAGGTGACACCGACCCGCGAAAGCGCGACACGTGTCGAGGGGGTTTTCTTTTGGATGTCCTCGCCAAGCTCGGGCACTTTATTCTTCATCATTGTCCACCTCCGTCGTCAGGGCTGCGATCGAATCGAGCTCTTCACCCAGTGCATCCGAAGGAAGCTCGGTCACGTTGCGCAGCTTTCGCTCGATCGCCCGACTCCGAACCCCGGCGCTCTCGAGCTCCTTACCCGCTTGTTCGATTCTGTCGTGCACCTTTTTGAGAACGTTGCCGAATTTGGCGAATTCGGTCTTGATCTGTCCGAGGAGCAGCCAGACCTCACTCGATCTCTTCTCGACAGCGAGCGTGCGGAAGCCCATCTGAAGGCTGTTCAAGAGTGCGGCGATCGTCGTCGGGCCGGATATGACGACGCGATGGGTCCGCATGATTTTTTCGCATAGACCGTCGATGCGGATAACCTCGGCGTACAATCCCTCGACCGGCAGAAAAAGAACGGCGAAATCCGTCGTGTAGGGAGCCTCGATGTACTTCGTCTGGATTTTTTTGGCCTCCTCGAGAATCCGCTGTTCCAACGCGCGCCGGTGTTCCGAGACGGCTTTTGCGTCGCACTGTTCGGTTGCGTCGAGCAGGCGGAGATAGTCCTCCTGCGGAAATTTCGAGTCGAGCGGAAGCCAGACGTTGCTTTTCTCGTCCCGCCCGGGCAGTTTGACTGCGAATTCAACTCGTTCAGAAGTGCCCGGTATAACCTCGACATTTTGCGCGTACTGTTCCGGGTGCATGATTTGTTCCAGCAGTGCGCCAAGCTGGATCTCTCCCCAGATCCCTCTCGTCTTGACGTTCGTGAGGACACGTCGTAGGTCGCCGACGTCGCCCGCCAGGTTTTTCATTTCCCCCAAACCCCTGTGCACCTTGTCGAGCCATTCCGATACGTTGGAGAACGCCGCCCCCAGGCGCTGCTCGAGTGTTGCGTGCAATTTTTCGTCGACGAGCGCGCGCATTTTTTCGAGCTTTTCCTCGTTGCCGGTTTGCAGGTCTTTGAGTCGATGTTCGATCGTCTCCCGCATCGTGTCCAATCGCGCTTCGTTATTGCGCGTCATTTGCGCGATCTGCATGGACAGGCCATCCAGGGAATCTTTCTGGAGAGAGCCGATTTCGCGAAGGTGCCTGGATTGGTTTTCGCCCAGAGATGAAAAATTTCGCGCGATCTCCGCGCGTTCGTCCCTTGCGGAGGAAAAAAGCTGCTCCCGCAGTTTTTCGGAGGATTCGAGCGACGTACGCTCCCCCTGTTCGATTCTCTCCTCGAGTGCCTCAAGGCGCAGAATGAGCTCCCGTGTCGCGTGTTCGAGCGCGGCACCGTTCTCCTTCAGTTTCGAAACGCTCATCAGCAACAGGACGACGGCGATAAAAAATACGACGGCAATTGCAATGATCAAATGCAAAAATATGGCCCCCTCACGAATAATCCGGTTGTATGTTACCATGACACCGAGAGTTCGCGATAGATCGTGTGATGAGGTGAGACGAGTGAATGGCCTTTTGATAATCGCCCCCCTGTTTATCGTCGTTGTGTTGGGAATGGTGCTCCGCCATACCGGATTCTTGAATCAGAACGACCGTACACGCCTCACGAACATGCTCTATTGGATCGTGCTGCCCGCCCTGCTGTTTCGGACGACTTATACTTCGGGCACCGAAATCTGGCATCATCGGAATCTGTTTCTCGCGACCTACAGCACGCTCTTTCTCGTTCCCATGATGGCGTTTCTCCTCTCTTATTTTATTACGCACAGGGGGGACAGGAAAAAACAGGCGTTCTCCACAATGGCCGCCGCGAGGGCGAACAACGTCTATCTCGGACTGCCGGCCGCGGTTCTCGCGATGGGCGCTTCGGGAATGGAAGCGTCGTCGATCTATCTAGCCATCACGATCCCGGGTTTTAACCTCATCACGATATTGTGGGGCGAGATCGTCCTCTCCGGCGCGCTCTCCTTTACGATGTTCCGCGCGCTCGCCGCCAAGATCATAAAAAATCCGCTTGTCGCCTCCAGCCTGCTCGGACTCCTGTGCGCGCAAATTCGCATCCCGATTCCGGAAACCGTGTTGGTCTCGATGAAACTGGTCGCGGACATGGCGACCGGGATCGCGTTGATCTGCCTCGGCATGAGCCTGGAGCTGCCGGATATTCCAAATGCGATCAAGCGGACGTGGCACGATGTGTTGATCAAGTTGCTGCTCCATCCGGCCGTAGCCTGGGCGTTCTTTCTCGTCTGGCCGGTTCCCGAAACGATGATGCAAACGGCGGTCCTGATTACGGCCATGCCGACCGCTGTGAACTGTTTTATCATCGCCGGGGGGATGGGGCTGGATGAACAGTACGCATGCGACACGGTCGCCATCACGACGATATTGGCGCCGATTACGATTCCGCTTTGGGTGGCGTTTTTGGGAATTGGCTGATGCGATGTTCGTCAGTCGATTACATATAGAAGGACACCCATGACGACCAGAAAGACCGCGACACTCAGTATCGCGAAGACGATCTCCACAGAAATCCGCGTGCTTTCGGACGGATCGAAAGGCTCTTTTGTCGCCAGGCGTTTGATTCGAACTTTTTCGGAAAGTTTCAGGGCGCCGGAAATGCCGTCGGCCAGTTTGAGCGCGACGACGGCAACGTCGTATTCGTTTACTTTTATCCCCGTAATCTCTCCTTCGATCATGCCGTTGAACGCGGGATATTTATTGGTGAAAAACTGATAGTAGGAGGAGGTTTCGGGAAGCTTCGCCTCGATAAGATCCCCAACTGACAAATCGCTGATCGCGACACCGGAAACCGGATCCAACACGGGTTCGCAGGACAGAAAAATTTCGCTTTGTTCCTTTTCATCCTCGCCTTCTTCGGTATCCTGGGAATCATCGTCGTCTGAGTCGTCGCTTTCGTCTTGTTTTTTCTCGGTCTTTTTTTCAGTCCCGCCGAATTTTTCCGGAAGAAATGGCATGAGGGAGCGCAAGTCTCCTTCGCTCACAGTTGTCAATTCGAGAAAAATGATCGCGCTCAGATCCAAGGCGTCCGAGCAAAAATAGGAAATCTTCCGTTCGATCTCCTTGGCGTCCATGCGTCCTCTTCCGTATTCGAGCAGGCGCTGGATGTCTATGAACTCGTGAAATTCTTTCCTGTAGTGCGCAAGGACGGAGTTTGCCGGCGGCTGCACGCTTTCGTCGTTCAACGTCGCGAGTAATTCCGGCCATGAAAGCGCCCTGTCGATCGGATCATTCGAGAAAATTTCTTTGAAATAGAGTGTTTTTTGATAGCCGGAGGCCGAAACGAAGGCACCATACACCGAACGAGAGCCGGCATCTCTTGCGTCGACGAAACCCTTTGCGATGACGAATTTATTTGTTTCCGCGGTCCATTGCATCTTTACACACTCGTTTCGGAGAATCGATCACCAAAAAATATAATATACCGCCAGGAGGGCGGAGATTAAAAGGACGATACCGGATAGTCCGACGACGGCCTCCGTCGATAGATTGTTGAAATTGAAACGTTTCACCTTGCGCGCCGCCGTCTCTGCAGCGCCGTGTTGGCCCGCAACCTTGATTCGCACTTTGCCGGACAGCTTCATAATGCCGGAAACGTCGTCCGAGAGTTTCAAGCTGATCGTCGCCGTGCCGAGGTCGTTGATCAGGATTCCCGTCACTTCCGCGTTGATCATTCCATCGAAAGCGTCGTAGTTTTTCGCAAGCAATTTGAAGAAAACGGAGTCCTCCGGAAGTTTGGCGTATACCGTGTCGCCAACGCGGATCTCATTCATGGCAATGCCGTTCACCGGGTCGAGAGCGGGCTCGCACTTCACGAAAATCTCGTTCGAAGGTTTGCCGCCGTCCTGCCGGATTGTGCCGCCGCTTTCCTCACTTTGCATGGACAACGGCTTCTCCTCGCTCTGCGGTTCCTGCTCGTTCGTTTCCAGCGATTCGATGTAGTCGATATCTCCGTCCGTCGCGTCGAGGAAATCGAGAAAGGAGACGGCCTTCAACTGCAAATGGTCCAGGCAGAAGCGGCTGATCGCCTGTTCTGCCGACTTCGCGTTGTGATTTTTCACGATGCCGCTCAACACGGTGTTTTTGTACAGGAAATCGTAGAGCGATTCTTCGTTTCGAATAGCGGAGGGGTCCCGGTTGGGGTCTTTGTCTTTCTCCATATGAAGCCGCAACAATTCATCCCATTCGGTGTCCTTTGGGATCTCTTCGTTCGCGAACCAAACGCTGATAAATTTGATATCGCGTCTACTGGCGAGTGCAAGCAACGTGCCGTAGGCCGTTTTTCCACGGTCGTCCTTGGCGTCGATGAAACCTTTTACAATGATGTACGATGCTTCGGTCAGTTCCATATCGAACCCTCCAGTGAATGCTCTTGTGCAGTGCCATTAAACTATACTACAATTCCGGCATTCGGTATCGACTTTTTGGCTGGAATAACAAACCCAAATGACTCGTTTTTTCCCCTCTTCCCGAGATGCCATCGGTATTTTGAAAGGAGAATGAAGTGATGTCGAGCAATAAAGTGATCGTTATCGGAGGCAACGCCGGCGGGATGTCCGCCGCCTCTCAACTTCGCAGACTGTCGCCAGACGCCGAAATTGCCGTCTATGAAAAAGGCCCCGTGATCTCCTATTCCGCTTGCGGCATTCCATATTATGTCGGCGGCATGATCCTGGATCGGGAGCGGCTGATTGCCCGCACGCCGGAGAGTTTTGCCGAAAAAAATATTCAGGTCCGCACCATGCACGAGGTGACGGCAATCGACATGGAGGCAAAGACGGTCGCGGTAAAAAATTTGACGGACGGCCGAACGTTTACCGATCGTTGGGATAAATTGCTGATCGCCACGGGTGCCTCCAGGGTGAAGCCCCCCATCCCGGGTATCGACGCAGATGGGATTTTTATGCTTTCGACGGTGGAGAGTGGCGTCGCAATGAGAAAATGGATCGAAACGCACAATCCGCGAAAAGCGTTGATCGTCGGCGGCGGCTACATCGGACTGGAGATGGCGGACTCGCTCTCCTGCATGATGGGCATCGATCTTACGATTCTGGAGGTTGCGCCTCAGTTAATGGCCACGCTCGATGCGGATATGGCGGAGTTTGTGCAGAAGAATCTCGAGTCTAGGGGCGTCAGCGTCCGCCTAGGCGAGGGGATCGAAGAATTTGTGGTCCGCGACGGTCGTGTCGTCGGTGCCGTGACGAAAAACGGTCGGTACGATGCCGACGTCGTTTTGATGGCGCTCGGAATTGTGCCGAACACGAAAATCGCGTCCGACGTAGGGATACGGACGGGCATAAAAGGCGCGATCGTTGTGGACGAGACGATGAAGACCTCCGCGCGCGACGTGTGGGCGGCCGGGGACTGCGTGCAATCGACGAATCTCATCACCGGAAAACCGATGCATCTAGCGCTCGGCGCAGTCGCCAACAAACAGGGGCGGGCGGCCGCTTTCAGCATGTCGGGCCAACGCGAGGATTTTCCCGGTGTGTTGGGCACTGCGGTCTGTCGCGTCTGCGGGCAGGAAATCGCGCGGACGGGGCTGTTGGAGCGCGAGATGATTGCGGAGGGGACGCCATATGCTGCTGTGACGGTAAGAGGACGCACCGTCGCCGATTACATGGATTATGTCGGATACATGCACGTCAAAATGATTGCCGAGACCCCCTCCGAGCGAATTGTCGGCGCGCAGATCCTCGGGGATGTGGGTTCGGCAAAACGTATCGACACGATGGCTGCGGTCATCACGGCAAAGATGACGCTGGAGGAAATGCTGTATCTCGATTTCTCCTATGCCCCCCCTATTTCTCCTTTATGGGATCCGATCCAGCAGGCCGCGAGGAGTTTGATTTCGAAAATCAGGGGGTAGCTGTCCGGTGTCGTTCCGTTGTGGGCGATGTCTGATACAATGGCACGATGAAAAAGGATAAACCGGTCTGGAAAAAGCTGGTCATTACCGCGGCGGTTGCCTTCGTGCTGGGGCTTGTACCGTATTTTGTACTTGTCGTCAGAGCAGGGACCGATGGGTTGACTCTGCTCCAGTACACCTACGACGTCTCTTCGTGGATTTGGGGACTCGCGGTTCGCTATGCGCCGCATATCATGACCCTGTATGTGCTGAGCGTCGCCGTCCTGATTTTTCTCGAGGGCAAGAATCCGGACAGGACGGTTCTGTGGCTTCTGACCCTGGCGCTCTTGCCCGGTGTCGGCGTGATTCTGTATCTCCTGCTCGGCCCGGATATGAAACGCATCCAGACGAGAAAACTATTCAAACCCAGCAAGTCTTACCCGACGATCGTCACACCGCGAGACAGATGCACGCCGCCGGAGGTCAAAAAAATTTCGATCCTCGCGTTTCGCAACTCCGCCGCAGAAATCATGGAGCGCGGCGAAGTGCAGATACTCGTGGACGGAGCGCAGACGTTCTCCGCCATCAAACAAGCCCTCTCGTCGGCGAAACGATTTATCAACATCGAATATTTCATCTTTCAGGACGACAGGCTCGGCAATGAAATCGCGGATATCCTCTGCGAACGGGCCGCGTCCGGCGTGAAGGTGAGAATGATAACGGACGGCGTCGGAACGAAAAAATTCGGGCGCACGCTGATACAAAAACTGAAGCGCGCGGGCGTCGACTACAATACATTTATGCCCGTCTCCTTTCCCGTATTGCGAAGCGGCATCAATTTTCGCAATCACCGGAAGATTGTCGTCGTCGACGGAGACGTCGCGTTTACCGGCGGGCTCAACGTCGGCGTGGAGTATCTGGGCGAAGGGCGTCTGGGCAACTGGCGGGACACGCATGCGCTCTTTCGGGGAGAACCCGTATATGCGCTGAACGCGATCTTTCTGCAGGATTGGAAAATTGCGGCAGAGGAAGACCTCTCGCCGGACCTCGAGGTTTTTTCGCCGACGCACCCGAACGAATGCGAGAAATATCCCTTTCTCCCCATTCAGATTGTGGCGAGCGGAGGTTCCGCTTCTCCGTGGCACTCGATCGAACAGATGTACTTCATGATGATCTCGGAGGCGAAATGCAGAATCTGGATCACGACGCCATATCTCGTTCCCGACGGATCCATCATGCAAGCGCTTCAAATCGCGGCGCTTTCCGGGATCGATGTGCGAATCCTCATACCCGCCGTTCCAGATCATTTTCTGGTGAGTTGGGCCGGCAGGTCGAACATCGAAGATCTTCTGCGCGCGGGTGTGCGCATCTGGATGTACGAGGACGGTTTCGTCCATGCGAAGACGCTTCTCATGGACGACGTGATCTCCTCCGTCGGCACGGCGAATCTCGACAACAGAAGCCTCGCGATCAACTTCGAAGTGCAGGCGTTTATCTACAGCAGGGAGACGGCGAAAATTTTCGAGCGGGATTTCCTGCTCGATCTGGGAAAATCCAGGGAGTGCATTCTCTCCGAGTGGGAGAAGCGGAGCGTGCGATCCAAGATTTTGGAATCGTTGGGCAGACTGTGGTCATCACAAATATAAAAAAAATCAAAGAAAAGGAATTCGAAAGAATCAAGCATTTAAAAAATACGACAAACGTTCACCGGAACAGGGTGTCGGACAATCGCCTGTTCTGGTTTTTTGTGTTGTTTGCTATTTTTCTCGCCCATTATTACCTTTATGTATCCGTCGGCGTGCATTTGAAGGGTTGGCAGGAGGCGCTCTGGCTTGTGATGGGTGCTTTCGCGATGATGTCGAGCCTCGCCGCGCGTCGTCTTCACACGCCGAGACGGGAACGGCGGCGCATGACCCTCAAATCTGCCGTCTATCGTTTTGGCGGTGCATGGAATATCTTCGTCATCCTGACGACGGCCTGTATGTTGATTTTTCGTTGTTTTGCCCTGGACATTCGAGCCGCGTTCCTCGTGTCCTGCTGCGTCTCTTTTGCCGTTTGCGCCTATGGCGTCTACGAAGCGCGCACGATCCGGACCGTGCGCATCGAGCTCCGGACGCCGAAACTGCCCGACGGTGCCGAGCGTCTTCGGATCGCGCAGTTGACCGACCTCCACATCAGTCCGTTCATGCTCCTCAAACACGTTGCGAGGGTCGTCGACGCGATCGTCTCAGCCGAACCGGATCTGGTGGTTATCACCGGAGACCTCGTCGACGGGAGCGTGGGCGACGAAGCGGGTGTCTCCTCCTTCTATCTCCCCTACGCGGAGGAGTTGCGTCGAATCGCGGGCGCTTCCCCGCGCCTCGGGGTATGGGCCGTGCCGGGTAACCACGACTACTACGAGGGTTTCGAGAACTCCGCCGAATTTGTCGATCTCTCGCGAATCGAGCGGATTGCCGGCGAGAAGCGCGATTTGGGCGAGATTTTGCTTCTCGGCGCGGACGATCTCGATCATATTCGAAAATCGGACGCGAATCCGGAGCAATCCGTATCGGAGGAATTGTTCGCTTCCCTGACGTGCGAGGAGAGAAAAAAATTTGTGCTCTTCCTCCGGCACAGGCCAATCGTCGAACCTTCGACCATCGGTCGTTTCGACCTGCAACTCTCGGGGCACACGCACGGGGGTCAGCTTTTTTTCATTCCGTCGTCTCGTCACAAAATTCCCGGCAGACCGAAAGGGTTGCGGTTCATTGGAAACGGCTCGTATCTGTACGTGAGCAATGGGGCCGGTTTCGTCGGCCCCCCCCATGCGATTTCTCGCGCCTGCGGAGGTTGTGTTGATCGACTTGATTCGAGATGAGGCGCATTCCGAATGAGCGACATGAGTCGGTTCGATCGTTTTTTCGAATATCGAAACAGTCAGGAGACATCGGAAAACCCTTCGCCCAAGCGGCAAACCGGAGGGCCCGTCAGAGGGCTGCCGCCGGGTGAATGGGTCGACGAGGGTGTTTATCGAATCTCTCGACGTTATCGCTTGGGTGCGCCGCATGGGCAACATCCGCTTCTCTCGCCGGATGAAATGGTCGTCATGCGCACGTTTGGCGCCACAAATCGCGTTGTCTTTCTCGATCTGGAGACGACCGGTTTGGCGGGGGGCACGGGCACCTACGCTTTCTTGTGCGGTTTGGGGTTCGTCGATGGAGAAGATTTTTCGGTCCTCCAGTTTTTTCTGGAGGGCCCCGCCCGGGAAGCGCGCTGGCTTGCGGCGATCGACGCTGCGATTCCGCCCGATGCCACGCTCGCGACGTACAACGGAAAGGCCTTCGACCTCCCCCTGTTGCGAACCCGGCACATTCTTGCGCGCAGCACGCCGATATGGGACCGCTTTCCACATGTCGATCTCCTCTATCTGGCGCGCAGGCTGTACCGTGGGTATCTCTCCTCCTGTTCGCTCGGGAGCATGGAGAAAAACGTGCTCGGTGTGACGAGGAGCGGCGAGGATATTCCCGGGGCGATGATTCCGGCGATCTATTTTCAATATCTGCGCTCGTCGGATGCCTCCCCTCTTCATGGGGTCTTCTATCACAACGAACTGGACATCGTCTCGCTCGCTTCCCTTTACTGCCATATCGCGTCGATCCTGGACGGAAACCGCGGCGACGGACGGGAGCGGTTACGCGCCGGGGACATCTGGGATTCGCAGGGACGCGACGACCTCTCTTGCCAATTTTGGGAGGATGCGTGCAACGACGGAGTTTCCGGCGTCGATGCTCGCTTGCGCCGCGCGTACCGCGCGAAAAAATCGCAGGATTACGATGCCGCGCGAGAGGACTTCGCCTTCGTGTTGCGCGCGTTGTTCGAAGGGTGCGTCTGCGCGTACGAATGGGTCTCCGTCTACACGATTTGCGAGGAACTCGCGAAGTTGGAGGAACATCGCTTCCATTCCCCCGACAGGGCGATGGAGCACGTTCGCAGCGCGTTTTCGTGGCTGAAACGAAACAGGCATTTGCTCGGACGTTCGTATATCCAGATGTTGCGCGATTTACAGCATCGCCATGAGCGGCTTAACAGAAAACTTGAGAGAAAAAAGAACGCGTCGCGTTCCGAATGCGGAGATGAGAACGAATGCTGAAGCCTAAAATCACGGAAAACGACCGTCTGTTGATCAGCCTTTTCCTGCCGATCTACGCCATTCATTGCATGGAACAGATCTATTTCATATACGGCACAGTCGTGCAGGGGTATGGCATTTCCCAGGAGATGACCGGGTGGGTTCTGGGAATTTTTTTCATCGCGATCATGAGTGCGCGGCCGTTGGGGAGCTGGTTACTGGAGAACTTCGGTATCCGGCGCACGCTGGTCGGGTCGAGTGTGCTGGGGCTGGTCGGCTGCCTCGTTCTCTACTTCGCGCGCGGAATAACGATGATTCTGCTCGGGCGCGTTCTCTCGGGATTGAGTTTCGGGATCTATACGATCGGCATCTTTTCCTATCAGGCGCTCATCATTCCGGAGGCGATGCGCGGCGCGACATTTGCGGTCGTCGTGAGTGGCGGCGTCCTGCCGACGGCGACGATCACGCCGCTGGGAGAGTGGCTGCTCATCGGCGGACACCTGAGGCTTTATTTGTCCCTCGGCCCGCTCATGTGCGTTGTCTGTTGGTATCTCGGTCGCAGGGTCGGCAATGCGCAGACGGTTTCGAAGGATGAAAAACAGCCGCAGTGGGGTTCGTACGGCGACCTCTTCGTGAATCGCCCGTTTCTCGTGTTGACCGTAACGGGTATGCTCGTCGCTCTTGTCGACGCGACGACCGCGAGTATGTCGATGTATGCCGCCGAATATGGCGTGCTTACGTCGTATTTTCTCGTCAGCAGTTCGGTGGCAGCCGTGTCTGTGCGATTGCTGGGCTCGAAGATGCTGAATCGCGTGCCTCGCGCGCTCCTGTTTGCGCCGTGCGGCATGTTGATGGCGGGCGCGCTCTGCTGCATCTCTCTCTTTCCGTCGAACCTCACGTTTCTCGTGGCGGGTGCGTTGTTCGGGCTGGGGATTGGTGCCGGATTTCCCATGTACCTCTCCCTGATCAGCGACACACTTCCGCCCGCGCTTCGGCCGAAGGGAAACGCCACCGCGCTTTTCCTCTACGACTCCGGATGGTTTTTGACGCCGCTCGTTATCGGATACGCATCATCGTTCTTTGGGATCGCCTGGACGTTCCGACTCCTTTCCCTCGTCTCCCTCGGATCGCTGGTCGCGTTGCAGATCCTGTATTGGGCGCCTGCATATTTCAGAAAAAAACGTTTATAATGACTGACGTGGCGTCAGTCACAATTTGTTCGGGAGGGCAGCGACGATGAGCGATTTTCACCCTGAAGTTCCTTCGCATATTTTTAGAGAATACGATATCCGCGGCATTGCCGACGCGGAACTGACGAGCGGGACCGTCGTCGCCATCGGACAGGCGTACGGCACCTACCTCTCCGATCTCGGCATCTTCGAGGTGACGGTCGGCGGTGACGCGAGGCTCTCGACGCCGCGCATCAAGGCGGACATCATCGACGGGCTGACGCGCGCCGGCGTCTCCGTCATCGACATCGGGATGGTCGCGAGCCCGACGTTTTATTGGAGCCTCTACCACTTCGGCGTCGACGGCGGCGTGATGGTGACGGGTAGCCACAATCCCCCGGAGTTCAACGGCCTGAAGCTCGCGCAGGGCAAATCGACCATATGGGGAGACGACATTCAGGAGATCTATCGGATCATCCGTGACGGACGGATGGAGGTGGGAGAAACGCGCGGCGCGATCCGCACCGAGGACGTCAACCAGGCATACATCGACATGCTCGTCTCGAAAATCGACCTCGGTCCCCGAAAACTCAAGGTTGTGCTCGATTCCGGGAACGGAACCGGCGGTATCTTCGCCCCTGCATTCGCGCGTGCGATCGGCGCCGAGGTCATCGAACTCTACAGCGAGCCGGACGGCCATTTTCCCAACCACCACCCCGACCCGACGAAGCGGGAGTATCTGCCCGACCTGATGGCGGCGGTCCTGAAAAACGGCGCGGACATCGGCATCGGTTTCGACGGCGATTCGGACCGGATCGGCGTGGTGGACGACAAAGGCGGCATGCTCTTCGGCGATCAGCTCATGCTGATCTTCTGGCAGGAAATTTTGCCCAGGCATCCGGGCGCGACAGTGATCGTCGAGGTAAAAAGCTCGATGATGCTGTTCGAGGAGACCGAGAAGCTCGGCGGGAAACCGATGTGGTGGAAGTCCGGTCACTCTCTGGTCAAAGCCAAAATGCGCGAGGAAGACGCGCTCTTCTCCGGTGAGGTCTCGGGGCACATGTTCTTCGCCGACGAATTCTACGGATTCGACGACGCGTTCTACGCAGCGGGGCGGCTGCTTCGCATTCTCTCGAACACCGACAAAAAACTCTCCGAAATCGTGGAAGCGATGCCCCATTATCCCTCCACCGCGGAGACACGGTTCGACTGCCCGGACGAACTCAAGTTCGAAGTTGTCGAGCGCGTCAAGAACGCCGCGATCGCGGACATGCAGACGATCACCGTCGACGGCGTGCGAATCGTCCATGACAACGGATGGAGCTTGCTGCGGTCGTCGAACACGCAGCCCGTGCTCGTCGCACGGTGCGAGGGACGCACACAGGCGGACCTGGACGCGATTTGCGACGACATGAAAAAAAGGATCAGGGCTGCGGGCGGTCCGGATTTCGAGTGGGAATACTGACGATCGCCCAATAGCAGCCCGATAGAGGAAAAAATTTCGCCCACGGCTACGCGCCGTGGGCGTTTTTCAATTCGAGCGATCGGAGCATATCCTCAAGTGCCGTTTTTTGAATCCGTGCCTTCGCGATTTCTTCGCGCAATCTGGATTGTTCCCGAGTGAGCTCTTCCGGTGCGTCGAGCAATTTACGCCATTCGAAGGCGGGGTGTTGACGCGCGCTTCGAATTTTGCTTCGCGCACGCTCGACCTTCTCTTTCAGGGTAGCGTGTGTGCGCCGCATCGAGCCGATGTCGTTCGGCAGTTCGTAGCTCTCCGGATAATCCTCCGACATCATGAGCAGCGCCTTGAGTTGAAAAAGATCGTTCCAGACGTAGGCCGTCTGGACGCTGGGCCAGAACGATTTTGCCTCGTCGCTCTGTTCGTCGTTGACCTCCGGGTTCAATTTTCGGGAGAGCATGCGATAGATGCTGCGGATTTCCTCCATGTCCTCGTTTGGGCAGAGCGACGAGAAACGGGCTTTCGCGCTCTCGATTTCGGAGAGTTCGTAACGGAGGCGCTCGTCCCACTGGCGGAACTCCTCGGTGAGCGTTTGTTCGATTTCATCCGTGTCGGAATATTTGTGCGCCGCGATGTTCTCCCGCAGGATCGCGATTTTGCGGCGAATTTTTCGGACGGCGGTCTGGGATTGCAGGAGGTCAACGCGCAACGCGCCAATCTGAATCAGATAGGCGGTTTTCGTGGACGGAATGAGGAAACGGTTGATGTGCTCATACTCCTCGTGCAATGCTGCGAGCTCTGCGCGCAGCATTCCATTCTCCACATGTAGCGTTTCGAAATCCGGGTGTATCTCGTAGTCCTGCAACGTCGTCCTCCTCGGCGAAATGCGATTTTCGCCATTTTACAACAAAGTTGGAGATATAATAACAGTATCGGACATTGGACGAGGTGAGTCAAACATGGACGCGGATGCGCGCAGGAAAAAATATTTTTTCGCGGACGAAGAAAGGGACGTCGTATCTCTTCTCAAATGGATCCGGTCGCTTCCCGGGGAGACGACGGAGTACCGCGTCATCGACGCGAAGGAAGCCGACACGGCGCCGTGGCCCGCGATCGACGCAGATCTCGCCCGAGCGTTGCAGAAGCGCGGGGTTCCAAACCTATACACGCATCAGGCGAAGGCCGTCTCGCTCGCGCTGGCGCGTCGCAACGCCGTGATTGTCACGCCGACCGCATCGGGCAAGACGCTCTGCTACAACCTGCCGGTTCTGGACACGATCATCAACTCGCCGTCATCCCGCGCGATCTACCTCTTTCCCACGAAGGCGCTCGCACAGGACCAGCTCTCCGAGCTGCACGGACTTGTCGAGGACATGAAGCTTGATGTGCGTACGTTTACGTATGACGGCGACACGCCTGCCGACGCGCGCGCGAAGGTCCGCGACGCCGGGCACGTCGTTATCACGAACCCCGACATGCTGCACACCGGGATCCTTCCCCACCACACGAAGTGGCGCAACCTGTTCGAAAATCTGAAATACGTCGTTATCGACGAGCTGCACACGTATCGTGGCATCTTCGGTTCGCACTTCGCGCTCATCCTGCAGCGGCTCGCGCGAATCTGCGCGTTCTATGGCTCCATGCCGACCTTCATCTGCTGCTCGGCGACGATCGCGAACCCGAAGGAGCTTGCGGAGTCGCTCGTCGGCAGCGAGTTCGAACTTGTTGCAGAGAACGGAGCGCCCGCCTGCGAGCGACACATTCTCTTCTACAACCCGCCCGTCGTGAACAGCCAGCTCGGCATCCGACGCTCCTCCCTGCTCGAGGCGGCCCGTATCGCGATCGAGGCCGT
>JAJDHV010000118.1 GCA_030266365.1 Synergistaceae bacterium OttesenSCG-928-I11 | reverse complement strand
GGGATGTGTTCATGGCGAACCGCAGAAAAGAGCGCGAAAAGGATTCGGAACTCGCCTCTGGCTATTCTGTAAATCCCGAAGAGCTGCATCTGAGCTACGAGATTCGCGGCAAGGACACCCTGCGTTGGAAGCCGGTTCGGGTCTGGGACGACGGAGTCAAAACATATATCCAGTTCCCGAAGGGTTCAACGGGAAAAAGCGTCGAAGCGCCGGTGTTCGTCGTCTTCGAACACAAGAAGGAAGTTCTGGTCAACTATCGCACCAAGAACGATATGTACGTTGTCGACCGGGTTTTCGACAAGGGGGCGCTGATTGTGGGAACCGGCTCGCATCAGGACAGGGTCGTCATAACGCGCCTCAAGGCCGAGTGAGGGAGGTGAATACGATGTCGGATGAAAGAGAAAACGTCCAGCAGGAGCAGAACGCCAATCTCCCGAACGGCCCGCAGGTCGCGAGGAGTGACAGGAAGTCGCAAAAGCACAGCAAGCGGGTCATCGGGTTCTTTTTACTCTTGGTGGCTGCCCTGATTCTTGTGATCTTCAATCAGGCCAAGTTCAACATCGGCGGCAACGCCAAAGAGGAACCGGAGAAGAACTACCGAACGCCGAACCAGGAGGGCTTTCGTGACTTAGTGATGTCAATGAAGCAGGGGAAAAAGTCGAAAACCGTGATTCGAAGCGATCCTGCTCCGGTGCTTGCAGCTCCGGTATCGTCGGATGCGCCAACGCCGCCGAGAATCATCATCAACCGGCAGAGTGCGCAACCGCTGCCGCGACAGGAACCAAAGTATTACTCGCACCGAAACGATGCGCAGGCAGCAAGCCAGTTGCACGCCATGAAGGTGCAGGCACTCGTTACAAAGCCGGTGATAGACGAGTTTACGCCAAAGGAGAGCGACGTAAAAAACGGCACCGGGCAACCTGCCGGAATGCTTCCGTCGAGTACGGTCATGCCTTCGAGCGCGATGGCAAGCGACGTGCCAATCACTCCCGGACTCGATCCGGCCATGGTCGCGGCGATGATGCAACAACAGACGCAACAGCCCGACTTGAACGCGCAGGCGCGGAAACAGCAGTTCTTTCGCGGAGAGCAGGGCGCTTCCTCCTGGACGATGCAGGGATATTCGACGAACCTGCCGATCCCGCAGCAGTTCCCTTATGAGCTGAAAGCCGGAACGCTGATACCGGGGATTCTGATTAGCGGTATCAACTCAGACTTGCCGGGGAACATCATCGGACAGGTGTCGGAGAACGTCTGGGATACAAGTACCGGGCGGCACGTCCTGATACCCAAGGGAACGCGGGTCATTGGCGTCTACAACAGCGAGATAAGTTTCGGACAGCGTCGCGTACAGGTCGTCTGGAACCGACTAATCTTCCCGAACGGCATGAGCTTGAACATCGCCGGAAGCGGCGGCGTCGATACAGGCGGTTACTCCGGTCTGACCGGACGCGTGAATGAGCATTGGGGCAAGATGTTGGGAACCGCTCTCTTTGCCTCGCTGTTCGTCTGGGGAGCTGAGACGGTCTACAACGACGATAACAGCAACAATGGCCCCTGGGGGCGTGACAAGAAGAGTCCGAGCGATGCCGCTGCCGAGAGCGTTGCCAATTCGATTCTCGACATGAGCACGAAGATGCTGAACAAGGTTTCGGATATTCAGCCGACGATACGAATCAGGCCGGGTAAGAAGTTTGGGATCTTTGTCAACGAGGATGTGGTCTTCCCGTTTCCTTATGAGCTTTAGAGAATGGGGACGGCGGTATGCGTGAAGGCGTTGCGGTCGATGGGGCCGAAGTAGCGGCTGTCATATCCGCGCTCCGGGTCGGAGACGAGCCAGTATTGATCTGCGCTCAACACCAACGGAGTCGGGTATGGAGTAAGCTCTCGGCCCTTTGAATCCTCACTCGCGACGACCATGCGGGTGGAGATTCCGGCTATGTGAAGGGTGTCGGCGCAGAGAAAAACGATGTCGCCGGGAACGCCGCCGATTTCTTTCAACATTGGAATGTTGGGAATGACGTACCTACGCTCGATGGCCTCAGCGATGTGAGGGTTGTTCGTTTGGGAGATGTCGATGACAACATCATCGCCACGGGAAAGGACGCCGCCGGATTCAATAGCAACAAGACGGTAAATCCGGTACGGCAGAGATTTCGTGAGGTTCAGGCGATATCCGGCGAGGTAGGCGATACAGAGCAGGCCCGCGATGACACAAAGAACCAGGAGGAGACGAAGAAACAACGGCATCCCTCTCGTTCTCTCGCTGCGAACCGTTATGTAGTAGGCGTGTTTGGGTTTGTATCGTCCGAACATTGGGTAAATATATCACAGGGAGAAGGCGGTGAGTACATGCATACGGCGCTTATGTTCAGCTCGCGCACCGACGAGTGGGAGACACCGGCCCAACTGTTCGAAGGGCTAAACGAGGAGTTTTGCTTTTCCCTCGATGTCTGTGCGAGCTGTTGCAACAAAAAATGCGAATCATTTTACTCACGCAAGGAGGATGCGTTGAAGCAGGAATGGAGCGGAATTTGTTGGATGAACCCTCCATACGGCAGAGAAATATGGCGATGGGTACAGAAAGCCTACGAGTCGAGCAGAAATGGGGCCACGGTCGTCTGCCTGCTGCCAGCCCGCACAGACACATCATGGTGGCAGGACTACGTGATTCCACACGCCGACGAGGTGCGTTTCATTCGCGGAAGACTGAAATTCAGCGGTTCGAGGCACAACGCGCCATTCCCAAGCGCGATAGTGATTTTCAAAGGATGGTGATGAAGATGCTGAAACGGAGGATTTTGACGATATTCATTCTCTCAATGGGGCTATTTCTTATGGCCGCACCGGCTCATGCCACACCGAAGCTGGTTCTGGATATCGTGGCAAATGGCGAGTTTTTTGCTGAGTTGGAAGGGTTTGATGACTACATGCTTTGCGATGTCGAGAAGATATCGCAAGACCGGATCGGGCTCGTGCTGTTGAGCGTCGTTGGATTTGAGCGGCATGTTGTATTCGAT
>JAJDHV010000117.1 GCA_030266365.1 Synergistaceae bacterium OttesenSCG-928-I11 | reverse complement strand
CATCATAGGGTGCGGTCGCGTTTTTCCACGTGCTGCCATCGGAGGAGAGGAAGCTCTCACCACGCTTCGCCGTTGCGTTTCGGTAGTAGCTCACGCCCGGGACCGGCATCTCCACGGGGATCGGGTACGAATAGCCCGGCGTCCGCACGCGTACGACGACGGCGAAATCCGTCTTCGCCGCCATCTCGACAGGCGTGTCCAGCACGACGGTGTGATAGCCGGCGAAGGTCTGCGTACCGCGCTTCGTCGACGCGAGCGTTCCGCTGTTCGGCTTCGAACTGTCGGTGAGGCCGGTGTAGACCCGCACCTCGTACTCGGCGTTGTTTCCCGTCGTGTAGAACGAGACGGCCTTGAGGGTCTCCGCGAGCGAACCGGAGCGGAAAACGTTCGCCATCCAGCCCGTCTCGCTCCCCTCGCCGATCGACCAGCTCCATCCGAGCTCGTCGTGGCCGTAGTTCTTGTCGTAGTTGTTCGCCTCCCCCGCGATGTAGGCGACGCCGTCGCAGAGCGAGATATCCTCATACGAGATCCAGAAGAAGCCGTTGTCGCCTACCGACGTACCGTAGCTGTTTTTCACGAGCCAGGCGCCGTTCGCCTTCGGTCTGCGGCCCTCGTTGAAATTTTCCCGGGAAAAGTTGTCGTCCCAGCCACAGAGGAGAACCGCGTGATTCACATGCGTGTTCGTATCGTTGTATCCGGCGTTCGTCGCGGCGTTGTAGTATATCGGGCTGTTCATCGCGTTGGAGTTGATGCCGATGGAGAGACCGCCGTGATCGACCAGCAACTGCTTGCGGACGGCCATGCTGGATTTGTCGTAACCCGAAACGAACTCCAGCGCGAGAAAATACGCGTGCTCGAGGTGCAGGCGGTTCTTGTAATCGCTGTACTTGCCGCTCGGGTTGGAGGTCTCGTTGGGCAGGTCGCTCTGCAGGACGGGGCCGACCCACCGCGACAGCAGCGCGACTGCCACGTTGTCGAGCGCGCCGATATCCAACGTCGTGTTGAACGACGGCTCCGAGTTGATGGCAAACCATGCGAGATGCATCTCGGAGAGGTCCAGCTCCGTCCCCTTGCTGCGTTTATAGATGGATTCGACGGAACCGAGCGCCGAATATGCCCAGCAGTCGCCGTACCGTTGCTGCTTCGCGGGCGTCACCGCGTTCCATTCGCGCAGGTCATAGCGACTCGGTAACGCCGCGCGCGCGGCGCCATGCGCCAGAAATTCCGCGTAATCCGCGCTCGTCACATGCGAGCGGTCCATGAGAAAGGGCACATATCCCGCATAAGCGTCGGAGTCGGCACCCGCAACACGAATCCGTTCGGAGAATTCCTCGAACTCCTTCGACGGCGGCGCCAGTTGGTACGACGCCTCCACGGGCGCGATCGCGGCAAACAGGAAAAAGAGCGCAAATACGGGAAGGAGACGGGCCTGACAAGAAATTTTTTTCATCATACAAACAACTCCCCTGCGATTTGAATGTCAGGATGAAGATATCAGAAAACGCGCTTTCCGTAAATCCCACGCGCTACGCTGACAAAACAGGACGAAGCGGCGAAGGAGGGTTATTCGCAAATACCGTAAATTCAACGATGGATTTTTTCGGGTGTGCATATAGAGTCATTCTACTCTACAAAAATCAGACAAATCGGAGGCGGTTTTAAGCAATGAAAATAAAAACAACCATTCTTTTGTCACTTTTTCTTGCGATACTTGTTTTCGCCGGAATGGCGTGGGCAAACAATCTCGCAGACACGGCCTGGAACGTCACCGGCTTCAACAACGGCAAGCAGGCTGTGACAAGCCCCATCGCGGGCACGGAGATCACAGCGCACTTCGGAGAGGACGGCAGGCTCTACGGCACGTCCGGGTGCAACGACTACACGACGTCCTACAGCACCGACGGCAACCGGATCTCCTTCCGCCCGGCGGCGGCAACGCGCAAGTTCTGCACACTGCCGGACGGCGTCATGCAGCAGGAGTCGGCCTACCTCGACGCGCTCGAATCCGCTGCGACGTGGCAAATCCGCGGCGACACGCTGGAGCTGTTCGCGAAGGACGGTTCGCTCGCCGTCACGATGAAGTCCGCGAGCCGCGGCGGCGACACCATGCTCTTCCGCAACGGCGACCGGGAGGCCATCGTCGAACTGAACGGTCCCGACGAGCTCTCCATGAACATCGACGGCAAAACCTATCACATGAAGCAGACGATCTCCGCGAGCGGCGCGCGCTACGAGGCGACCGACGACAAGGGAACCGTCTTCTGGAACAAGGGCGACATGGCGACGATCTCGATCCGCGGACGCGACATCCCCGGCGAGTTCACGCTCGTCCGCAACACACGCGGCGACGACGAACTCTACATCACGATCGACGGCGAGACATACCGCATGAAGCGCGTCGTCTCCGCCAGCGGCGCAAAATACGAGGCCGTCGACGACCCGACCACCGTCTTCTGGAGCAAGGGCCGCCGCGCCTCCCTTACCGTGCGCGGCGAAGAATATTCCAAATACGTCCTGATCCGCAACTCGCCCGACGAAGACGAGCTCTTCCTCTCCGTCGACGGCGAAAACTTCCGCCTCCGCCGCGTCCCCACAGCGAGCGGCGCGAAGTACGAGTCGAGACGCGACCCCTCGACCTACTTCTGGACCAAGGGCGACACCGCAACCCTCTACGTCCGCGGCAAGGAGTATGTCGGCTACGACGCCTCGGCACAAACCGAAGCGTCCACCGGTGACGCAACCCTCCCAATCGGCGTCGAGTGGACCGTCCAGAGCATCGCGGGCAACCCCATTGTCCCCGGCTCGACCGTGACCATCCGCTTCGACCACAACGCCCGCCTCGGCGGCAAGGCGTCCGTCAACAACTACATGTCCAGCTGGATCGCGACCGGAGACCGCCTGCTCGTCAAAGGCGCCGCCTCGACAATGATGGCAGGCCCCCAGAACCTTATGGATCAGGAACACAAATTCCTCGCCGCCCTCGAAAACATCCGTAAATACGAAATCCAGGGCGACACCCTGATCCTGACAA
>JAJDHV010000116.1 GCA_030266365.1 Synergistaceae bacterium OttesenSCG-928-I11 | reverse complement strand
GGGGGGACCTGACGCCTGTTGCCGATAAAAATCGGTGGGCGGAGGGGGCGAACTCCGCGGAGGAAAAAAACGAGGAGGAATACAGCAATGGGCGTAGTCAACATGAAGCAACTGTTGGAGTGCGGCGTTCATTTCGGCCACCAGACCCGCCGGTGGAACCCGAAGATGAAGCCGTATATTTTTACGGAGCGCAACGGAATCTACATCATCGACCTGCAGAAAACCGTCAAGGGGCTCGAGCGGGCGTACGATTTCGTCCGCGAGGTGGCGAAGAACAACGGATCTCTCCTGTTCGTCGGCACGAAGCGTCAGGCACAGGACCCGATCCGCGACGAGGCGCTGCGCTGCGGCCAGTTCTTCATCAACCAGCGGTGGCTCGGCGGCCTTCTGACAAACTTCGCGACGATCCGCAAGCGCGTCAACCGCATGGTCGAGCTCCAGGGCATGGAGAACGACGGCACGATCAACCGCTACCCCAAAAAAGAGATCATCAAGCTCCGCAAGGAGCGCGAGAAGCTGGAAAAATCCCTCTCCGGCATCAAGGAGATGCGCGAGACGCCGGACGCGCTCTTCATCATCGACCCGAGACGCGAGACGATCGCGGTCCTCGAGGCGCGTAAACTCGGCATCCCCGTCATCGCTATCGTCGACACGAACTGCGACCCCGAGGTGATCGACTACCCGATCCCCGGCAACGACGACGCGATCCGCGCGATCGAGCTGATCGTCGGCCTCATGGCGAGCGCGTTCATCGAAGGCCGCCAGGGCGTCGACGGCGCGTCGGACGCGGAGGACGAGGCGGAGGACGCCCCCGGCGACGAGAAGGCGATCGAGATTCGCGAGAAACTGCACGAGACCTACGCCGAAGTGGGCGAGAAGGTCGTAAACCAGGAGCTCGAGGAACGCAAGGGCTGGAAGGAGTCTGTGTAATGGCAACCGGAATGGAAGCGATCAAAGAACTTCGCGCGCGCACCGGCGCGGGCATGATGGACTGCAAAAACGCGTTCGCCGAGTGCGGCGACATCGAGAAGGCGATCGACCTGCTGCGCGAGCGCGGACTCGCGAAGGCGGCTAAAAAGGCCGGACGCTCCGCGTCCGAGGGCCGGGTCTTCAGCTACATCCACACGAACGGCAAGGTCGGCGTGCTGCTCGAACTGAACTGCGAGACGGACTTCGTGGCGAAGACCGACGAATTCAACACGCTCGGCAAAGAGCTCTGCATGCAGGTCGCCGCGGCCAATCCGCAATATATCGCGATCGAAGACGTCTCCGGCGAAGACCTCGAGCGCGAGCGCGAAATCTACCGCAAGCAGGCCCTCGAGGAGGGCAAGCCGGCGCACATCGTCGACAAGATCGCCGACGGCAAGATCAACTCGTTCTACGAGGACAACTGCCTGCTCGAGCAGAACTACATCCGCGAGCCCAAGACCAAGGTCAAGGACCTCATCGTCGCGGAGATTGCGAAGATGGGGGAAAACATCGTGGTCCGCAGGATGGCGAGGTTCGCCATCGAAGCCTAGTTTTCGAAACGACAATCAAGCGAGGGATTTTTTCCCTCGCTTTTTTTATGTTTTTTATTCATTTTTTATACAAGCGAGGAGTCAGGAACATGGGAGGACCGTACAAACGCGTATTGCTGAAACTGTCGGGCGAAATTCTGGCGGGCGACAACCGCTTCGGGCTCGACTACAAAGCCATGAAGGAGATCTGCTCCGAAATCGCCCGCGTGGCGAAGGCGGGCGTCGAAATCGCCATGGTCGTCGGCGGGGGCAACTTCATCCGCGGCATCGAGGCGGTCGACCAAGGGATGGAGCGGGTACAGGCGGACCACATGGGGATGCTCGCAACTGTCATCAACGGCCTCGCACTCCAGGACGCGCTCGAGCAACTGGGCACACCGTCGCGCGTGCAGACCGCGATCGAGATGCGCGCGCTCGCCGAGCCGTTCATCCGCCGCCGGGCGATTCGCCACCTCGAGAAGGGACGCATCGTCATCTTCGCCGGGGGGACCGGCTCGCCGTACTTCTCGACGGACACGGCGGCGGCGCTGCGCGCGTCGGAAATCGATGCCGATTGCCTCTTGAAAGCGACGAAGGTAAATGGTATATATGACAAGGATCCGGTCAAGTTTCCGGACGCGAAACTGCTGCCCAGGGTCGGCTACCTCGACGCCATACGGATGCAGCTCAAGATCATGGACGCCGCGGCATTCTCGCTGTGCGAGGAGAACAAGATGCCGATCGTGGTGTTCGACGTGCTGGAGAAGGGCAACCTCGAGCGGCTGTTGATCGCGGGCGAGCAGATCGGCTCCGTGGTCGTCTGAGGACGCTCGCCAAAAACGGCCAAAAATTTCGCAAACCATAGTCGAGAGGGAGTGCATATCATGCCGCAAGCGTTGTTGAAAGACATGAAGGGTCGGGTCGCCAAGACCCTGGAGCACCTCAAGAGCACCTACGCCGGCGTCCGCACGGGCCGCGCCCATCCCGCGCTCGTGGAGGACATCAAGGTCGACTACTTCGGCACCGTGACGCCGATCAAGCAGATGGGCACGGTCAACATCCCCGAGCCGCGCCAGATCGTCATCACAATCTGGGACAAGACGGCGCTGAAGGCGGTGGAGAAGGCAATCCAAGCCTCTCCCCTCGGCATCAACCCGCAGTCGGACGGCGAGGTCATCCGTCTCAACATGCCCGAGCTGACGCGCGAGCGCAGGACCGAGCTGACGAAACTCGTCAACAAGTACGCCGAGGAAGCACGCGTCGCCACGCGCAACGTCCGCAGGGATTTTGTCGAGGCGTTCAAGAAGCTGGAGAAGGACTCCAAAATCAGCGAGGACGACCTGAAAAAATTCCAGAAAGAAGTACAGGATATCACCGACGAGGCGATCAAAAAAATCGACGAGGTTCTGGCGGAAAAAGAGAACGAGGTCATGAACGACTAAAAACAAACCAAGCACACACGCGACGGCTGTCGGCCCAAAAGTTGACAGCCGTCGCATTTTGTTTGGACCAACAGGACAGACGGGCCTTAATAT
>JAJDHV010000115.1 GCA_030266365.1 Synergistaceae bacterium OttesenSCG-928-I11 | reverse complement strand
AGAATGGTATCGACATCGGGAAAAAAAGTGGACGGAGCCGGCTATCGCCCGCAGCTCAGCGACATTCAGAGAGCGAAGCAGCGGATTGCGGGCGTGATTATGCACACCCCGCTGTCGAAGAACATTCCGCTCTCGGAGCGTTACGGCGCGGATGTGCGGCTGAAGCGTGAGGATTTGCAGGCGGTACGCTCGTACAAGATTCGCGGGGCGTATAACAAGATCAGCGGCTTGACGAAGGACGAAATGGCGCGCGGCGTCGTCTGCGCGTCGGCGGGCAATCACGCGCAGGGCGTGGCGTTTGCGGCGGCGAAGCTTGGGATCGAGGCGAATATTTTCATGCCGAAGCCGACGCCGAAACAGAAGATCAAGCAGGTCAAGATGTTCGGCCGGGAGAATGTCGAGATTGTGCTGACCGGCGACACCTATGACGAGTGCTGCCGCGAGGCGATGGCGTTCTGCGAGGAGCGCGGCGCGACGTTCATCCACCCGTTCGACGATCCGGTCGTGATCGAGGGGCAGGGGACGGTCGGGCTCGACATTCTGAACGACACGGAGAAGCAGGTCGACTATCTCTTTCTGCCGGTCGGCGGCGGCGGGCTTGCCTCGGGGGTGTCGAGCGTCTTCCGGGCGATCAGTCCGGAGACGAAGATCATCGGTGTCGAGGCGGCGGGTGCCGCGTCGATGAAGCGCTCGTTCGAGGCGGGACACCGGGTGACGCTGGACGAAATCGACACGTTCGCGGACGGCATCGCAGTGGCAATGCCGGGCGAGGTCACGTTTCCCATCTGCATGGCACAGCTCGACGACATCCTCGTTGTGCCGGAAGGCAAGATCTGCACGACGATCCTGGAGCTGTACAACGAGAGCGCGATCGTGGTGGAGCCGGCGGGCGCGGCGTCGATCGCGGCGCTGTCGCTGATGGCGGACGAGATCCGTGGCAAAAACGTCGTCTGTATTGTGAGTGGCAGCAACAACGACATCACGCGCATGGAGGAGATCAAGGAGCGCTCGATGCTCTACGAAGGGACGAAGCACTACTTCATCGTCCGCTTCCCCCAGCGCGCCGGCGCGCTGCGCGAATTTCTGGAAAACGTGCTCGGTCCGAACGACGACATCACGCTCTTCCAATATGCCAAAAAAAGCAGCCGCGAGAGAGGTCCCGCGATCGTGGGCATCGAGGTTCGCCAACCCGAGGACTTCGCCCCGCTGGTCGAGCGGATGCGGGAGAAAAAAATCCAGTACGAATACCTGAACGACAAACCGGACCTGCTCCGGCTGATCTGACCGGAAAAAGCATAAAAAGCGAAGACCGCGGGGCGAACGAAACCCGCGGTCTTCGCTTTCTATGCGCTGAAGCGTTGAACTTCCTCGAAGAGTACCCGCAAGACCTCGCACGCTTCCTGCGGCTTCACCCCGAGGAGCGAAAAAAGATCGTCGATTCGTTTTTTGTAGCCAGGTGGTTTGATTGAAAAATTTTCGATCAGCGAGACAGCTTTTTTCTCGTTGAGGCAGTATTCCCCGTTCAGGGCGAAGAGCACTTGATTGAGGCACGAGACAGAGCGAACGACGTGTGCTGCGACATAGTAAACGTCGTCTCGCCGCGCATTGGCCTCCGCAAGGGAAAGAGAAAACCCCGCCTCGAAGGAGAAAAACCCAAGTATCGTCTCGCGCAGCTTCGGCGGATAGGCTTCCGCGACCACCTTGAGGCGCGAAACGGCGTTGCCCCGCTCCCAAATGATTTTACAGACGGCGAGCTCTCCCATGTACATGGCGTCGACGTAGGCGTGCGGGTGTCCTGTCTGATAATACGCCTTCGTCTTTCCCGCGGTGCAATCCGCGACAACGCGCGTTACACGCGCGAAATCGCGCAGAATCAGGTCGACGTGACAGCCGTCGACGACAAGCCACCCGCCCCCGTTCACCCAGTCGCCCCACGCCCCAGGCGGCGCGATCAATCCGGTGCGTCTGTCGTAGTCGAGAGAGGAAGCGGCGCAGTTCAGCGCGTCCAGGTCGAGCGAATCCGCATCGTAATAGAGACCGACATCGATATCTGAGTCCGCCGAAGCGTTCCCCCGCGCCTGTGATCCACCCAACACGACCGCCCGAATACCTTCCGCATCTTTCAATGCTGCGCCCGTACGTCGCAAAATATTGTCGATCCGCATCATTCAAAAACCACCTCTTGCCACGATTATACGAAAAACACCCATAAGCGGCCACCGCAAGCCTTGACTTCACGCGTATTGCCCGATACAATTTTCGGGCAAAAGCGGAAATAGCTCAGCTGGTAGAGCATTGGCTTCCCAAGCCTTGTTTTACAAGGGTTTTTGACAACAACCCAAATTAGATTCACAACCTAAAACTTGTAAACATTCACCAAGACTTAATCAACGGGTCTTGGTGTTTTTTTATATAAGTCAATTATAAATACATTGGGTTTTATATTGCTTGAATATGCTACACTTCCATAAATTCATGAGCATTGGACTGGGTTTATGAATGAATCAAAATGAAAAGATTTATATAACTAATAATCAATATATCTAACAACAAATATACTAGATTATATACATCTTGATTGAAAGAAGCAAATGAAAAATTTGACTAGATAAATCAACTGATATATAATATCATAACTCAATCATTTAATCAAGATGCAATTATATTTCCAATCCGAAAGGAATGATATAAACATGCCACGAAAAAAGGCTACTACCGAAGAGAAAGAAAAACTTGTAGGATTAACTGTAAGGCTGCCAGAGTCCGAATCGCGTATTTTCAATGCTTTATTGAGCCTTCGTGGAGAATCAGCAAATGATGTACTCAAAAAAACGGCGCTGGAATATATCAAGAAATACAAGCATCTTTTGAACATGAACCAGATATTGGAGATGGAAAAAGAAAAAACAAACTCAAAAAGCCCCTTCGCCATCTTCCGAGAGAAAATCAACGACGACGATGACAACAAGGAAAAGGAACAACCAATAATAAAAATCAAATAATAAACAAATCCTATGTCACATTAAACTGCAAGTAATTCCAGTTCCTCTTCTC
>JAJDHV010000119.1 GCA_030266365.1 Synergistaceae bacterium OttesenSCG-928-I11 | reverse complement strand
CGCCAGCGGAAAAAATCCGTTAGAAAAAACTGAGGTTTTTACTTTCGGTCAATTTATCGAGGAGATATACGGCCCTTGGCTGCTTGAAAACAAAAAATCCGGGAACGGAACATTGGAAATGATTCGGTTCAATTTCAAGTTCTTGTTTGACGGCCAGATGGATGGAATCACGATATCACAAATCGAGCAGTGGCGGGCGAAACGAAAAAAGAAGGATGGAGTCAAGGCGTCGAGCTTAAACCGTGTAATCGGAGCCTTGCTGGCGAGTCTAAATTGGGCAGTCAAGCGAAATATTATCGAAAACAACCCGCTTTCCAGGCTTGAGAAACTCCCGGAAAGAGACTCGGTCACAAAAGTTCGTTATCTCTTGGACGATGAAAGAGATCGCCTTATGAAAGCCCTTGATGACAGAGAGAAAGAGGTAAAAACCGCACGGGAGAGCCACAACAGGTGGTGCCGCGAACGAAATCTTACCCCTTTGCCTTCATATAGATCAGGGCAATATGTCGATCATTTCATGCCTATCGTATTGTTGAGCCTTCACACTGGAATTCGTCGGAATGCGGTGCTCTCTCTGGAGTGGCGAGACGTGAATTTCAACGACCGGATGATCATGGTGAGAGCGGCAACATCCAAGACGGATAAACAGTATTATGTCCCAATGAACGAAAATGTTTTCCAACTCCTATCAACGTGGAGGGACCAATCTCAGAATACATCTCCTGGCAAATTGGTTTTCCCTTCGCCCAAAACTGGACAGAAGATGGACAACTGCAACAGCGCGTGGGAGCATCTTTTGAGAGATGCCGTGATTTCTGATTTTCGCTGGCATGACATGCGACACGACTTTGCCTCACAGTTGGTCATGAAGGGTATCGATCTCAATACTGTCCGAGAGCTTCTTGGTCATGCAGATTTGAAAATGACGTTGCGTTACGCGCACTTAGCTCCCGCCGCCAAGATGAAAGCAGTCGAGGTGCTCGAATCGGTGCGTAAATCCGCATAATTGATGAGACTGCTTCGCGAACGAGCGCGATAGACAGTGGGCCTCGCGTTTATCGCGCATAAATACGGCGCAAGGTCGAGTAAAAGGCTATAATGGCTTGGCTTCAAAAAAATGAAGATAAACCTCGAAGTTACCCAAGAGGCAGACCAGTTACTAGAGGAAACACCGCTGGCAATATAAACGGATTTATCATAGGGAACATGGGGCTCACGAGAGAAACAGCAGAGGACGATATAGGATATGCCTAAGAAAAAAACACCAAACGAATTACGGATACGCAACAGCACCACAGAATTCCTGATATTCGCCTATCAATCGGGCGGCGACGGTGTGGAGGTGCGCGTTCAGGACGGCACGATCTGGCTGTCTCAAAAAAATATGAGCGCACTGTTCGAAACCTCGACCGACAACATTGGTTTGCATTTGAAAAACATCTTCAAAGAAGGCGAACTCAACGCGGACGCAGTTACCGAGGAATTCTCGGTAACTGCGAGCGACGGTAAAAAATATGTCGTGAAGCATTATGACCTCGACGCGATCATCGCCGTAGGCTACCGCGTGAATTCCAAACGCGCCACGGCGTTTCGGCAGTGGGCTACCGGCGTGTTGCGCGATTATACGCTGAGAGGCTATGTCATGGATAGAAAACGTATGGAAAACGGCGCGTTTCTTGACGATGATTACTTCGAGCGTTTGCTTGAAGAAATTCGCGAGATTCGCATGTCCGAGCGACGATTCTATCAGAAGGTAGCCGATATTTACGCAACGGCTCTGGACTATGACAAGGATTCACCGATTACGCGCGAGTTCTTCGCAAAGGTGCAAAACAAAATGCACTATGCCGTTCATGGACACACCGCCGCCGAACTCATATACAAACGCGTTGGCGCGGACAAGGAGCATATGGGGCTGACGAACTGGGCGAACAGCCCGAAAGGGAAAATCGTCAAAAGCGACGTCGGCGTCGCGAAGAACTACTTGACGGAGTCGGAGCTTGACGACTTGGGGCGCATCGTGAATGCCTACCTCGATTTAGCTGAAAGCCGAGCCAAGAGGAAGGTTCCAATGACGATGGAGGACTGGGCGAATCGGCTTGATATCTTTCTGTCGGCAGACGACCGCGAGGTTTTGCGGGATGCTGGCAAAATTACGGCGAAGATCGCGAAAGAACACGCCGAAAGCGAGTTCGAGAAATATCGTGTGATTCAAGACCGGCTGTTTCAGAGTGATTTCGATCGTTTTGTGGAGCTTGAACAGCAAACTGACGGCAAAAGCACAAAAATGGAGAAGGATGCTTTGGGCGAATCGGAGTGATGTGAATGGACGCGCAAAGCGCCGAAACTTTTTAGATCGGCGCTTTGCGCGTGGTTCACTATGGCAGAAACTCAGTTGATAAAACAATCTCCGCACTGGACGATTCAGGAGCATTGTCACTGTCTTGAATTGGGCGATTCTTCCTGTTGAGCCGGTCGACCATTTTTCCGACGTGAACCTCGATCTCGTGCCACGGAATCCAGATGTCGCGCGAGGGGATTTTATCGACTACGATTTGTTTACCGCTTTTTTCATCGGTAATTTCCCAAATTTAATGGTGGAGTCAATGTCCCCCTAATCGCCTCGTTGTATCTGATAATATTTGAGGACTGCTTTGATGTCCGCATCAGCTACATTGATGTCCGAATCGGTAAATTGATTTTTTTCTATAATTGCCATTGCGACGTTGCGTTGTTCGGCGTTAAGCGAATTGAATTTTGTTCGCCACTCGTTCGTGGTGGTTCCCACATATTTTGTCTTGCTGTGTTTAGGATAACGTGTGCGCATTAACGAATCGTGCTCAAACCGATTTATGATCAATGCCTCTGGCATAAGCAAAATCTCTTCAAACTCACTTTCATCCCGCCCGAAAGCAGCCTCAAAAAATTGTTTGCCGCGCCCGATTTTGCCGTGCGTAGAAGTTAACACCGCTTGAACCGCGCGGAT
>JAJDHV010000114.1 GCA_030266365.1 Synergistaceae bacterium OttesenSCG-928-I11 | reverse complement strand
CGTGCCCTCGGGCATGTGCAGATAGTCGTCGTCGCCGTAGTCGAACGTGCCGGTCGCCTTGTAAATGGCGCTCGGGCGCGGGTATTTCGTGTTCCAAACCTGCGTTCCGGGCTCCATGCGACGCATCAGGTCTTCCATCGACTTCTCGCCGCGCAGAACCTCGGCTGCCTCCATCACCGCGTCGGTGATCTGGATGTAGCCGGTGCAGCGACAGGTCATGAAGTTCTTCTGGAATGCCTCGCGAACCTCTTCGCGGGTAGGGGATGGGTTCTTGTCGAGCAGGTCTTTCGCGACCATGACGAATCCGGGGGTGCAGAAACCGCACTGGATCGCGCCGTTGACGATCATGGCGAGCTGGATCGCGTGCGGTTTGTCCGGCGTGCCGACGCCCTCGATCGTGAAGAGCTCGCTCTCCTCGTCGACCTGCTTCCAGCGGGTGATGCAGGCGCGGACGACCTTGCCGTTCAGGATGACGTTGCAGACGCCGCACTGACCGCAATTGCAGCCGCGCTTCGTCCCGGTCATCTTCTGCTGTTCGCGGATGACCTCGAGTAGCGTGATCTGGGGGTCGGCGACGATTCTCTTGGGAATTCCGTTGATGTAGATGCGTTTGACGTGGTACTGCTTTTTCTCTGCCACTGTTCAAATCTCCCCTTTCCAAATTTTGACCTGTACGGCCAAGGTTCAAATGGATCGGGGGCAGTTGAGATCTGTGGCTTGTCGGCCTTGGATCGTCCCCCTTTCCAAATACGGGAGGCCCTTTCATTTCTGAAAGAACCCTGGCTCCTCCGCCATGAGGCCGAAAACGCGGGCAGAATTTTCGTCCCTTTAGGCGCGTGGAGCTCGGAGGTGAATGATATGTGATTGTGATGTCCTTCGTTGCGTATAATGTATACGATTTTTTTTGCCTCTGCAAGCCTTTTGTGTCCCACAACGCGAAGGTGATATGCAGTTGCAGTTGTGTTGTTGCGGTTTTGGCCACTTTCGTTCCGTTTGTGCTATTCTTTGCTTGAAAATTTTTTTCCGAAGGGCGTGAGCAAGATGAGCGAAACGGGAGCAAACGGAGAGGTGCGTCCCTGGGGTGCGTTCGAGGTGCTGCGCGAGGGGCCGGGGTACAAGGTGAAGTGCCTGACGGTGAACCCGGGCAAGCGGCTCTCGATGCAGTATCATCTGCGTCGCGAGGAACACTGGATCATCGTGCGCGGAACCGCGAAAATTTTAATCGCGGAACGCGGCGAGGAGGGGCGCACTGGGGAGCTGACGATTCCGACCGGCGAAAATATTTTTATCCCGAAGGAGTATATCCACAGGCTGGAAAACCCGGGGAGCGAAATTCTGGAGATCATCGAGGTCCAGATGGGCGACTATCTCGGCGAGGACGACATCGTGCGCCTCTCCGACGATTTCGGGCGAGTGTGATTTCCAAAAAATAAAACAGGAGGCAATGAATATAATGATGAAGAGAATGAAACCGAAAAAAAATCTGGCTGTGTCAATCCTGGCGCTTCTCCTTGTCATGCTGTGCGCGGCGATTGCATCCGCGGCACCGGATCCCAAGGGGGTGCTCGGTCTTCACTGGGGCGACTCAGAGCAGCGGGGCGATGAGATCGCCGGCAGGCATGGGTTGAAATTCACAAAAGAACGGACGGCGTCATCCGTTATCAACGAAAGGCAGTACGAGGGGACACTTGGCGGAAAACGGGTGCGTGCGACGTTCCGATATTACGGCAGGAGATTTTTCGGCGCAAGACTGGACTTTGCGGACGACAGCGAAACGAATTTTTTTCTCTTGCGCGATATGCTTGAGGAGAACTATGGGGCCGCGACGCGGTATGCCGGGAACGCCGGCGAAAACGGCGCGAGCGAGTGCTACTGGAGCAAGGGGGATGTGCGTTTTTCCCTGCGTCTCCTTCAGAGCGGCACCGCACGCCTGGAATACGTCCGGGCCTCCGACCTGCAAAAGGCGATGAAGGACGCCAAGAGCAAACAGCGCGACGAACGCGAACGGATGAAGCGGGCCCTCGTGGAGTAGTCGCCCGAGGATGGACATGCAAAAAAATCGCGAGGCTCGTCGTTTTTTCGACAAGCCTCGCATTTTTTTATTCTGTGTCCCTTTACCCTACGGTTCGTTTTTCGCCCAGATCGTCTCGATCCTTGCCGCCTCCGCGCCCGATTTCGCGATGCGGATGGTGTGGGCGTAGGTGAGGGGGGCGTCCGAAATTTTTTTGGCGAGGCTTTGTACGTCCTCGCGCATCGCCGAGTGCAGGTACTCTGCGTCGAAGCCGACCGGCCGGTGTGTCGCCGTGAGCTCGTCCGGCACGGTTTCGAGCGCCCAGTCGAAGTAGACGGTGTGGTTCGTGTGCCCGTTCAGGTCCAGCTCCGACCAGCGGACGCGGAAGTCCCGTGATAGGTCGAACGGGGCAGAGTCGTCGCCGACCGCCGTCAGCTTGTCCGTCACCGGCTCGCCCGTCGGCTCCGTCGCCGCGAAGTATTCGTCGTTCAGCGCCCGGTCGAGCCGAACGGGGCGGCCGCGCTCGAGGTCGACGACGATCCAGCCGGACCAGCCGTTTGCCACGATCTCCCCAGCCGCGTCGATGAGCTCGAAAACGCGCACCGACGTCAGGTTGCGTACCGGCTCGAACCAAGTGCGCACCGCAAGGTCGCCGAGGCGCGGGTAGCGATGCACCCGCACGCGATAGCGCCGCAGGACCCACGTCACGTTGTCACGCAACAGGTCCTCGACGCCGATTTTAAGCGAGTCCGCGTGCAACGCCGCCGCCTCCTGAAAGAACTGGAGGATCAGACCGGGCTTAACCCGTTCGTCCGGACCAAGCCCGTAATAGGGAACGCCAAATTTTTTTTCGAACATCTGTGACGTTTACTCGTCGATGTAGCTGTCGAAATACCCCGAGATGTAGACGACCGGGGTGCCCTTGTCTCCCGACCCGCTCGTCAGGTCGCAGAGCGAGCCGATGAGGTCCGTGAGCTGGCGCGGCGTCGTGCCGAGCGAGGCTTTCTCCGAGAGGTCGCCCGTCGTCTTGTTTCGGATCGCGTCGACGACCGCCTTCGTCTTGTCCGCCTCCAGCGTGCTGTCCGCGACGTACTTGAACTTGATCTCCTTCGGCGTGCCGGAGAGGCCCGCCGTGTAGCCGGGCGAGACAACCGGGTCCGCGAGCTCCCAGATG
>JAJDHV010000112.1 GCA_030266365.1 Synergistaceae bacterium OttesenSCG-928-I11 | reverse complement strand
GAAGTTCTTCAATCGACGAGCCAACGAACACCAGCCCTTTCTATGATTCGTCCTCATTTGTCGCATTTTCGAACAAAACCGCCGCGGCGATCTGGAATTTTATCGCGTGTTTTTTACAAAACCCTTCCTCGCGATATTCAAATAGCAAACGCCCCTTGAAAAGGTTATTGCCTTAAAGCACGATACTTCCCGCAAACTCTTGTCGCAATTCGCTTGCCGCGATGTGAAATTATCATCCTCGACATACGCTCTATCAATGTCTTTTTCCGTTTTCGCGGGTATTCAAAGCGATACGGGCTCGCCAGCCTGGGTAACTGTAGAATGGATGAAGGGGCGTTTTCAATAATTTCCGCAACTTTTCCGAAAGGATTTACCTCTTGAATGACCCATTCCCGACAAGAAGCTATTGCATCAATGCGCGTATCGTAATCATCATCGCAAAGGATTTTTTCGATTTTTCTTAATGATTCAGGAATGTTGTCGATATCGATAACTTCAATCCCCTTTGAATCCGGTAATTTTTCTCGAATATTCGGGGCACCGCAATAAATAGGGAGACTCCAACCAATCCAGGCGTCTGCCAATTTTTCCGTCCAATAGTTCTCAACAATAGAATTTTCGATACAAATATGATATCGATATGGCGCAATCGCATCGAGTTTTTCATCAATTGGGGCAAAATCCCTCCCATAGTAATCGATCCGATTGCCAAAACGATCGATCAGAGCCTCGAGGAATAATATGCGTTTTTGGTATTCCACACAGGATTTTTTCAATGAAGAGATGATTGAAATCTTTTTCTTTTTATCCGGTCTGGGATAATTCCTTACATCCGATAAATTGCTAAAAATGGGCCTGTATATTTTGTTCCCAATCCCTCTTCCAGCAAGCCAACCCAGTCTAGGGTTTTCCACCATAAGACGCCCGGAAAAACCGGGGATGACATATGGAGAAATCACGGTCGCAAATTGCTCAAGATATTCCACATCGTATTCTCTTATTATTGGAGGTTCGCTTAGAAAAAGGACGCGCCTTTCGCGGGGGACAAGCGTTTGGCAACCGCGCGGGGGAATATCGACGACAAACATCCAATCCGTCGAATTTGCTCTGTTCGGATCCGCGAAAAAAACAACATTCCCACGACACAGCGTTCCATTTTCATCATCGACGTAACATTTCCAGTTGATATCCCTGCAATACTCCGTGGGTGAATCGCTATATGAGGTCGTGTAACAATATTGAGGCATACAGGTCTCCCTTTTTATTTTAAGAAATCGCCGATTCAATACTTTGAGCTGCAACTCCTCAAGGGTATTACTCTAAAATAGATGGGCGAATTCTTAAAATACGCCCCCAAAAATACGAACGATCTGCGGCGTGCCCTTGTAACACATAAGACAACTTTCGCGTCTTTTTTAACAGCTTATAAAACAATTCCGCCCTCTCTTCGCTCGACAAATTGAATTTTTTCAACCATAAATCGAGGTATTTCAATTGAAGTTCTGTTGTCTTTTTCTTGATCACTTCTCTTTTTGTCGCGGATAGAGAGGATGGATTTAAGCAATATGTGTATAAGTTTCGATCGACATAAACTATTTTACCTTCAAGGGCAATCCGAAGCCAATAATCGTAATCCTCCGCACAGAACATGGAGACATCGTAATCGCCCACTTTTTTTGCGATTGACTTGGTATATAAAAAACACGCCCCTATATTGCAATGAAAGATCAAATGCGATTGCCTGTTTTTTGAGAAATCATTTTCATTCTCTATCAACATGTGGTCGTCGCTTAAAATATCATGCGAACAACACACCAAATCAACATCCGAATTACCATCCAAAAAATTCACCATAAAAGCAAGCGCTTCTTTTTTGTAATAGTTATCATCAGAGGTCCATGTCAAATATTTTCCTCTTGAAACAGAAAACCCGGCATTCAAAGATGCCGGTAGATTCTTGTTGACTTCATTTGTTATGATAACGATGCGATCATCTTGCGATTTATATTCATTTATTATGGCTTCCGTGCAATCGGTCGATCCATCATTGACAATGATCAACTCCCAATCTTCAAAAGATTGATTGATAATGCTTTCAATGGCGGTTCGGATATATCGTTCGCCATTATAGGTGGGCAGCACGATAGAGACTGTTGCCATTGCATTCGCCTCCCAAATATGACTTCGACATCAAGATATCATAATCTATACGATAAAATGTCTTATTCATTTTCTAAAAAGAACGTAATGCCACTTCGCCAAAGAAAAATACAACCCAGGCAACATACGGAAAAGAATATATTTGTTCCAGCCAATTTGCCTGAAATTTTCCCAACAGAAGTTGCCATTACTATAGAGGGCGAGATTTTGAAAGTCTTCGAAATTCGAGCGCGCTCTCGCAAGGTCGACCGCCTCGCCCCTTGCCCTTAGCCTTGCGGCGGTTCTGTATATTCGTTTTATACGGAACCAGAGTGCCTCAGTCAAAAACGGCAATAAATCCGGATAAATTTTCTCTGCATACAAAAAACGTTGTCGCCAGGCATCGTAATCCTGAATTGCAAGATCCACGTTGAGGAACGTGCTCGCTGTGATGGAGTGCTCTCTATGTCGATAGTAATATTTATCCTCGTGAACAACGGAGATTTTTCGAGCCTTTTCGAATAATTTATGCATAATAAGTACATCTTCAAACAATTGACCGTCTACAAAGCGAATGTCAGAAAAAACATGTTTCCGATATAATTTATTCCACACATAACTGGTCAATTCGTCTTTCAAAATCAATCTTATCGCTTCATCGGTAACATAAAGACTCTTTTGGGGAGACCTTCCTTGCGATATCGTTCCGTCGAGAAACACATCGAGCATACCGCATATCGAGATGTCAGCTTCGGACGAGAACATGTCTCGAACCAAAATGTCAATCATGTCTTCCGCGATCCAATCGTCCGAGTCGACAAAGCCGATTAAATCTCCCCTTGCAACGTCCAACCCCGCGTTTCGCGCGGAAGATACGCCACCGTTTTCCTTGTGTATCGCCCTCACACGCGAATCCCTTGCCGCATATTCGTCGCAGATCGCAGGGCAAGCGTCGGGCGAACCGTCGTCCACCAGAATCACTTCGATATCGCGGTAGGTTTGAGCCAAGATACTGTCGACGCATTCGCGAAGATAAGCCTCTACTTTATAAATTGGGACGATGATTGAAACGAGATTCATGTTCTCCTCCTCGGAACGGAGCTCGCGTGCGTATTCTCGTTCATGACCGCAAGGCATAATACGCCCCCGGCGCGACCAGCAGCCACAACGCTTTCAAAAACACCTCCGGCTTTTGCCGGACGTATTTGCGGCTGCCCCACAATATCGTGCGAATTTCGCGGGAGGCGAG
>JAJDHV010000111.1 GCA_030266365.1 Synergistaceae bacterium OttesenSCG-928-I11 | reverse complement strand
CTTTATCGTCCCCGATGACAGCCAGAGCGGAGCGCGAGCGATAGGGATGTTGCAAAAGTGCTTGCGTTATCTCTATGATCAAGTTCAAAGCGAGAAACCGTACAAAATATCAGAGGAGTTTATCGCTGACTTGGGCGGGCTGTATATCACATTCCTCACAATGAACAGCCAATACCTGGGTGTAATATAAAACCCTCAGTTGCACATTTTTCACGCATTGCCAAGGCAACTGTTAATCCCGCCTCTTCTCGTTGCTTACCGCTGTTGCGGCAATCATATTGTGATTTCCCCAGCAGAGGCCATATTCTTCGCCGGTTTCCACTTGCAGCCATCCTTCCGAGCCAAAACAGCCGGGAAAACGGCTCGCCTTCCCAGATGCGCGTTTATTTTATCGGTGGCGCGAGCAAGCCGCTCGAACTTCGCTCTTGCCTCGTATGAACCCTCATCGAACAGTTCGAGCTGTTTGAAATTGGAGTCGGCAACGATGAACGCAAAGCGCACAAAGAGCGCGACCGTGCCGTCGAGCGAGAGATTTCCTGCCAGAACCAAGTCCTTGATACCGATGCCGAACCCGATGACCGCCGTCATCGCCAGAATGTGCAGGGCAATCGTTCCCGCCTTGTCGAGCCAACCATCCATGGACTGCTCGATGGTGTTGAACAGCTCGGTCATGGCGACGGTCGCCACCTGTGCAGCGTCTGCATTAGCTGAGATGCAAAATAAACTGAATCGCGAACAAGAGGAGAGAATGCGAGTCGAGGATGATAACCTTAAAAAGGGCAAGCTCATTTCATCTTTGCTCGCTATGCTGAAGCTGCACGCGAAACTGCGCGACATCATGTCGCTACACATCAAGGGCAACCCGACGTTAACCGGACAGATTGTCGTTTTGGCAAAGGAAACCGCCAAACACGAGGAACTCGATTTCAAAACGATTTGCACCATACTGAAAATCAAGGTCGGAACACTGAAAACTTGGTTGGGGACGGAATCGATTCTTTATCGCTGTAAATTAGGGTTGAAAGAGCCTGTTCAGGCCTCGACGCCCAGAGAAGCTGGCATTCGTTTTGTTTGTTTCGAGTGCGCCTTCCGAGAAAAGGCTGCTTGCCGAGGCTACGGAGAGCAGATTGAACCGACGACGATATTCGAACTGATTGGCGAGTTGGAGAGGAATGGCATTACTTCAAGAAAGGAACAGGCGCGTCTTTTAGAGGAGAACTACGGGATTCGCCACTCTCCGACTGTTTTGACTGAGTACATCCATCGCAACAAAAAAGGTAAGCACGTTCCGGAAAAAGTGGTGAATATGGAAATCTTCACATTGAATTGAACACCACAGAACAGCTACATGAAAGGACGTTCGCATGAATTCGCATTTGCCAATTTGCCGGGTACCGGCTGACAAATTATGATGAGGCGAAAAAAGAGATTATTTTTCGCCTCATGTTTTTGCTGCTATCACATAACTCAAAACATCGTTCACCACGACATTACTCGTCTAGCATTAGCTCACCCTTTTTTGCCATCTCTTTGAGTTTGGCAAGCTGCTCTCTCTCGATTTGACTGATACTTCTCTTAGGGGTTGGCATATCCTCAGGCATTGTCCCTCCGGCTTCCGCGATAGCTCCTCTTACCGCACGACCGACATTGAAATGGACATCCGAGGCCTCGGTGGGGGTATCGACCTCGTCGCGGCGCAGAATCTCTTCTGTCTGTGTAATCCGGAAAAGGTTCGCGGCAAGCTCGGTCGCGCCCATGAAATCCAGAATCTTATCGCGCACTCCAAGGGCTTTTCGCTTGTGAATGTCCGTGACGCCGAGACCGCCGTATAGCCCCATATATCCGCTGTTTTGGAAGAGTGCGAATTCCTCGTTCGTAATGATGCCCGCGTTACGTGCCGCCTCCGCGAGCAGTTGATTCCACTGTTTCACAGAGCCGCGCACGACAAGCCGTTTGGCGTCCTCGTCGAGGGTGTTGAACGTGTCCGCGACCTCCTGACGATAGGTCTGAATGGCAAAATACGTCTGTCCGAGCGCGATGATCTCCTTGCGCGGATCGCCGTTCTGGACGATAAGGTAACATGCGTATCTTGAAAGCTGGTAGTCTTTGACCTTTTTTGTCGAAACGCCAGTAGTCACCATTTTCCTGACCTCAGGAAAATGGTCTTCAACGCTGAATCCGCTGTTGTTACAAGCAATACGAGCTTTATCTATGACCTTCGAAAAATTTTCCCACTTCGCGTATTCCAGAATCGGCCCCAGTTCTCTTCCCAGCCAATATTCGCGGCCATCTTCCGCAATATGTTTTATATCTTCAAATTTTTTATATTCTTTCACCATTAGCTCGCTCACAATTTTTGCACCTCATTCCATATAGTCGCTGACATTGTAGTCAATATCAGTATGTTTGGAAACAAAAAAATGAAATGGCGAGGCAAAAAACGCTGTTTTCGCCTCGCCCATATCATATGCCGTCATAGCAACACTAACGCTGCAATCAGAGACAAGAAAGCGAGTGCCAGCAATACTTTATTCAGCATGGACGCACACAAAACCTGCTCCCAATGCTCATATGTCCAAAATCCCGCGAAGGCCAGACATGAGAAGAGCATCCACCATCCTGCGGGCATCGTCAAAATGAACGAGAACGCCCCATGACGCTGATCGAAGCGGAGCATGTTCGCCGCTCCCATCCAATATGCAAGTGCTGCGATGACGCCGGTGATACAGATATTTACGATCCAACCCCTCTGCGCATGGAATTCGCCGGTTTCCGTCAGGATGCTGTTAGCGCGGTCGACGATCTCCATCGACATTTTTTCTCCGACCTCTGCCGTCAACCGATTGAGGTTGCGGTTTAACGTGTCGTGGAATTCCGCTTCGAGTCGTTCGTTAGCAGAGCAAGGTCGCCTACGCGCTCCTCGGTTTCGTGCTTGTTATGCCGTTATTCGAGCTCGCATCCCTGAAACCGCTTCCAGTCCCACATGACTTTCTGGCGGTGAACACGTCATTCGGACGATTGGGCAGTGGGAGTTTCCACTTCAACGACGATTATGAACGTGCGAGGATGTGCTCGCTTGGTGTATATCATGTCCAGTTCAACGTTATCGACCAGAAGAAGTTGATCGAAGCACAGAAACGCCCAGAAGAATACAAGGGACTTCTCGTTCGAGTCGCGGGATATACCGCATATTTCACCGAACTAGGCAAAGACGTTCAAGACGAGATAATCGGGCGCACAGTTCAACAAGGAATATCCGTAGGATAGATGGATCGAAGGGAGTCGAACAAAACCATGAACATCGCCTCGCAAGAGAGAAAAACGATAAATGAAGTGGCGAAGGGGCAAATCCTTCGAATAGAGAAATCGTCGATCCATGACGGCGAAGGATTACGCAGTGTCGTGTTTTTTAAGGGTTGCCCCATGCGGTGTGCTTGGTGTTCGACTCCC
>JAJDHV010000110.1 GCA_030266365.1 Synergistaceae bacterium OttesenSCG-928-I11 | reverse complement strand
GTCGATCTTCGCGTACTTGGGTATGCGCAGAAATCCATGCAGTGCCTTCGCCCTGATGTACGCCGACACGGTGACACCGATCTTCTCCGACTCGGCTCTGATTTTTTTGTACTCGGAAGCGGCGAAGCGCACACCGATGTGGTGTTGCCGCCGCGACTCCGGCGGATGTTTCGGTCTTGCCATGAATCTCAAAATCTCCTTTTGTGTTCTTCGCCTTTGCCCTTACAGGCCGGGCATTCAATGAGAAGCGTCAGCGCCGAGTGATGCCGGGGGAAGTTGTTGCGTCAAACCCGAAGGGGTTTGTGTGCAACAACTTCCGGCCTGTCAGATACAAGCCCCTCGATTTTGGGCTGTACGCTTTTCACGACCTTTGGACGCGGATTGGTGTCGTTTTATGGAACATCATGGCGACTTTCCATGCTAACCGGTGTATTGTTCGAGGTTTCCGTTTGCGTGCTCTCCGCTGTGGATGATGCGGGAGTCACCGACGATGCTGTACCGGTTTTCTTGCCCTTCGTCCGCAGGTTTCTCTCGCGCGTATAGTGATACCGCATCTGCCTTGGCGTGACCTCGACGCCGCAGCGCTCGGTGAAGATTTCAGCAAGCTGCTCGAATGAGTAGCCCTTTTTGAGCGCACCGCGAATCTCCGCCATGTACTCCTTCGTGCGGAATATCTCGGAGAGGCCGAGCTGTGCCGTGGGGTCTTTCTCCCGCTTCGGCAGCTCCGCCAAATGCAACATCACATCTGCAAGCGCACCCTGTTTGATGTTTGTTTTCCTTCTCTGTGACATGTATTAAGCTCCTTCTTTTGACCTGGTTATTAATCGCAGGGAGACATCCCCGCATGTTACGAACTTCCCGCCATCTTCCTCTTCTCCGACAATCCTCTCGGCGATTGCGCGACCATATTGTGCTGCAATATCTGGAATGGTGAGTTCCGTCGTGATAAGTGTGGGAAGTTCATTGTCGTATCGTTTGCATATGACATCACGCAGAGCTGCCTGTGTACTTTCGAGGCCGCATTCCTTCCCTAAATCGTCAAGTACCAGCAATTGGAATTGCTTTGCACAGGTGGCGATGTTTTTGTCCTCCACGATGCTCTGAGCGCTGGACCACATCACGCTGGATGCAGTATTTTCGAGAACAGTCTGTAACTTTTGCAGTTCCCAACTTTCGCAGTGGGAAGTCGTTTCGATTTGCTTTTTGAGATACCTGTTGACGAACCATGCTGCGGCAAACGACTTGCCGCAACCCGTCTTTCCCGACAGAACCAGAAAACCGCTCATACTCCAGCGAGCAGCCTCTCTGGTTGCAATTGTTTCGGTGAATCGGCTTAAACGAACGACATGGCGGCGAGGAGCACCGATCTTAGCGACCATCAATTCCGTGAGAGTGCGGTCGCGATGTTTACGCATCGCAATCCCGTAGGCGCAGTTCATGGAGATAACGGGGCATGGGACCTCTTGTTCGCAGTGCTTGGCGGATGATCGCACACCGACAGAGACCTTGCCGTTTACACAGGGACCGGGGCACGTTTTGATCTCCGCGATCTTTTTCTCACGCTCTGCAAGCGTAAGAGCGATGCGTTTCGATGAATCTGCCAGAAGATTCTCAATTTTTCTGAATCCACTGCTCGCTCTATCATCCATGCAGTAATAACGCTCTTGCATCGACTACGCCCCCCTCCCTTGTGTAACGTTTTTGAATCTCCCAACCATTTTCGCTGCCGCCTTTTGTTGCAAATTTCGCATCAATGGCGGATGCTCGCAGGAATGCGCCATTGAGGGTTTTCTGCATACCCTTCTTGCTGACAAGCCACGCGAAATCCGCCCGCCAACCCGATGAAGTCAGGCCCATCGGGCAGGGGAAGTCTCGGACTCGACGGAAGAACGCTTCCCACCACGAAAGCTCTTGCCTTGTCGGGTCTTCGCGGATGTGAGCCTCAATTTTTCGCACCAGCATGGGTTTTATATCGTCCAAGGGTTGCAACTCCGGCAGGATGCGGTGATACGCCTCTGCAATGGCTTCGATGCGGGCGGGTTGCGTAGTTGTCGCCTTTGCTGTGTCATAGTGGTTTTTGCCTTCTTGGGGTTTGTTATCCTTCTCCCACCCCTTCACCCCCATTTTAGGGGTAGGGGGGATGGGGTTATTCTCTTGGTTCTCGTTAACTACTGGTTCTTGTCTGTGCGCAGTTGCCGCACCCCCGGGGGTGTCGTCTGCAACACCCCCGGGGGTGCAATCGCAGGCACCCTCCGTGCGATTTGCGTCCTCCTGAATGCCTCCTGTTTCTTTGTAACAAGTCGCGTCGCGACCGACGACACGATACAGATTTGAAACTTGTCTGCCGTTGACAAACCTCGGTTCTCGCTCCAGAATGCCGCGTTCGATGAGCTTTTTGATGCAGTTTTGTGTCGTGCGCTCGCCACAACTTGCCTCCTTGGCGATGGTAGAGACGGACAATGTGCTTACGCGGGTTTTCACATTTGCATGCGAACAGATGACCCCATACACGGCCTTATCGAAAGGGGAGAGAGACGGGTCGCGCAGGACATCTATGTCCACGCAGGCGAACCAGAAATTGGACTTAGATCGGGCTTCCATTTTTATGACTGGGCGCATGTTTAGATGCACCTCCGCATCTTTTGAGAAGGCAAACGCCAGCAATCCAAGCGCTTGGTTGCGCTCGACAGCAACGATATAAAATGTGACTTTCTTAGACTATGGGGTTGGAGTACTCGGGGTGTTGTGTTTTGAGGTGGCTCAGGTGGGTCTCCTGAAGCGGAGTTACCAGAATCGCCCTTCGATGAATCCGATACGCCGGCAAATGCGGGTCGCGATGCTCTGTTGTATGAACGAACATTCGAACGTAAGCGGATCATTCTTACGGGTTTTGCTTTCCCTTTAACAGAAAATCGTTTGATGATTTGCCTGCAAAGCGATGGGCGCTCATATTGCCTGAAAAACGCAGGCTCTCTGCCATTTTTGTGCGCAACATGGCGAACGATTTGGTTCGCCGTCTCTCCGGTAAACCCAACAAGAACACTTGCGAATGCCAGAGCAAAAGACACAAGCCCAATCCAACGGGCCCACTCCGCGCCCGTCTTTCCAAAATATGCAACGCAACCCAGTGCAATTAAGAAAGAACACAGGCAAATAACTATTCCCCAGAAGGACGTACTGGAGGTCATTCGGAAAACGATCTTCAAAATCCGATCATTCAGTTTCGTGGAACTTTTGTTTATCTTCAAGATATCACCATTCTTTCATCTGATTTTTACACCGTGACTTTACACCACAACTTTACACCGCAAATCCACCTCCATCGAACACATCCTCCTCTGTAATGCCAAATAATGCGCACAAAAGGTGTTTTTCATTATACGAGGCCTCAAAGGAGAGTCAAGGGTAAGTCTGGTCACAGTGCGGATCGGTGAGGTTCTGCTTTTATTCTGGTTGGT
>JAJDHV010000113.1 GCA_030266365.1 Synergistaceae bacterium OttesenSCG-928-I11 | reverse complement strand
TTTTTTGGTCGTTTTGCATCCGCTGTTGTTCTTGAAATGATAATAAGGCTTTTTTTCTTTCTTCCAAGCCCTTATTGGAATAGTATCGCAGCTGTAAGCCGCTAATCAATAGGATTTCAGAGATCTCTTGGCCGCCAACTTGAGTGTCATTACCAAACATAATGCCCGTATTTCCAATAAGCCATCTTTTTCTTTTCTCATAGACCCCATTAAAATATTTAGAAAGTTCATTAAAAAGTTTAGGATCAGATTGGGTTGTATTTCTCTCACTTAAGTAGTCTTCCTCACTAAGCAAGTATTGCCTGTGCAGTGTGTCCCGTTTTTCCAAGTCTTTTGAATCACCCAAATGTAAATTCCATATTTCAATTGGCTCTCCATATTTTCCATAGATGGCATTCTGAATATCAAAAAGTGCTTCTTTAAGTTTTTTTTGGGGAAACTCATTAGAGCTATTGAAGTAGAAGTTAACTTCATACAATGCGTTTTTTAAGAATTTTACTTTGATGGTATTTTGGCTTTTTACTCCAAGAACATGTCCTTCATAAACATATAATTCACCAGACGCATAAGAATTTTGTTTTTCAGACGGGCTTTTCTGCATAAACTTTATGTTTTGAGATTCCAATTTGCTTTTGACAACTTGTGGGCTATCACCCCATTTCAATCCTAAAACTCCATTGGGGTCAGTACCAGAAGCTGCTTGAAGACAAGATGGGATAAGCAGTACAAGCACGATAATTAAGGAACACGTAAATTTACGCATTGAATAGCCTCCTTAGAAACATCATATTTTTAAATGCTTTTGATTCTGCGCTAATTTTGAATAGAAATTTTATAAAATTAATTTTCTCATAAAGTGTATATTCTGACAAGATAATAGCCGTCTCTTGAAGCGAATATCCTCAGAGAAGCGACTAACTAAAATTGATTCGGATTTATCAAATTTCCTCTTGTTGAATTTTCTATAAACTAAGGATTTGTCCGTAAATAACTACAGCGTAAACGCGGTCTCAGTTCAGCAATACTAAGTCTTAAGTAAATCTGATGCGGTAGTTGTTTTCGGACAAGCCCTAAGTATTGATGGTTATTTATGACTTTATTCATGCAGATGCAGACGAAGTGATAGACCATGAAAACATTACCAAAGCTCTAATACCACAATACGAATTCAACAACATCTACATGGTCAAAGGCATTCACCAGCTTCCTGTGACTGACGAGGTTGCTGCAATTCTAAAAAATATTATTAAGCCTCCCAGAATCAAAGAAAAAGGCATTAGACGGGTATTGGGTTTGAATGATATGCGGCTACCATGAGGAGATACTAATGAATTTTACACATATGAGTGAAGGCTGCAAAATATTTAATTTTGCAAGTTGGCTAACTATGCATAAATTCATTAGAATTTGGAAAAACAAAGTCAACAATCCTTTTTTTAAATTAGATTACAACACTAGAACATGGTATCACACAAATACTTTCCGTTATATTAAAAATGCTAATTTTATGCTTGATAAGCTTGAAGAAATTAAAGGTTTTCCTATTTTCAACAGAAGTAATATCAGCACAATATTATCTTGGATTAGCCCTGTCTATAATATGTCCGTGGGCAAATGTAGGCATCAAGTTTGTTTAAAGACTAGGTTTGACGTTATGAGTATTATTTATTCTGAACATGAAAATACATGGACCTTTATCCATGGTTATGACTGTATTAATGAAGGCGGTATATATGAAGATACAGATTGGAATAAAGTTGAAAATTATATCTGGGATTATTTATTAGATGTCAAAGAAAATTGCTACCTTGATATGATTGAAAAAAAGAACAATAAAGACAAGTTTCGTGAAATGTTCATGCGGAAAAATCGCAAAATGAAAAAAGATAAATATGAATATAGAAAAATCAAGATGACAAATAAAATATGAACTATAAAGCGGTAACCAAAAAAATAATTTGATTTAACAAAAAGGAGGCGTCTGTATGGTGTCAAAATTTCTTGAATGTCTTAACAACTGGAAATCTTCAAAAAGGAATTCATTCTTTTCTGGCGTCACAAAAAAAAGATCTCTCCGTTTTATTAAACTGTTAAAAAGTATTGATCATATCAATCTTATTCGTCATATTACAGGATTTAATTTTTATGAATATGGTGATAAACTTGATGAAAAAGGAAGTCCTGTTGAAGATGAAAATGGGAATCTTATTGAAGATGAATATATACAAAATGCTCTTCTCTATTTTAATAATGGTGGTTCATGCATTCATATTGGATATTGGAAAGATAAATTTTACTTATATTTATCCAAGCATAATGTGAATTTTGAAGGAACTTGGGAATATATTTATAATGAATTAAAAAAAGTTTATATATATAAATATAACCCAAATAATGATTTGATTTATTTTAAACATCCAAGTGAAGGCGATGATTTGAATGAATGGCGGACTAAATAATATGAATGCTAACCAATCTATTGAAGCATTAAAATTGTAAAAATACTATTAGGTAATGGTGCAGATGAAAGCATTATTGACGATGACCATAATTGGAATGCATATAATTGGCTTTGTGATTTCTATTACACAGAAAATAGCAAAGAACTAATTTTAAAACAAATGTGGAATGAAATTCATTAAAACAATTCCCTGCAAAAAATCCAATAAACCCTATTACCCCACTTCTCATATAAATTTGAGGAGTGGGTTTTATTTTATTCGCATGAAGTAAATAATTCATAAATTTTCAACTTAAAACCAAGAAGAGCAAAATAATAGATAATATCAAATAAACATAAAAAGGTAGTTGTAAAAGAATATGGAGAAGAAAATTATATGCACAAGATGTAATGCAGATACACATAAGTTAAACGCTAAATTTTGTAGAGTTTGTGGTGAAGAATTAATAGAAAATCATTGTTTAAATAATACATGTAAAAACTCTGAACTAGAATATGATGATAGACATTGTAGTATCTGTGGAGAATTAACATTTGTTGGTAAACATTTAAAACTTGTTGATGATATTTATCAGTAGTTTAGATAAATATGATGATATTTCTGTTTGAAGCCATCTCAGCATAATGCAACGAGGTGGTTTCTTTATTTATCTTCAACTTCATGAAATGCTTATTCTTATATAAATACATCTATTCAAAATATCATTATCTATGATATAATTTTATTCAGTCCAAAATAATTCAAAATATAGGAGGTAATGCAGAATGGCAAGAATGAAAAAGGATATGGGAGATAAAGTACCGTTGAGGGGCATTTATGTTGATAAAGAGGACTATGAAATTTTTCAGGCGTTAATTTTACTGAAACATACAAACGTTTCCGCTCTAT
>JAJDHV010000011.1 GCA_030266365.1 Synergistaceae bacterium OttesenSCG-928-I11 | reverse complement strand
AGTTGTCGCCGAAGCCCAAAAAACGCAGAAGCACAAAAAAATCTGCGGCGGTAGGGGAGGCGGATAACGATGGTTGAGCACGTCCGGCACCATAAGGTTCCGTCCAAGGTGAAGCAGCAGGAAGCCCCCGAGACCGGGATGGGCGTCCACACCGAGGAAATCCTGGACGGCATGGAGAAAATCCAGGCCGTCGCTGCCCTCGTGGAAAGCGTCATCGTCTGGCGCGCCCAGTACATCGCGTGGAACGTCGACATCTACAAGGCCGAACCGCTGCTCTTCCGCCTGATCTACAAGGAGGGCGCGCAGAACCCGCAGGCCATGGACCTGTTGGCGCGCATCTACTTCCAACAGAGCAAGTACGAGAAGGCCAAGGACCTCTGGAACCGGGCGGCGGACCTCCAGCCCGGCAACCCCGCGTTGCGCCGCACCGCGAACGCGATGAACGCCATCGCGAAATCGCCGACGGCGGCGGTTGCGCGTCACAAGTTTGGCGTCCTGTTCCGTGGCGCGCTGCTGCTCGTCCTGCTCTGCCTCGTCGGCTACGGCGGCGTGTTGGGCGTCGACGCGGTCCGCAAGTGGGCCGAGGGGCCGATCGCGGTGCAGAACCTCACCGGCCGCTTCCATTACGCCTACGACTCCGTCACGAAGGACATGGTCTACGTGCCGATCGAATCCTCGGTCGAGATGGGAACCGACGAAATCGTGCCGGTGACCGTGCCGCCGGATGAAACGGGCGAGCATGACGGCACGTACAATCTCGGCTTCACGCGCAAGAAGGTTGCGAACGGCAGGGAGTTCGGCCGCATCGAGGTCGTCGTCGAGCGCACCGGCAACACACTCAAGGCCTCCGGCAGAATCCCCAACCTCTACACGCGCTATCTTGTTGAGCAGGCGCTCTGGGAGGTCCCCGGCATCACGGACATCGACATGCGAGGCTTGCAGGTCGACCGCACCTATCGCGTCAACAAGGGCGACAGCCTCTGGATGATCGCGCGTCGCGTGTATGGCGACGGCACGGCCTGGACGCTGCTCGCCAAGGCAAACGACCTCCGCGACCCGAACAAACTGAACATCGGACAGGAACTCTCCCTCCCGCTCGGCGACGAATACATCGAGATCGTGGACGAGCAGTAGGGAAGATATAACAAAGGCATAAAATAAAAATCGAGACCGGCCTGCAACCGGTCTCGATTTTTTTTCGAGCATGCCGCCCTCTCGTCCTGTTTATTTTTTCGGAATAAAGAGAACGGGCCCTTTATACTCCCGCATGATCCGGTCGGACGTCAGAAGGGCAATGCCCTCTGACTTCGCCTGCGCCAGGAGAATGCGGTCGAACGGGTCTCGGTGTATCTCCGGCAGATCGCAGATGATGAGGACGTGCATGCCGGTGATGGGAAGTTCTTTGTAGTGGTTGTCCAAAAGGCCGCGACGAAGGAGGGCGGGATCGACCTTGAAGTCGTCTCTGCCGAGGCTGCATTTGATGGCGATTTCCCAGATGCTTGCCGGGCTGAAATACAATTCGTTGCGGGCATCCACAACGAGTTTTTCCGCCTCTTCCGACAGTGTTCCGGCTGCCGCCCACAGTAGCATATGCGTGTCCAGAAGCAGCTTCACCGGCCGTCCTCAAACATGTTCCGGATTTCTTCCGCGCCCATGGTGTCGAAATCGTCCGGCACCGAGATCGCCCCCTTCAGAAAGCCGACTCGATCGCTTGGGTTGTGCGGTTGCTCGTACGCGCGGACCGTCACCATCGGCTTGCCGGATTTGGCGATGACAAACGCCTCGCCGCGAACCGCACCTTCGATCAGTCGGGAAAGATTTGTCTTGGCTTCGTGAATGTTTACCTGCAACATTGACGTCTCCTTTCGAACTAAGTCTAGAACTAAGTTTATCGATGTCGATGATATTCGTCAAGAAAAAGGAGGTCCCCCAACTGGTGGGGGCCTCCTTATTTCTTGAGATCTAGCGTTTGATCGTATTGCCGGATCTATTTCATCTTTGTCCAGTACAGCATGCAGTCGCCCCAGCCTTTCCAGTTGGGGACGAAGTCCTCGACCTTTTCGGAGATCACGAAGAGGTGCTCCATGTTGAAGAGCGGGAGCATGGCGGCGAGTTCGTGCGTCAGGTAGTCGTCCATGTCGCGGTACATCTGCACGCGTTTCTGCGGGTCGACCTCTGTGCGCGCGTCCTCGATCATCTTGTCGATCTTCGGGTCCTTCGTGTTGATCGAGCGGTACGTGCTCCAGCGGTCGGAGTGGAAGAACTTGAAGAAGTACGGGTCCGCGTCCGACGTCGACCAGGAGTTGGTATAGCTCATGGCTTTGCCGTTGTTGCGCGTGTCGGTGAATACTGCTTCGTCCATCTGGGCGATCTTCACCTCGAAGCCCGCCTCGGGCAGCATGGCCTGCATGATCTCGGCCATCTTCGCCCAGTTGCGTCCGGATGATCCGCGGTTGGAGTAGCAGATCTCGATCTGCACAGGAGTCTTGTAGCCCGCGTCTTCGAGCATTTTTTTCGACAGCTTGGGATCGTAGACGATTTTGTGTTTCGGGTTCGGGTTGTACGGCTCCGTTCCCTTCGGCAGGATGTTGTCCGGCAGGACGCCCTTGCCGAAGAAGACGTTGTCGAGCAATTCCTTGCGCGGCACCGCATGCATGAAGGCCTTGCGGACGCGAACGTCGTCGAAGGGCTTCATCTCGGTGTTCATGGTCTGATAGAACAGGCCGATACGCTGCGATTTCACAATGCGGTCCTTCCACTTCGCGGATTTTTCGAAGTAGGGGATTTGCGAGCGGGCAACGTCGCAGTCGAAGATGTCGATGTCGCCTGCCTCGAACATCATGCGCGCCGTCTCGGCGTCGCCGACGACGTTGATGCGCACGCGGTCGACGTCTGGTTTGCCGCGCCAGTAATCCTTATTTGCGGTCATCTCGTGATAGCTGTCGATCACCCAGTCGGAGAGGATGAACGGGCCGGACCCCATCGTGTCCTCGGGGGAGAGCCCGAACTTGTCGCCCTTCTCGGTCGTGAACTTCTCGCTGTAGATGGAGGCGACCGGCGTCGCGATCACGTCCTCGAGGAACGGCGCGTAGAACTGGCGCAGCGTGATCTCGACCGTGTAGTCGTCCAGGGCCTTGAGCCCCTCGACCTTGGTCGCCTTGCCGTCCAGCTTCTCGGGCGCGCCCTTGATCATGTCGAAGCCGTCGGTCTGGATGGACTTCGTCTTGGGGTCCAGGATGCGCTCGAAGGTGTAGACGACGTCGCTCGCCTTGACCGGCGAACCGTCGTGGAACTTGGCGTCCTTACGGAGTTTGAACGTGTAGACGATGCCGTCGTCCGAGATCGTCCAGCTTTCGGCGAGGCCGGGCACGACCGCGGGCTCGCGCGTTGCGGGGTCGGTGATCTTCTCGACGAGGCGGTCGAAGATGTTGTACGGCACCATGTAGTCGCTGTGGTTGAGCTGGGTGTCCATCGTCGCGGGCTCGTTGGGGTAGACCATCTTGAGGAGCTTCTCGGCCGCCTCGGACGTTCCGGCGAATCCGGACGCGAGGACGAAGAGGGACAACAGCAGAATGAATACGAATGGAGCCTTGCACTTGGTCATTGAACATTCCTCCCGGTTGCGATGAGATATTGCGAATCTAATGTTGACATATTAATGTCGAGCTGGATAAATAGCAAGGAAAAAAATTCCTTGACACGCGGCCCATTACATGAACGCCACGAACCCCTGGATGACGAAGGCGTTGACGATGTCGATGAAGAACGCGCCGACGATGGAAACGAGGAAAAAGGCGCGCGGCGCCGGGCCGTATTTGTTCGTAATCGCCTGCATGTTCGCGATCGCGTTCGGTGTTGCACCGAGTCCGAAGCCGCAGTGTCCGCCCGCGAGGACCGCCGCGTCGTAATCGCGTCCGTTGAAGGTGAACGTGATGAACGTGGCGTAGAGGATCATGAGGACGACCTCGCCCGAGAGGATCACGAGCATGGGAACGGCGAGTTCGACGAGCTGCCAGAGTTTGAGCGACATGAGTGCCATGGCGAGGAAGAGCGAGAGCGCGACGGAACCGATCGTGTCGATGAGCCGCATGTTGACCTTGTAGATGCCGGTCGCGTCCGCGACGTTGCGCACGACGATGCCGACGAAGAGCGAGAAGAGATAGGTCGGCACCGTGATCCCCCGCCGTGCGAAGAACGCGTAGAGGACGGCCCCGATGCCCATGCAGACCGTCAGTTGGAGGATCGCCGCGAGCACGTCGTCGCGCCCGATGGGCGCATGCTCGATCGTCGCGATATCCTCCTCGAGGGGTTTCATGTCGTCCGCCGTTGCGCCGCTCGACTTGAGATTTTTTTTCAGGATGAGCCGCCGCGCGACCGGCCCCCCGATCAGCGAGCCGGAGACGAGGCCGAACGTCGCTGCCGCCATCGCGACCTCCATCGCGCCGACCGTGTGGAACTGTTCGGTGAAATAATTGGCGAAGGTCGCGCCCGTTCCGTGCCCGCCGCTCATGGTGATTGAGCCCGCGAGGAGTCCGATGAGCGGGTCGAGCCCCGTGACGATGGAGAGTCCCCACGCCACGAAGTTTTGCAGGACGAGCAATACGGAGGCGATCAGAAGGAACGTCACGAGCTTCGAGCCGCCCTCCTTCAGCATCTTGATGCTTGCCCCCATCCCGATCGTCGTGAAGAACGCGATCATGAACGGATCCTGAAACGTGGTGTCGAACCGCAGGCCGATCTCGACGCTTTGGAGGCCCCAGTTGACGAAGGCGAAGATCAACCCGCCGACGACCGGCGCCGGAATGTTGTACTTGTTGAGAAACGAAATCCGCCGAACGAGATACGAGCCGAGAAAGAGCAGGACGGCCGCGAACGCGACGGTCTGAACCATGTCGAAATAGAGCATAAAATCCATGAGATCAGCCCCCTCCTAAAAATGTTTCATTTATGATACGCCGCCTTGCAGCGAAAGATCACGGCAAGAGGGCGGGGTTTTCGACGGCGATTTCGCCGAGATCCGCGTCCAGGCGCACCTCGGCCCCCAGGGGAAGCGTGAGGTTCGTTTTGTCGTGCCCGACGTCGAGACCGGACACGATCGGGATGCCCAGGGGGGCGAGCACGTCGCGAAAGACGACGCCCACCGTCCGGTCCGGGTGGCGCTCCGGCGGATCGCAGCGCGTGAAACTGCCGAGGACGATCCCCGCCGCGTCGACAAGTTTGCCCGCGTTGATCAGATGGTTCAACATTCGATCAATGCTGTAAGGCTCCTCGTCGACGTCCTCGATCAGCACGATTTTCTCCTTTGTATCGATCTCCGCAACGGTTCCGACCGTCGTGCACATCACGGCGAGGTTGCCGCCGACGAGCGCTCCCGTCGCCCTGCCCGGGGAAAGACATTCGAGCGGTCTGCCGTCCGGGTTTTGCACAGCTCCCAGCGGCGCCGGGTCGGTCAGGGCGCGCAGCAGCGAAGCGCGGGTGGGGCTCGCCGGGTCGCCGATGTCGTCCGTCGTCGCCATCGGGCCGTGGAAGGTGACGAACCCGCAGTTGCGCGCGATGAACGCATGCAGGATCGTGATGTCGCTGTACCCGACGAAGACCTTCGGGTTCGCCGCGATCAACGTCGCGTCGAGGTGGCGGATCAGGCGCCCCGCACCGCTCCCGCCGCGCATGCAGAGAATGCCGTCGACGGATGGGTCGGAGAAGGCGGCATGGATGTCCGAAATTTTGACCGCGTCGCTCTCCGCCGCAAGGTATCCCCGCTCGGGTGTCGAGCCCGTGCAGGAGGGATAGACAACCGGTTCGAATCCCATCGACCGGATCGCCTGCACGGCGTCGTCGATTTTTTTCGCCGGAGCCGGGCTCGACGGCGCAAGGACCGCGACGCGACTGTCATGGGTCAGCGCTTTGGGCAGACGCATTTATTTCGCCTCCTCTGAAAAGTGGCACGCCGCGCTGTGTTTGGAGCCCTTCGGTGCGGGGGGCTCCTGTGCTGCGCAGATGTCCGCCGCAGCCGCGCAGCGCGTGCGGAAGCGGCAGCCGGACGGCGGGTCGATGGCGCTCGGCAGCTCGCCCTCGAGGATCGTGCGGGGGCGGTTGCGCATGTGCGGGTTCGCGAGCGGGGCGGCGTCGATGAGCGAGCGCGTGTAGGGGTGAAGGGGATTTTCGAAAATTTCCTCCGTTCTTCCCGTCTCGACGATCTTGCCGAGGTACATGACGCAGATGCGGTCGGAGATGTAGCGCACGACGGAGAGGTCGTGCGAGATGAACAGATACGTGAGCGAGAGCTCGCGTTTGAGTTCGCAGAGCAGGTTGATGACCTGCGAGCGAATCGAGACGTCGAGCGCGGAGAGCGGCTCGTCGCAGACGACGAGGTCGGGGCGAAGGGCGATTGCGCGCGCGATGCCGATGCGCTGCCGCTGTCCGCCGGAGAACTCGTGCGGAAACCGGTGCAGCGCCTCGCTTCCGATCCCGACCATCGAGAGCAGTTCTCCCGCCGTTCGTTCCGCCTCTGGTGCGGTCGTCACGATTCCGTGCGCGCGCAGCGGCTCGGAGACGATGTCAGCGATGCGCATGCGCGGGTCGAGCGACGAATAGGGGTTCTGGAAGACGATCTGCATCCGCCGGCGCATCTCGCGCATCTCGCGTTCGTCCAGGTCGGCGAGGTTCGCGTTGCGGAAGACGATGTCGCCGGACGTCGGCTCGATCAGGTTGAGCATGAGGCGGGCGAGCGTGCTCTTGCCGCACCCGCTCTCTCCGACGATTCCGAGGGTTTCGCCGCGCCGCACGCTCAGACTGACGCCGTCGACGGCGCGCAGCCAGCGCGAGCGCAGGAACAGCCCTCCCTTCACCCGGAAGTGTTTGTAGATGTTGCGCACGCGCACCAACACGTCCGACGGGGGGATGGAGCCGGTCTGCGCGGCGGGAGACGTCCTGTCGTCAGCGCGCAACGCGAGCACCTTCTCTCTCCTCCGTGCGGTCCGCGTCGTGCGCGCGGTGGGTGCCCACGTACTTCCAACAGCGCACGGCATGCCCCTTCGAGATACGGACGAGCTGCGGCAGAATTTCGCGGCAGAGGGGGCCGGATTCGGCGCAGCGGGGGCAGAAGGGACAGCCGGATGGCATGTTCATCAGATCCGGCACGGTCCCCGGTATGCTGTATAGCTCTTCCCGGCCTGTGTTGGCGCGCCCCGCCTCCGGCATCGAGCGCATGAGGCCGTACGCGTAGGGGTGCATCGGGTCGTCGAAGATCTGATAGACGTTGCCCTGCTCCATGACGTGTCCGGCGTACATGACGTACACCCGGTCGCAGAGTTCCGCGACGACGCCAAGGTCGTGCGTGATCAGGAGGATCGCGGTCCCCGTCCGGTCGCGCAGCTCGCGCAGGAGGTCGAGGATCTGCGCCTGGATCGTCACGTCGAGCGCGGTCGTCGGCTCGTCGGCAATCAACAGTCGGGGCTGGCGGATGAGGGCCATCGCGATCATGACGCGCTGGCAGAGGCCGCCCGAGAGCTGGTGTGGGTACGCGGAGAGGCGCTCGCGCGCGCCGGAGACGTGCACGGTTTCGAGCATGCGGACCGCCTGTTCCGTCGCCTCGCTCTCTCCGATGCCCATGATGCGGACGAGCGGTTCGGTCAACTGACGCCCGACGGTCAGCACCGGGTTCAGGGCCGCCATCGGCTCCTGGAAAATCATGGAGATGCGCGTTCCGCGCGTGCGGCGCATCTCTTCGGGTGTGAGCCCGAGGAGGTCCGTGCCGTCCAGCAAAATTTCGCCGCTTGTCCGGGCGCGATCGGGCAGGAGCCCCATGACGGAGAGCGCGGTCACGGTCTTGCCGCAGCCGCTCTCCCCGACGACGCCGACAATTTCGCCTGCCTGCGCCTCGATGTCGATGCCGGAGACGGCGGGCAGCAGGCCCCGTTGCGTCTGAAACGTGATCATGAGGTCCCGGATCTCGAGCAGGCTCACGCCGCTACCCCCCGACCTCCGGGTCGAGCGCGTCGCGCACGCCGTCGCCCATGAAGTTGAAGCCCAGCACGGTGATGAGGATGAAGATGCCCGGCGTGATCCCGATCCACGGCGCGGAGAAGAGGAACTCCTTCCCCTTCGTCGCGATCAATCCCCAGCTCGGCGTCGGCGGCTGCGCCCCCATGCCGAGGAAGGAGAGCGCCGCCTCCTGGAGGATGTAGTCCGGGATGCGGAGCGTCAGGAGGACGATGAGCGTGGGGATGCAGTTCGGCAGGATGTGGCGGAGCATGATGATCGTGTCGCGCACGCCGATGGAGCGTGCCGCCTCGACGTACTCCTGCTCCTTGAGCGAGAGCGTCAGCGAGCGCACGACGCGCGCCGTGCTCGCCCACCCGACGACGGAAAGGGCGATGAAGAGGTTGACCAGAGATCCGGAGAGCGTGTACATGATGGCGAGCGCGAGCAACGTCGACGGAAACGCGAGCACGACGTCCGCGATGCACATCAGGATGTGGTCGACGATGCCCCCGTAATAGCCGGAGACGATGCCGACGACCGCGCCGACGATCTGCGCGATGAGCGCGGGGACGATGCCGATCATGAGGGAGATGCGCGCGCCGTAGACGATGCGGGTGAAGAGGTCGCGCCCCAGTTCGTCCGTCCCGAAGGGGTGTTCGAGCGACGGTGCGGCGGACGCGTTCGCCATGTCGAGCTTGTACGGGTCGTACGGCGTGATAAGCGGCGCAAAAATCGCGGCGAGCGCCAGAATTGCGACGATCGCGAGCCCCGCGGTCGCCATCCGGTTGTTGCGGTATGCCCGGACGAGGTCCCGCCAGATGCTGTGCGTATCGTCAGTCTTTGACATAGCGAATTCTCGGGTCGAGCGTCCCGTAGAGCATGTCCGCGATCAGGTTGCCCGCGATGACGAGGAACGTGCCGAAGAGCACGGTCCCCTGCAACAGCGGCATGTCGCGGTTGTGAATGGCGCCGATGGCGAGCCGTCCGATCCCCGGGATGCCGAAAACGCTCTCCGTGACGATCGAGCCGGAGAGGAGCGACGAAATCTGGATCGCCATGATCGTCACGACCGGCAGCAGCGCGTTTTTCAGCGCGTGGGCGCTGATGACGATGCGCTCGCGCAGCCCCTTGGCGCGCGCTGTGCGGATGTAGTCGCGCCGCATGGCGTCCAGCAGGCTCGACCGCGTGAGGCGCGCGACGATCCCCGACTGTCCCCAGCCGAGGACGGCGACGGGCAGGACGAGGTGCTTCCACGAGTCGAAGCCCGCGACGGGCAGTGCTCCCAACAGCACGCCGAAGATGTATTGCAGCACAAGGGCCGCCCAGAACGTCGGCATGGAGATGCCGGTCAGGGAAAATCCCATGAGCGCGTTGTCGAGGAACGAGCCCGGTTTGACGGCGCTAGCCACGCCCGCTGCGATCCCGATGATCCAGGAGACGAGCGCGGCACAGGTCGCGAGTTTCAGCGTGTTGGGGAACGCGGTCGCGATGACGCCGCTCACGGGGCGGCGCATCTTGTAGGAATAGCCGAGGTCGCCGTGTGCCATGCCCTTGAGGAAGCGCACGTAGCGAACCATCGGCGGGTCGTCCAGATGCATCTCGCGCCGGACGCGTTCGAGCGCGTCCGGGTCGATGAAGTCCCGCTGCATGATGGCGATCGGGTCGCCCGGCACGACGTTCATCAAAAAAAAGACGAGCGCCGACACGCCGATCAGGATCGGTATGGTCGAAAAAATTTTCAGCAGGACGTAGCGGATCATCGTGGGCGCGGCCTCAGCCGACGACCTCCTCGTAGACGCGGCGGAAGTTGCCGCCCAGAATTTTCTGGATCGATTCGTCCGCATAGCCGCGCGCAATCAGCTCCGCGACGAGGTCGGGGAGCATGCCGTGGTCGCGAACGGTGTCGTACGACGGCAGGTTCGGCGGGGACTTGTGGAAGTCCGCGAGTCGGTCGCAGCAGTCGAGCCCCAGCCCGACATGGTCGTCCCCGACGAGGCGGACGATGTGATCGATATGGCAGCAGAGCTCCGCGCAGCCGATGTCGTCCCGTGCGTCGCCCGAGACGAAGGCACTCGTGCCGTTCATGCCGATGACGCCGCCCCGGTCCGCGACGAGCTTGATTTGTTCGTCCGTGAGGTTGCGCATGACGGGGACGAGCGCGCGGCAGTTGGAGTGCGAGGCGATGAATGGTTTTAAGGCGATTGCGGCGACGTCCGCGACGCCCTCGTCGTTCAGATGCGAGATGTCGAGCAGCATGCCGAGCCGCTCCGCTTCCTCCACGACCGCGACGCCGAAGTCGGTCAGCCCGCCGCGCCGCCCCTCGCGGCGCGGGCTGAAAAAGCAGCCGTCCGCCGCGTAGTTGCGCCTGCTCCATGCGATGCCGACCGCCCGCACGCCGAGCGCGTGAAAGATCCGCAGCAGCGAGAGGTCGTTGCCGAGCGGTTCGAGCCCTTCGAACGAGAGCAGGATGCCGACGCGGCCCGATGCATTCGCCGCGTCGACCTCTTTCATCGTCGTGCAGACCGCGATTTTGTTGCCCTGTTCCTCGGCCTCGGCCATCACAGCCGAGATCTGGTCGAGCGCCTTGCGCAGCGCCATCTCCGGCAGTTGCCACGAGTGGATGAAGAGCGACGAGACGAGGCACTTCCACCCGCCCGCGCGGATTTTTTCATCGTGACGGTCGGTGTAGACGTGACGCGCGCCCTGCTCGCGCCGGTCGTCCATGTCCATCGCGAGGTCGAAGTGCGCGTCCATGACGAACGACCGCGCGATCAGTTCGCGCGCGTGTGCGAGGTGTTTTTCTTCCATTCCGCCTATTTCGCCTTGCCCTGGTTCGCCACCGCGGCGGCGGCCTTGGCGATCTCCTCCGGGTCGCCGAGGTAGGCGTGTCCCTTCGGGCGCATCTCGCGCTCCAGCTCGTAGACGAGCGGGATGCCCGTCGGGATGTTCAGCTCCATGACCTGTTCCTGCGAGAGATTCTCCAGATGCATGACGAGGGCGCGCAGGCTGTTGCCGTGCGCCGCGATGAGGATCTTCCGCCCCGCCTGGATCTCGGGGACGATGACGCCCCGCCAGTAGGGGATGACGCGCGCGACGGTGTCCGCGAGGCACTCGCCCGCCGGGACCTCTTCGGGCAGGAGATTTTTGTATCGCGGGTCCTTCGCCGGGTAGCGGTCGTCGTTCTTGTCGAGCAACGGGGGGCGCACGTCGTAGCTGCGCCGCCAAATCTTGACCTGGTCGTCGCCGTACTTCGCCGCCGTCTCCGCCTTGTTGAGGCCCTGGAGCGCGCCGTAGTGGCGCTCGTTGAGTCGCCAGGAGTTCGTGACCGGGATCCACATCTCGTCCATCTCCTCGAGCGCGAGCCAGAGGGTCTTGACCGCCCGCTTCAGCACCGAGGTGAACGCCAAGTCGAACGAAAATCCTTCTTTTTTGAGCACCGCGCCCGCGCCGCGGGCCTCCTGTACGCCCTTGTCGGAGAGGGGGACGTCCGTCCACCCCGTGAACCGGTTTTCTTTATTCCATTCGCTTTCCCCATGTCGCAAAAGCACGATCTTGTACATGACGCATCGTCTCCTTTCGGTCCGTACGATACACCCGGATCATTCGCGAAAAGTATATATGAAAGCGAGTGTTGGGTAAAGCGCGCGGAACGCCGGGCATACACTCGCTCTCTGTTATAATGCGGGCATCGGTAAATGAAGGGATGCGAGCGGCAGTGACAGACAGGTACGATCCGATCGACTGGCAGGGGACGAAAAAATTTTTGAGCGGTGTGTCGCTGGGGTGCGAAATTTTTTCCGCACCGGAGATGCCCTCCACGCAGATTCCTGCGAAGGAGGCCGCGCGCAATGGCGCGCCGCACGGCGCGGTGTTCGTGACGGACTTCCAGTCCTCGGGCCGCGGTCGCCGCGACCGGGGGTGGCACAGCGTGCCCGGGCGCGACCTCATGTTTTCCGTCGTCCTGCGCCTCGGCATCGAGCGTCGCCACGCGCCGCTGTTGAACCTCGCCGCCGCCCTCGCCGTCGCCCGCGCCGTGGGGCGCGCCGCACCGGATGTCCCGGGCGTCTCCATCAAATGGCCGAACGACGTCCTGGCGGGCGAAAAAAAAGAGAAAAAAATTTGCGGCATCATCTGTGAGAGCGCGGGCAACGACGCGCGCCTCGACTATGCCGTCGTCGGCATCGGGGTCAACGTCAACCGGACGGCGGAAGAATTGCCGGAGCCGGACTCGCCCGACCGGCCCGGGGCGACCTCGCTCCGCGTCGAGTCGGAGAAAACATACGACCTCCCCGAGCTCCTCGGCCTCACCCTGACGGAGTTGGACGGCATCGTGCGGATGACGGAGACGGAGTCTGGCAGGCGTGCCCTCGCAGACGCCTACGCCGTGCACTGCGGGACGCTGGGAAAAATCGTCCGTGTCGTCGCGGACGACGGGGCGTATCGCGGCATCGCCGCGCGCGTGTCCTCCGACGGCGCGCTCGTCGTCCGCACCGAAGCGGGCGAAAAAATTTTCCACGCGGCGGACGTCGTACATATCCGCCCGGCGGAAGCATGAATACAGGGACAGGGCCGTGGGGTTCCACCCCACACCCCGCAAGGAGGCTGAGCCTCCTTGACCTCCCATTCAAAAAATTATCTTTCCGCGCGTATGCGCGAAAAGATAATTTTTAGGATTGGGGGTGCAGGGGGCACCGTCCCCTGCCGGGGGTGGGCGGAGCCCACGACCCTGTCCCTGATTTTAAGGAGGTGATCGCATGCGGTTGACGGAGATGTCGCGCACGAGTGGCTGAGCGGCGAAAATCAGTCCGGCGGAGCTGGACAAGATATTGAAGACGCTCCCGACGATGAACGACGAACGGCTTCTGGCATCATGGGGGCGCGGCGAGGACGCGGCGCTCTGGGAGATCGATGAGGCGCGGCTCGGCGTGCTGACGGTGGATTTCATCACCCCGGTGGTGGACGAACCGTTCCGCTACGGCGAGATCGCGGCGGCGAACTCGCTCTCCGACGTGTTTGCGATGGGCGGCAGGCCGATCGTCGCGCTGAATATCGTCTGTTTCCCGACGAGCAGCGAGCCGATCGAGACCCTGCGGGATATTTTGCAGGGCGGGGCGAGCAAGGTCGTCGAATGCGGCGCGGTGCTGGCGGGCGGTCACAGCGTGCAGGACGCGGAGCCGAAGTACGGGCTGGTCGTCTACGGCGAGGTCGAGCGCGGGCGCGAGTGGCGCATCGACGGCGCGCGGCCGGGCGACCTGTTGATCCTGACGAAACCGCTCGGCACGGGCGTCGCCGTGACGGCGATCAAGGCGGGACTGTTGCCCGCTGCGGATGGGGAGGCGGCGTACGTCTCGATGTCGTCGCTCAACGACCCGCGGCGCGCGAAAATCGACCGCACGCTGTGGGATGCCATACACGCGTGCACGGACGTGACGGGCTTCGGACTCGCCGGGCACGCGCGCGACATGACCGGCCCGGATCAGGAGCTGCGAATCCGCTTCGACGCGCTGCCGGTGCTGCCGGGCGTGCGCAATGCGGCGGAGATGGGCTTGATCCCCGCCGGGGCGTACGCCAACCGGGAACACCTCGAACCGCACGTCCGGATCGAGGTGGACGACGACGCGCGCGCCTTCGCGCAGGATGTCGTCTTCGACCCCCAGACATCGGGCGGCCTCCTGCTCGCAGTGGAACCGACAGCGGCGGATGCAATCGCGAAGGCGCTGAAATCCGCCTTTCCCCACACGACGATCGTCGGCGAATTCGCAAAAGGCGACGGCACGCTGCGCATCGTGTAGCGTTTGCGGGAGCAAAGCACTCTTGCGTTTTATGACGAAACGCGGGATACTATGAGTAGGGAAAGTAGGGAAATTGTGCTCGTTGCCCGGAAGGAGATGTTCCGATGAACGGGATTCTTGTCGAGAACGCGAAAGTGATGGCGAAGGGGCAGATCACGCTCCCCAAGGACATCCGCGATGCGCTTGGAGTACAGACGGGCGACAGGGTCACGCTGATTCGGCAAAACGACCAGGTAATCCTGATGAACGCAGCCGTTTACGCCATGAAGATGTTGCAGGCTTCGATGGCGGGGGAGGCGGAGAAAGCGGGCCTGCACTCCGACGAGGATGTGGTCGATCTGGTCATGGAGATGCGTAACGAAGAGAGATAATGCGCTGCCTGATCGATACCAATATCCTGATATCCGCAGCGCTCTTTCCGGAAAGCGTGCCGATGAAGGCCTTCGTTCAGGCGGTCTCGCCTCCGCACAGCGCTGTGGTATGCGACTATTCGATGGACGAGATGCGCCGCGTGTTCAATCGAAAATTTCCTCATCGAATCGCGGACTTCGAGCGATTTGTCTCCACGATGGCGCTTGCCGTGAAAATCGTTGCGGCCCCGCCGCCGGAGGAGAGCGTGCCGAACGAAGAGGACATCCGGGACCTGAACGATCGGCCGATTTTCCGCGCCGCGGTTGCCGCCGAAGTGGACGCGATCCTCACCGGCGACAGGGATTTCCTCGAATCGGGCATCGCATCCCCCAAAATGATCACGGCTGCTGATTTTTGTCAGATGAATCACTCGGATTACGACGAATAAAAGTATTTGCAGCAAACAAAAAAGAGCGGATTTTTCACGCGCATTGGTGAAAAATTCCGCTCTTTTTTGTTTGTTATTCGTCGTTTGATTTACAGATAAATGCCCCCGGACAGGGTTTTCTTGCCATTGCTGTCGGTCGAGATGCTGCTCAGGATGTTTTGCAGTTTGAGGGCGCGCGTGGCCATGCGCAGTTCGCGGTTTTGCTCGAAGACGGCGGTATAGCTGCCGGAGTCGAAGTTGTACGCGCCGTCGCGGTTGTACGTGAGCGTCGGTTTGCAGTAGTTGCCGATCTGGTCGACGATGTTTGGCGTCGTTTCGACCTTGCCGCTCTGGTTGCCGAAGAGCGACGAGATCGCGTTCAGCATGTCGGAATACGTCAGATCGCTCCATGCCGGGTCGTTCTGCATGTATCGCATGAGGGCGAGCGCCTCGAAGCGCGTCATCGAGGCGGCGTCGATCGAGTCGATGTCGACGAGGTAGGCCGCTTGCTCCCCATTTTCTTCGACTTCCAGATAGACGACCGGCTTTTCCGGCGTCGACGACTCGTCTTCGCACGCCCATACGCGGAGTGTCCCGTCGAATGTCTCGAGTTTGCGAAGGTCGCCGGACTCCCGATACGTCTCGTTGATCTCGGTCTCCTGCATCGACGCAAGCGCTTCGGTCTCTTTTTTGAGCAGGGCGAGCGCGATCGCGTCGCGGATTTTCTGCACCGCGGTTGCCTGCGATGCGGCGTTGTCGCTTGCCGAACCGCCGGAGGCATGCGCGGTTTCGGAGGCCAACTGTGCCTTCGCCGCGAGATAGGAAGCGTTGTACCTGATAGAATTCAACATGATGTCAGAACCGTCCGATCGTCCGCACACTCCGTTGCGCGATTTTACAGTCCGTTACTCTTATTATCGTTTTCGTTCGCCCGCTCTTTATGTCTCTTTTCGAAAAAAAGCGCGAATTCGCACAACGTGATAAGATGTGGGGAGGGGGGATGCGTTTTGTTGAGGGTTCTCGCTCTTGCCGCCATTTTTTTCTTCTTCGTCTACAACGCCAAAAAGAAAATCGCGATCACGAAGCAGGTCGACGATGCCTTCATGTTCGGTTTCCACTGGGGGGACTCCGTTGAAACCGTGGCGAAGTGGGCCAAGCGGATCGGCCTCAAGTACCACAAGGCCGACAACAACGCCGCGACGATTATCTACACGGGAAATTTCCCCGGCCTGACGCTGACGAAAGCCTCGTACTCGCTCTACATGCCGTACAGCAAGCTCGATTCGATCGCGGTCCTCATCTCGGACGCGAGCGGGCTGTCATTTTCATCGCTCTGCCAGAAATTCAGCGCGAAATACGGCGAATGCTGGGACGAGGACGACGACTGCACGAGCTGGACGGCGGGCGACATCCTGATCGTTCTCTTGCAGGGGCATAGCGGGCTCGTCCACATCCGCTACCTCAACATGAACAACCTTCCGGAGGGAAAGACGCTCGAGGACGTCCACGACGACGTGGTCGAGGCGGTCCGCGCCATCGACGACGAACTGAAACGCCAGAACGCGCAGAGCGGCGAAAAAAAAGAATAAGCGTACAGAAGAAGCGGGAAGGGCGCCCCCCGCGGGGGGCGCCCTTCGCGCTTCTTCTGTTGTCGGTCGGGTTATTGATACCGGTTGATGATCGCGCGCAGCGTGTCGGAGATTTGCTCCGCCGCCGCCACCATCTCGGGGTCGAACTGGCTGCCGGCGTTTTTGTGCAGCTCCCCCATGGCCTCGTCGAAGCCCCACGCGGGTTTGTAGACCCTCGGGAACGAGAGCGCGTCCAGCACGTCCGCGACGCTCGTGACGCGCGCGAAGAGCGGGATGTCCTCGCCTCCGAGGATGGGGATGTCCGGGTTGCCGGTGTAGCCCCGACCATCCCAGCGCTGGTGGTGGTGGAGCGTGATCTCGTATGCGACCTTTTCGAGCCTGGAGTCAGCCTCGGCGTACATCGCCGCGCCCCTCGCGCAGTGCGTCTTGATGATGGCGAATTCCTCGTCGGTGAGTTTGCCCGGTTTTTTCAAAACCGCGTCGGGGATGGCGACTTTCCCGATGTCGTGCAGCATCGCGGCAAGTCGCAAGGTGTCCTTCTCCAGCCGGATTTTTTCCATGTCGATGCCGCGGTTTTCGGCCCACTTGTGGTAGATTTCCGCCGCGAATTAACCGACGCGCTGCACGTGCGCGCCCGTCTCGAGCGGATCGCGCATCTCGGACATGCGGAGCATCGTGTCGATCAGGCGACGCGTCATGATGGACCTCGTGAGGTACGGCATCGTCTGTCCCGCGAGCAGGTCCGCGTATCGCATGTCCGCCTCGTCGAAGGCCTTGACGTTGCCGAGCATGTCCTTGCTGTTGATGAGCTGGAGCACGGCCAGGACCGTGCCGCCCGCGCCGAGCACGGGAACGGTGAGCATCGAGACGGTGCAGTAGCCGGACGATTCGTCGAACGAGCGGTTGAAGGAGTACGGCGCGCCCTCCGGCAAGTATTCGACGTCCGGGATGTTGAGGATTTTTTTCTCGAGTGCCACATAGCCGCTGATGGATGTCACGCTGATCGGCATCTCGACGTTCATGTAATGGTTGCGGGAGTTGTCGGAGGAGAGCGTGTCGTTCTGGAAGTAGGCGAAGCGCAGCCGGTCACCGCCGACGACGAGGTAGAACGTCCCGCCGTCCGCGCGCGTTGCGTCGCGCGCTTCGGTCAGCATCATCTCGATAACGGTGTTGATGTCCTCGAACTGGTTGACGTAGTGCGAGTACGCCAAAAGCCGTTTCGAGATGTTCGACTCCTTGTTCCGCTCCCGTTTTCCCCACGCGACGTTGTTTCCCTTCAGCCAGGGGAGGTTCTTGTTCTCCTTCCGTGCCACGAGTCCCTCACGTAGGGCGTCATAGACCTCCCGGATTTGCGTGGAGACGGAGGAGACCGCCCGCTCGCTGTTCTCCCGTCCCATTGCTTCGTCGCGGTAGCGGTCGAAGGATTTTGCGATCATCGGCAGAAAGTGTTCGGTGAGGAGCATCACGTAGCCGAGCATCCAATCCTCGTACGGCGCAACTTCCCCCTCCTCGTCGACGTGGTTGATGAGCTGGAGGATGCCGACCACCTCGCCCGTGTCGTCGAGAATCGGGGTTGTGAGGGCGGAGACGGTGTTGTAGCCGGTCGATTTGTCGTACTCGTCGTTGAAGCCGAACGGCATGGAGGGGGGCACGCTGCGGACGTCCCCGATGGAGAGGGGCTGTTTCGTCTTGGCGACATAGCCGCACATGGAGTTTTCGTTGATGTGCACCGTCCGACCGAGATAGCGGTTCTCGCCCTTCTCGTCCGTGAGGTTGCCGTCGCGCTCGAGCGTCTCGTTCTGGACGTAGATGAAGCGAAGCACGTTGCCGTCGACCACGTAGATCGACGCCGCGTCCGACGTCGTGACGACGCGCAGTTCAGCCATCAGGTCGGAGATCAGTTCGTCGAGGCCGCACGACATCGATTCGACGAACGCCTTCAATCTCTCCTTGAGGACCGGGTCGTCGAGGAGTTCCTTGTATTGCTGCATGAATTCGTTCAGGTAAATTTCTTCGCCCATGTTTTTCGTCTGGTGCTCCTTATTTGCTCTCATAGGTGAACACCCCATCCCAGTTGTCCGGCGTATGTTCCGCCATCGCCGCCGTCCGTTCCGCGAATATCTGGTACAGTTTTTCCTCGGGGCGAGCGGCGAGGAGCTCCGCACAGAGCTTGTCCGACGTTTTGAAATCTCCGTCGATGTAATGTTTGAACGCCTCGTCCCAGCGCGCGAGCTCGTCGCGAAGCGGTTCCGCGTCCTCGTGCGTAAACACGGTGAAGATCGGGATGCCCGTTTTTCTTCCCTTGACACGGACGAGGTCGATCGGTTTCAGCACGAATTTTTCGCTGCAATATTCCGCCGTGTCGCCGCTGATGACGATGCCGACGCCGTATTTGGAACACATTCCTTCCAGCCGCGAGGCCGTGTTGACCGTGTCGCCGATCGCCGTGTAGTCCATCAGCTCCGCCGTCCCCATATTGCCGACGTGCGCGTCGCCCGTGTGGATGCCGCCGCCCATGCGAAGCCGGAGGTCGTATATGGGTTCGATTTCGTCGTTCAGCCGCTCGAGCGCCTTGTGCATTTCGACGAGCGAGGCGACCGCGACCGCGGGGTGGTTCGGCACGTCGAGCGGTGCGTTCCAGAAGGCCATCAGTGCGTCGCCTACGAATTTGTCGAGCGTCCCCATCGAGTCGCGGACGATCGACGTCATCGGGGTGAAGTAGCTGCCGAGCATGCTCACGACCTGCGTCGGCTCCATCTTCTCCGTCAGGGACGTAAATCCCCGAAGGTCCGTGAAGAGGACCGAGATGTTTCGCTGCTCGCCCTGGAGGCTGCTGACGCTGCCGCTCTCCACGATTTGCCCGACGATCTCCGGCGAGACGTAGTTGGCGAACGCCTTGCGCAGCACGCGCTTCTCCTTTTCCTCGAGCCAGAAGCGGAGCGAGAAGGCCGAGAAGGCCTGGAGGAAGATCGAGAGCAGCGTGTAGAGCGGCGTGATGTAGATGCCCATCTCGACCATCATGTACCGGCAACCGAACCAGACGCCCGCTGCCATGACTGCTCCGATCGGGAACGCGATCTGCGGCCTGGCGAAACTGAACAGAGCGAGCGAAAGCAGGCCGGACAGCAGGATCATAAGGAACGTGACGCCCGGGATCCAGGACGGTTCACGGATAAAGCGCTCCGAGAGGATCGTGTCGACCGCCGCCGCGTGCAGTTCCAGTCCCGGATAGTTATTGTCGAACGGCGTCGACCGGAGGTCCTTGAGGCCTGCCGTCGTCGACCCGACGAACGCGATGCGCCCGGTGAGCAGATTGGGGTCCAGCGTTCCGTTGATCACATCCGCCGCGCTGTATGTCGGTATGATTCGCCCGGCACCGCGGAACGCGATCGGCATCGTTCCTGCGTGAGAGACGGGGACGTCGATGCCCGCCACCTTGATCGACTCGGGACCGTCCGGCGAAATCCGTACGACGACGCTCCGGTCCCCCGCGCCGAGCGCGAGCGTTGCGAGCGCGAGCCCCGCGATCGGTGTGTCGTTATATGCGAGGAAGAGCGGCACCCTCCGGAAGATGCTATCACTGTCGCCCTCCGCGTTCATCAGGCCGTGTGCGGATGATGCATCCGCAATCTTCGGTATCGGCATGATGATGCCGGTGCCGCGCGGCAGAAATTCGACGAGCTCGGGTGCGCCCGGCGCGCGCATCTCCGTGATGGGAAACGAGCGGGGCTGCGACGACGCCTCGTCGGCGGGGTTGTCCGTCACCTGTGCGGACATGATGACGGGGACCTGCTTAAGCACGGAGGCCAGATAGTCGTCGTTGTCCATCAGCTCCGGCGGGAGGCCGGTGATCTCCGGCGCGATCCCGAACTGCTGTTCGAGCTGACGGGACCAGAGATTCGGCGACGTGCGGTCGGGTTCGGCCATCAGAATATCCACGCCGATTGCCTGTACCCCGTACTCGTAAAGGGCGATGAGAAGGTCCGCGAACAGATACCTTGCCCACGGCCACTGCCCGAACTCCTTCAGACTCTTCTCATCGATGTCGATGACGACGGGAACGGGCGACGGCTCGCCCCCCGTGAGCGCGTGAAGGTAGATGTCGTACACGCCGCGATCGATGCGCTCGAAGAACGCCGGCCGCATGACCATGAGCGCCGCAACCATGAAGAGGCACAGGAGGCCCATCGCTGTCGTGTAATAAAATTTTTTCGTGCCTTTGAATCTGGATTTCCCCGTTTTTTTTCCCTGTCCCCGCTCGGCCATGTCCGTCTCCTATGTTCGTTTGTACGGGGATCTCGCGACGAGCTCGAGGATCTCCGCCTCCGATATGGGTTCGTAGTTTCGCACTTCGACCCCGACGTTGATCGTGAACGTGTTGCGGCGCGGCTGCCAGTTTTCGGAAAATAATGTATGGATATGTCCGCAGATCGCGAGCGTGTCGCGCGGCTGCACCATGCATGGGTCGTGCGAGATCATGAAGCGCAGGTCTCCCAATTCGATGAAGGCGAATTTGTCCATGACGCTGCGAAAGCCGATGTGCCGGTAGTCGTCGTCCGGCAGGTGGTCGTGGTTGCCGCGCATGAGATGGAAGGGACGGTCCTTGATGCCGAGGCGTTCCATCGCCCACTTTGTCGATGTGAAGTGGTCGTAGGGCGGTTTGCTGCCGAAAATATCGCCGAGGATGTAAATTTCATCCGCGTCCTGCGTTTTGGCGAGGAAGCGTGCTATGAGGTCCTCGTTCATTTCGTCTGGATTCGCATACGGCCTGTCGGCGAACGAAATAATGTCGGAGTCGAAAAAATGCTGATCGCTCGTAAAATATATCATGCTTTCTACCTTCCCATCTCATCGTTGACATGAGCGCCCGTTGCGACGCAGCGATAAAAACGATGCAAATTGCGGCTTTTTTGAAATTATAACACAGCGAATCGGCATCGAATGCATTGCGCGCATCTTTTATCTGGTATAATGAAGCGACGTTCGAATGTGAACGAATCATTTCGATATGGAAAATGGGGGATTTTTTCATGACACATCGCACCGGATTCAAGCGAGCAGTACGCTTACTGTTCATGATGGGACTCATCGTCTGTGCTTTCGCCATGCTTGCGGGAGAGGCGCTCGCCGCGGAGTCGAAGGGGAAGGTCGAGGAGTCGACACCCGGCTTCTGGGTCATGCGCGAGGACAAGCGTATCGACCTGAACGCGGGCGACGATATTTACGAGTTCGACATCATCATGACGGACGCGACGGGCGCCGGAACGATCCGCTTCATCGACGACACGGTGCTCGAGGTGCGCAACAGCACGGAGCTCGACGTCAAGGAGGTCGTCTTTACAGAGGAGCGCAACCGCTTCAACGTCGGCGTCATGGAGGGAACGGCGCGCGTCATCACGGGCGCAATCGTCCGGCAGAATCCGCGCGGCTTCAAAGTGACGACGCCGAAGAGCACAATCGGCATTCGCGGAACAGACCTGTCCGCAGGGTATGATTCTGCGACCGGAAGTTCGCGGCTCAGTGTCACCACAGCAGGAAGCGTTGTGACATACACCGAGACGCTCTCTGGACTCTCCGTCGGTGTGGGGGCGGATTCTATCGTGGAGTTTGACGCAGTTACCAACACGATGACCGTTACGACCCCCGTCGGGACGGTCTCGTTCGACCCCACCAACATAGAGGAAACGAAGGCAGCGCTCTCAACTCTTGGGAATTCTGTAAGCGCATCCAAAGATGGGGAGTCGTTGGGTGGCAGCGATGCTGCCGAAGGTGGTGGTGGTAATTCGTCGTCCAGTGGCGGCGAAGGCGGCGAAGGCAACGGAACCGCCAGCGCCGGTGGCACGGGAGGCGGCACCTCCGGTGGCGACTGCAACGACAACACCAGCTCTCCCGGTAACTAGGTCCGGCAACGAACGTTGCGCGTTTATCCAAGCAACGCGTTACCCGCTTGCACTTTCGCAAAAAGGGTAATATAATAGCCCTCGCGCTTTAGAATTGGAGGTGTAAGCCAGTGAAAAAAGAAATACATCCGAAGTACGAGGAGTGCAATATCACCTGCTCCTGCGGCAACAGCTTCACGACCCGCTCCACCCAGCCGGATATGAAGGTTTCGGTGTGCAACGCATGCCACCCCTATTACACCGGCAAGAAGGGACGCGTGGTCGAGGCGGGGCGTCTGGAAAAGTTCCGCCAGAAGTACGCGGGCGTCGACTACGGCCAGAGGAACAAGGACGCGGACGCCGAGTAACGCACCGAAAATCTGTGATCTATATAGAATCCCTTGTATCCGTGTCCACACAGATATAAGGGATTCTTTTTTAGGAATCATAATATTCGTAAGGGAGGGGTGCGCATGTCCTGCGAGGTGAAATTGATCGCGGCGACGGCCGACGCGACGCGCGTCGTTGCGGCAGCCGCGAAGCTCTGCTACAGTGCGTCGCGGGCGTCCGACTTGTATGATGGGCTCGACGCGGATAAGGTGAAAAACTTTCTGCGGCAGCTCCGTTCGGTCGGGCACATGTCGCCGTTCGAACACGCGTCGTTCACGTTCGCGATCGACGGGTTGAGCCGCGTTGCGTCGCATCAGCTCGTGCGACATCGCATCGCGAGTTTTTCGCAACAGAGCCAGCGATATGTCACGATGGGCGCTCCTTGTGCCGTTGTGCCGGATGAAATCGCGAAGAACCCGGAGGCAACAGCCCTCTTCGAGCGGGCGGCGAACGAGTCGCACGCGGCATATGAGCGGCTGGTCGCCATGGGTGTACCGAAGGAGGACGCGAGGTTCATCCTCCCGCACGGATGGGAGACGAGCCTCGTCATGACGATGAACGCGCGCGAGCTGAACCACTTCTTCGCGCTCCGGCTCTGCCGGCGCGCGCAGTGGGAGATTCGCTGCCTCGCGCGGAAGATGCTCGCGCTCGTGCGCGAATCGTCGCCGGAGCTGTTCGACCCCACGGGGCCGTCGTGCGTCGCGGAGGGACGGTGTCGCGAGGCGCACCCCTGCGGGCAACCCTACGAGAGCGTCGAGGCGCTTCTTGTGTCGGACGATTGATTCACAATTCAGGAAGGTCGAGGAAACATTTTTGAACGCTTTTCACCGCATATATAAGGTAACAAAACAATTGCCGCAGGCCGCGTTTTCCCTCTGGGCGGACGAGGCTTCCTGTTGTAATACGATCGACGAGTCGAAGCGGATTCCCGTCGGCGGACAGGCGGTCATCGAAGGTGTCTTGATGAAGGGACCCGAGCACTGGGGGCTCGTCGTCCGCGAACCGGACGGCGCGCTCTGGAGCAAGGCGTGGCTCGGCGCGGACTGGCTCAAGAAGGGTGCATGGAAGTGGCCGGTTGTCCGCGGGTTCGCCAATATGGTCGAGATGATGCGCGTCGGCATCCGCGCGCTCTCCCTCTCCGCCGAGCGGGCGCTTGGCGAGGAGGAAGAATTTTCGTTCGTCGAGATGGCGATCACGATCGCCGTGTCGATCCTCATGGTTGTGGGGCTTTTCATCGCCCTGCCCGTCTGGATCTCGGATAAGCTGACCGCGTTTTTCGACGCGTCGCATGTGGCGAAGAACGTCATCGAGGGCGTCGTGCGCGGGGGTGTCTTTGTCGGCTACATCGCGATCGTGGGCCTCTGGAAGGATATCCAGCGCGTCTTCGCGTACCACGGTGCAGAGCACAAGACGATCAACGCGTACGAGAACTGCAAACCGCTGACGCCGGAGAGTGTCGCGGCGTGTTCGCGCATCCACAGGCGATGCGGCACGTCGTTCCTCGTGATCGTCGTCGTCGTCAGTATTGTGGTCTTCTCGTTCTTCGGCGAGGGGCCGCTCTGGGTGCGTGCGCTCTCCCGCGTACTGCTGCTGCCGCTCGTCATCGGGATCTCGTACGAGGTCATCAAGGGCGCGTCGAAGTCGGATACGTGGGGAAAATATCTCATCATGCCCGCGCTGTCGCTGCAATATCTGACGACGCGCGAGCCGGACGCGTCCATGCTGGAGGTCGCGATCAAATCGCTCGACGTGGCGTTGAACCCGCACGCCGTCCTCTCCGCGATGACAGAAAACAAGGACTCCTTCGAGAAAATCGGAGAGACTCAAGGAACACAAGAGGTGAACGCCGAAGATGGATCTGTGGAATAAACTCGAAGAAGTGGAAACGACATATCGGGACATCGAGACGCGGATGTCCGACCCCGCCGTGGCGTCGAACCCGTCGGAGATGCAGGTGTTGGGCAAAAAGCACGTCGAACTCGTCCCGTTGATGGACGCATGGACGGAGTACAAGCGCATCGTGCGGGAGATCGACGAGTCGCGTGAGATGCTGTCGACCGAGACGGACGAGGAGATGCGCGCGATGGCCAAGGACGAACTTGCCACGTTGGAGACGCGTCGCGACGAACTCGAGCACGACATCCATATTCTCCTTCTGCCGAAAGACAAAGACGACGACAAGAACGTCGTCATCGAGGTCCGGGGCGGGACGGGAGGCGACGAGGCGGCGCTCTTCGCCGCCGACCTCTATCGCATGTACACCCGCTATGCCGAGCGCGAGCGCTGGCGCGTCGAGATTCTGGACGCCAACGAGACGGGCATCGGCGGTTACAAGGAAATCGTCTTCCGCATCGAGGGGAACGGCGTCTACAGCAAGCTCAAGTTCGAGAGCGGTGTGCACCGCGTGCAGCGCGTGCCGGTGACGGAGGCTGGCGGCCGCGTTCACACATCGGCGGCGACGGTCGCGGTATTGCCGGAGGCGGAGGACGTCGACGTCGAAATCCGCACGGAAGACCTCAAGATCGACACATATCGCTCCGGCGGCGCGGGGGGGCAGCACGTCAACATGACGGACTCCGCGGTGCGCATCACGCACCTGCCAACCGGCGTCGTCGTGACCTGTCAGGACGAGCGCTCGCAGATCAAGAACCGCGCGAAGGCGATGGGCCTGTTGCGCACAAAGCTCTACGACGCGATGCTGCGCGAGCAGCAGGATGCGATGGCGGCCGAGCGCAAGGGCCAAGTCGGCTCGGGCGACCGTTCCGAGCGTATCCGCACGTATAACTTTCCGCAGAACCGGGTCACCGATCATCGGATCGGCCTCACGCTGCACAAGCTCGACCAGATCATGGAGGGCGACCTCTACGAGATGATCGAGGCCCTGACGGTGGCGGACCAGGCGGAGAAGATGAAGCACTTCGCGGCCTAGCCGTGCAGACATACGGGGGCGACCCGATCCCGAAGACCGCCACGGCGGGACACCTGCGGCTCGTCGTCGGCACGCTCTTTTCCGACTGCGGTGTGCCGGATTCGATGCTGGAGGCGGACAGGGTGCTCGGGCACGTCCTCGGGGTCACGCGGGCGTCGCTTCATGCGCACCCCGAGCGGACGGTCGGAGAAAAAAATTTTGCGAGAATCATCGAGCTTTCGATCAGGAGGGCGGCGGGCGAACCGAGTGCCTACCTGATCGGGAGCTCTTTTTTTTGCGGGCGCTCGTTCGCGGTCGACCGGAGGGTCCTGATTCCGCGGCCGGAGACGGAGGTGCTCGCGTCGGTCGCGGATCGCTTCATAAAGTTGGTCGGGGCACAGGGCGTCTTCGCCGACTGGTGCACGGGGAGCGGCTGCATCGCGGTCACGCTGCTCGCGGACAATCCCGGATGGCGTGCCTATGCCGTCGACGCAAGCGGAGACGCCCTGGCCGTCGCACGCGAAAATGCAGCACGGTACGGCGTGTCCGATCGACTGACGTTAATCGAATGCGCCGACCCTATCGAGGCGCGGAAAATCATCCCTGTCCGCTCTCTCGATCTGCTCGTCTCGAACCCCCCTTACATTCCGTCGCACGAGCTTGCGACCCTCGAAACGCAGGTTCGCGATTTCGAACCCGCCCTTGCGCTCGACGGCGGGCAAGACGGCGCGGATATTCTGCGCGCGCTTTTGGAGGCGCTTCCGGGATTTATGAAACCGACTGCGCCAATGTTTTTTGAGACGGCGGGAGAAGGGCAAATCGAGGCGGTGCGTCATTTTTCTCGCGATGCGGTACTCGAAAAAACGTTCGCCGACCACAGGGACATCTCGCGCTTTGCTCTCTTCGCCGCCCGCTGAACGCGGTCACGCAATTCTTCGCTGGATAAACTGGAGACAAAGCATTAGAATACATTACGTAACCCGCTGAACATTTCGCGAAAAAAATCATTCATAGAGGTGAGCAAAGATGGAGAATCGTCAAGTCGTTATCATCGGGGCGGGCCCCGCGGGCCTGACCTCGGCAATCTATGCGCGCAGGTCGGGCCTGGACACGCTCGTGCTGGAGAAGGGGATGAGCGGTGGACAGATCAACATTACCGCGGAGATCGAAAATTATCCCGGCTTCAAGCATGCGGAGGGGATGGAACTCGGGCGTGCATTTCGCGAGCACGCGGAGAAGTTCGAGCCGGAGTTCCGCGACTGCAAGGTCGAGTCCCTGACCCTGGGCGTCGAAGAAAAGGTTGTCCACACGAGCAAGGGGGACATCTCCGCCGACGCCATCATCATCGCCTCCGGCGCGTCGTTCAGCAAGGCGGGGTGTAAGGGCGAGCTCGAGTTCGCTGGGCGCGGCGTCTCCTACTGCGCCGTCTGCGACGGTGCGTTCTTCGAGGATGCGCCGGTCGCCGTCATCGGCGGGGGCAACACCGCCGTCGAGGAGGCCGTCTACCTCACGCAGTTCGCTTCGAAGGTCTACATCGTCCACCGCAGGGACGAATTCCGCGCCAACAACGTCGCCATCGAGCGCGCGCTCGCCAACCCGAAGATCGAGCCCGTCATGGGCTGCGTCGTCGACGAGATCGCGGGGTCGGACATGGTCGAGAAGATCGTCACCCGCAACCTCAAGACCGGCGAGGTTCGCGAGATCGCGGTCGAGGGGGTCTTCGTGTTCGTCGGGACCAACCCCAACATCGATTTCATGCAGGACGACACCAGCATCCGGCGCGTCGGCAACGGCTGGATCGTGACGGACGAGCAGATGGAGACGTCCGTCGAGGGCGTGTTCGCCGCGGGCGACGTGCGCGACAAATTTCTCCGCCAGGTCGTGACCGCGGCGGGCGACGGCGCGACCGCCGCGATGGCGGCATACGAGTACCTGTCGAACCAGTACTACATGAAGTCCGCCCTCTTCGACCCGGAGCGCGTGGTGGCGTTCTTCATGTCCAGCATCGACGCATCGCACCTGGCGATTGCCCGCGAAGTCGATGAGCTGACCAAGCGCACCGGAAACAAGGTCGTGACGATCGACGCACACCGCAACGTCCGTGTGAGGGAAAAACTCGGCATCAAGCAGCTCCCCTGCGTCGTCGAGCTCGCGAAGGGAAACAAGATTCGAGAGGCCGTCGTCGCGTCCGCCGCCGACATCAAGGCGTTCTGCGACGAGTGCTTCGGCTGAGAATTTTTTGAACGATTCTGGGAGGAGGTCCGATCGATGATCGTAACAATCACGCCAAATCCGGCCATGGACGAGGTCTATATCACAGAGGAGTTTCGTCCCGGCCGGTGGTTCCGCGCGAAGGAGGTTTATCGCTCTCCGGGGGGCAGGGGGATCAACGTCTCGATCATCCTGAAACAGCTCGGTTACGACTCGATCGCGACCGGCTTCCTCGCCGGTCACACCGGCTCGTACATTCGCGACGATCTGCTTTCGCGCGGGATATCGACGAACTTCGTTAACATCAAAGGAGAAAATCGGACGAACACATTCATCCGCGACGGCGTCGGCGGCGTCGAGACTGCGATCACGGACATCGGCCCCGAGGTCTATGAGGACGCGCAGAAGCGTTTCTTCTGGAACCTCGACCGCCTGTTGCCGCGCGCGTCCGCCGTCCAGATGGGCGGTTCGCTTCCGCCCGGTGTGCCGGACGATTTTTTCCGCGAGGCCATCGACCGCGTCCGGCGGCGCAATATCCCGGTCTTCGTCGACTCGTTCGGCCCGCCGCTCGACTACGCGGTCGAGGCGCTGCCCACGGTCGTCAAGATCGATCACCGCTTCATGAACACGATTCGCAACGTCTCGCTCTCCGCGCTCGACCACCTGATCGAGATCTCGAAGCGCATCTTCGACGAAGGGGTCGACTGGATCGTGTCGTCGTACTTCAACAAATCGAGCGTATTCTGCACGACGAAGGGCTTCTTCATGGGCGAGATCAAGATGGAGGGCATCCGCACGTACCGCAGCGCGAACGACGCGCTGATCGCCGGCATGATCGTGGCGCGCGAGGAGCGCATGGGAATCGAGGACACGATTCGTTTCGCCATGACCTGCGTGCAGGAGACGGTGCGCTGGCCGGAGAAGGGCCTGCCCGACCGGGAGTCGGTCGAGCGCTCGCTCGGCGAGATTTCGGTGCAGAAGCTGTAGAGGAGGGACGCGAAGATGAAAGTAATGGACGTCATGGACAGGGATCTTACGTCGATCTCCGAGTACACCACGCTTCTGGAGGCGCTGGCGCTTTTGGCCGCGCACCGGACGACGGGCCTTCCCGTGCTGAACGAAGAGGGGCTGGTCGTCGGCTTTCTGAGCGAGAAGGACATTCTGAAAGCGACGATTCCCGGCTACGTCGGCTACATGGATGAAAATTTTGCGATGCCGGACATCGACAAGATCAAGAACCGCGTCAAGACGATCGGCGGTGCGCCGGCGCGCGACCACATGACCAAAACGCCCGTCGTCTTCGAGGAGGAGGAGAACCTGAACAACGCGATCGTCGCCCTCTTCAAGAAGAACATCCGCCGCGCCCCTGTCGTCAGGGGCGGCTCCCTCGTCGGCATGGTCGACCGCGAAGAGATCCTCCGCGGCTTCGTCCACGACAACTTCGAGGAGGGCGAGGTCGAGATCCCGGCGGGCGAGGTCGCCCCGACACCGCGTTAGAGCCTTTTCTGCCGTGTACGCCGTCCCCAAATGGGGGCGGCGTTTTTTTACAACTTTCCCCGCCTCCGCAAGCAGAATGCCAAATGGGCGACGGCCGCGGCGCCCGTTGCGGTCAGGATGACGAGGCCGGTGCTGTAGCCCGCGGGGGAGAAGCCGCCGTCCGGCGCGGTTGGGTACCGTTCGAGGATTGCGCCGACGAGCCACTGCATGGCGAACGAGGCGACGAAGATTGTGAAGTTCAAGAGTGACAGCACGCGGCCGACCTCGTCGTCGTCGAAGAGGTTGCGCATGAGGGGAAACGAGATCATCGTCATCGTGGAGAGGAACATCACGAACGGCCAGAGGTAGGGCGCGCACGGAACGCCCGCGGAAATCGCCGCCATGAGCGCCACGAAGAGGACGCCCGTTACGAGGTACATCGTCTCCCACGACATCCAGCCTTTTTTCCGCAGGACCTCCGCCAGGATACCGTTCAAAAAATATCCAACCGCCGTGCCGAGGGCAGACAGCATCAAGAGCATTCCCGTCTCGCGCTCGGGCAGGCCCGCCACGTCGCGCAGCCAGGGGCCGAGCCAGAGATAGAGGTAGGCGAAGAGCACGCCCTGTGCCGCCGTGATGACCGGGGCGATGTACCAGAATCGCCCGTCGGTGAGGAAGCGGAGCATGTGGCGGAACTGCGTCGCGAACGTGGCGCGGGGGAGGGCGGATTGCGTGCGCGGCTTCTCCGGCACGACGAACCAGACGAGGAGGGCGATCGCGAGTGTCGCCGCCGCGAAGAGGAGGAATACGGTCCGCCACGGCAGGACGTCGAAGGCGAGTGCCAGCGGCCGGGTGGCGGCCATGCCGCCGATGCCGCCGGCGAGGCACTGAACGCTGTAGGCGACGGGCAGGCGATCCCGCTCGATCCAGTCGGCGTACGCCTTGTACGCCGCCATGAGACATCCGGCGAGGCCGATGCCGAGCAGCGCGCGGGCGGCGATGAGGTGCGAGCCGGTGCGCGACATGCCGAAGAGGAGAGAGCCCGCCGCCGCAAAAAGCAACAGCGGCGCGAGTGTCCGCCGCGCGCCGTACCGGTCGAGCATGACGCCCAGGGGAAACTGCATCGCCGCGAACGACGCGAGATAGGCGGACGACATCAGACCCAACTCGGAGGAGGAGAGCCCGAACGTCTCCACGAGCGTTCGCGACATGATCGCGTTCGTGCTGCCCAGCAGAAGCGACATGAAGTAAGCGGCCCCGAAGGGGATAAAAATTCGAAAGAATGTCGGCGTGAACAACATTGTGGTACGATTATAGCTCACCGCGGCGCATCGCGGTCGGGGTGAAATTTTTTTTGGCGTTTTTTTCGGTTCGGTCCAGACGTGCGCGGACGGGGGCGGATCATGTTCGGGTTCAGGCGCAGGGAGTGGAAGCACGCTCGCAGAGAGGAGATCGCGTATCTCAAGGAGCTGGTGGCGGTCGGATGCCTGCTGGCTCTCATCATGGGCGTGCTCGGTTTTCTTGCCGAGACGGACGGCAAAACGCCGTATGCCACGCTGCCCGATCCGCCGCCCGCGACGAACGCGTCCCTGCCGTCCCCTGAAGAGAATCTCACACCTCAAAAAAAGGTGGAGCCCGCTTCGGCTCCGGGTGTCTCCCCGAAGGCGGTGTCTCCGCGGCGCGACGCCCGGAGCGGGGACGTCGACGAACGCGCGCTCGACGGGATTGATCCGCTCGCGACGCCCGAGGTTTTCGACCGCTTCGACGAGTGGGATGCGTCCATCGCGTTTGAGAACGCGGTGCTGCACGTGCCAGACTGGCCCCTCGCATCGCAGCGACGCGAGATGTCGCAACCGCGCATTCACGTCGTGATCGACAAGGCCAGCCACACGCTGACGCTCTTCCGTGGGAGCGAAGTCGTCCGGCAGTACGGCATCGCGGTCGGCAAAAATCCAGGCGACAAGACCCGCGCGGGCGACAACCGGACGCCGGAGGGCGTCTTTCCCGTGCAGCAGATTCACGACGCCGCGCACTGGGTGCACGACTTCGGCGACGGCAAGGGCGTCATCGAGGGCGCGTACGGCCCGCTCTTCATCCGCCTGGGGACGCCGCCGTGGAAGGGCATCGGCATCCACGGTACGCACGACCCCGATTCGATCGGCACGAATGCCACGGAGGGTTGCGTGCGGATGCACAACGACGAACTGCTGGAGCTTGCCGAGATACTGGAGATCGGTATGACGGTGACCATCCTGCCGAATTCGTGAGCCCGACCCAACGAAAAACCCCGGGATCTTTGTCCCGGGGTCGGTGTATCATTTTATTTCGCGGCGTTTTTTGACGAAGGCGAGCGCGGGCAGGAGGAGAATCGCTGCGGCCCCTCCAACACCGCAGTTGCCGGACGATCCGTCCCCAGGCGCGGCGTTTTTGGTGAAGGCCTTGATGCAGGCATTCGTGTAGTAGGCCATTCTGGTGTTCTCACCCGTGCCGTCAAACGTCTTCGCGCCGATCCCCATGACCTCTTTCCACTCGGTGCCGTCCAGATAATAACTTTCGCCCGGGGCGCAGGCCGCGCGGCTGGAGAAGTTCTTGACGCGGGCCTCCAGAGGTATATTCATGCCGTTGTGCGCCGTAGTGAAGGTGACTGCGATGGCGAAACGCTCGCCCTCCTCGATCCGAATTGGAGCGTCCAGTTTGGCGGTGCGATATCCGGGAACGGAGGCACTGCCCCGCAGAGGCGACGCCAGAACCGGCGTACCCGCGGATGGCGCTTCGCCCTCGGGGATATTTTTGTAAATTTGGATGGCATAGTCCAAGTCGGGGTCGAGGGTGTCGAAACCGACGAATACCAGATCTTCACCGCGCTTCGCCGTGAAGGCATTTGCGAGGGTGATGTCGCTCGCGCTGTAGCCCACGTTGTAAACCACGCCGAGCGGATCGTGGCAGTACGTGTTGTCGTAGGTATCGAGCGGCATGGCGACGAAGCTGGCCGCGCCGAAAATCCCGAAAATCGTCGCGTCCTCGTAGGAGATCCAGAAAAAGCCGTCCTCCCCGATGGGTTTGCCGCTCGATGTGGCGGTTCCCCAACTGTTCTGGATCTTCCAGGCTCCGTCGTTCTGCGGCACGGTTTTATCGTCGCTTACGGAGAGGAACAGATCCTTCGAGCGGGTGTCGTCCCACCCGACCAGGAGAACGGCATGATTCATCGGCACGGAGTTGTGGTTGTAGATGTTCGGGTTGTTGTAGCCCTCCACCGGGTCGACGCGGATCCCTCTCGTGCTGAACGCGATCCAGAGCGCGCCGTGCTCCATCAACGCGCTCTTGATCGCGTCTGTGTCCGTCTTGTGGAATGTCAGCGACTCCTTCAGCCTGTAGCGCGCCGGCATATCGGAGGGGAGCTTCGGATCGTAGAATTGCCAGAATTTCGCGTCGAGGTCGCCGTCGGGATACGGTGCGTCGTCCTCGTAGACCGGGCCCGTACTCCGGGAGAGAATGGCCCGGCTCGTCCCCGTCGTGCCCCCGTTGCTGAAAATGGAGCTCTCGCTCTGGGCATAATCGCTCGTGTCGAAGGCCGGTTTGTCGAGGCTTTCCTGCACATAGGCGAAATAACCCAGGTGCAGTTCGGAGAGAAAGATTTCCTCCCCGTGGCGCTTGAGCCAGTTGGACTCCATCGCCTCCATGGTGGCGAAGTCCCAGCAGGTTCCCCACTTTTTCTGATTTTTTACGGATGTCAGAAACCCCTCGGCCGCGAGGTCGTAACTCACCGGCAGTGATGCCGTGCGTCCCGCCGCTTTTAAGGCGACGCGCTCTGCGATGGCGCGGTAGTCGATGGGGCTCGGGATGAAGCCCTCATGCTCTCTTCCGGCGTCCACGTTTTCGAGATATTCGATGAAGTCGGGGTTGAAGTCCGGCACGCGGAAATTTCCGGCCACAGCCGGCAAGGTGTGCGTCAATAAGAGGAGCAGCGCAAGAACGAGGGTCGATACAAGGCGATAACGTATTTTCATAGCAATTCCTCTCCTTTTTGTATGTCATAAACGAAAAAAATTTTAAAGCAGTTCATGGCAAGTGTCAATTTGCGGACGATTGGTGTAGAGGGCAAAATGTGGTATTATTTCCATAATTTTTTGCGCTATTATTGTTTTTTGCGATGATTTGTATTTTTTGTTCAAAACAAATAAATCAAAATATTGTGCGCGGAGGTGTCGTGATGAAGGTTGCAGTTTTGTCGAAAGGGCGATTCTCAATGTTTCTTCTGTCCGTATGCTGTTTTGTTTTGCTGACGGCGGGCGGTGCTTCGGCCGTCACATACAAGACAAGCGGTTTCTCACTGTCTGATGAGTCTGGGAACAACAAGAAGTTTACCTATACCTCGACGAAACCCGTCGCTGTAAAATCGGCGGTCATTGTGGGGAAGAGCACGGTTCGCGTCACGTTCGCCGAACCGCTGGAAGTGGCGGGAGAGGGCGCTCATGCGGATGGCGAGGGGGCTCCCGCGTTTACTGGAAACTTCAGCGTAACCGTAGGGGGAAATCAATACAAGGCCACGAGGGTTGAAGTAGATTGTCAGCCCATGAGCGACAATACGAGGGTGACGTTCACATCTATTGTACTCGGATTCACGGACAATCCCGGTGGTCAAAATACGCTCAGCTTGTCGGCAGGGGCCACCCTCAACTACACGAACACGTCCGGAGGTGCCGCAACATCGTACGCCCTCGCAGTCCCCAGCGAGGTGGAGAGTCAGCGGGGGTTGCTGCGTCCGTTTAATTTTAGCCTGACGAAGGGCACGGGGATTCTCTCCGCCCTCTCGGCGACAGTATCGAGCGAGGAGCTTCAGATTGGACCGACGTTCGACGGCGAAATGCTCATCTACAAAGGTGTCACGAAAGGCAGTGCCCTTGAGTTGATGGCAACCGCGAGCGAAGGGAACGTCCGTTACGCGTTCCGCAATGCGACAACGAACGACGCGAAACTGTCGACGCTGTTGAGCGCCGGGACGAACGAGATCGCAATTTATGCGGGGACCGGGACGAATGACGCAGTCTACACGCTGCGGATCATAAGGGAAGCGGACGTAAAAGCGCTGGAGAAGGTCGAGGTCTGGCATAAAAAAACAGACGGAGAGATGTACTTCGACGGCGACGTGTTTATGACGGACGGTAGTTTCTACTATCCGATCCCGGCCGCGGCATCCGACGTGGCGGAAGTTTTTCTGATCCCTCACCTTGCCGTGAGCCAACTGCCGGTCGGTGCGATCACGGTCTCCGGCAACGGCGTCAGCTCTGTCGTGAAAAACGGCAACGGGGCGTATGTCCCGATCAAGTTCGGCAGTAACATGGTGTCTATCCAGCTCGACTCGGAGACGCCATACGTTTTCGAGATACAGCTCACGGACCAGGAGGCAGTCTTGACCGACCTCAAACTCTATCGCAGAAAATATCTCAACGACCGTTTTATCGGGGACGGCGTGGAAATCCCGCTCGATCCGCTGTTCACGCCCTTGCTGACACCCGGTGACGACGGCATTGTTCGCCTTCGCACGGCGAAGCTCGACGCTGCCGAATACGAAAACTGTCGTTTCTACTTCGTTCCGACGGCAAACGTAGGCACAAACATCTATGTCGACGACATCGCATGCGAATCGGGCGGCATCAGTCAGAACTATGTTCCGCTCGTGAACAACGAAAGGGACGTTGCCATCTACATGAGGCGCAACAAGGCGACGGGGGGCGAGGTCCCGAGCGGCAACGCGTACGTCGTGACGATCGATCAGGGGCACTATGCGCC
>JAJDHV010000108.1 GCA_030266365.1 Synergistaceae bacterium OttesenSCG-928-I11 | reverse complement strand
CGCCCCAGGCGCCGAGGACGCCGAAATATTTCGGCAGGATCAGAAGCGGAATCCAGAGAAAGATGCCGAAGCGGATGACCGCGATCATCAGACCCTCGCGTCCTTTGCCGAGCCCCTGCAAGAACGACGTGTTGATGACCGTGAGGCCCATGAACGGGATGCCGACGTTCGCGACGCGGATGGCGCGTGACGTGAGGGCGATCAACTCCGCGTCGTCGCGGTTGAACATCATCACCATGTATTCCGCGAAGAGCATCAACACGGCGAAACTGGTGACGTAGAACGCCGTCGTCGCCAGCATGCCCGCCTTTACCGTCTTGATGACGCGATCCGGTTTTCCCGCGCCGAAGTTGTAGCCGATGATCGGCTGGCACGCCTCGGCGATCGCGATCGCGGGCATGAAGAGCAGCGAGTCGAGGCTCATGAAAACCCCCGTCGCGCTGACCGCGAGGTCGCCCCCGTACGTGCTCGACGCGTTCGTGATGACGCCGTGTACCAGCACGAAGTTCAGGTGCACGAGGCAGGAGGGCACGCCGACGGCGAAGATGCGGGCGACGGTCGCGCGGTCGAGCCGCACGATATCCCGCCACCGAAGCGTGAGCGTCGATTTCGGGAGAAAAAAGTACGCCATCGCCCAGCCGCAGGAGAGAATCTGGCTGATCACGGTCGCGATCGCCGCCCCCTCGACGCCCATGTCCCTGCCGATCACGAACCACGCGTCGAGGACGATATTGGCGACGGCCCCCACGACCTGTGTGCCCATCGCGAATGTCGGGCTTCCGCACGCGCGGATCTGGCAAGAGAGGGTGAAGCTGACGATCGAAAAAATGACGCCGTACATGACGATGTGCAGATAGTTTGCCGCAATCGGGTAAAGGTGCTCGCTCGTGCCGGAGAGGAGCAGAATCTCGCGGAAAAAATACGCGCCTCCCGCGAGCAGCACGAAACTCAGCACCGTTGCGAGCGTCAGCGAATTCCCGAGCGTCCGCTCGGCCTGGGACGTGCGCTTTTCGCCCAGCAGAATCGACACGCGGGACGCCGACCCGATTCCGACGAGGAAGCCGACGGAGATGAAGAAGAGCATGCAGGGGAAGGCGAGCGCAATCGCGGCCAGGCCGTCGCGCCCGACCGTCTGTCCCACGAAAATGCGGTCGACGATATTGTAGAGGGCGTTCGCGAGCATTCCGACGAGCGCCGGAGCGGCGAACCGCGCGAGCAGTCGGGGGATCGGCTCGCTTTCCATGAATTTTTTGTCGTTCGCTGTTGCCTGCATCGTATCAGTCCTTTCACGTCAGCGTATCTTATCATCAATAAAAATCCGCGTCGGTTCTCTTTATGCAATCGTGTGAAAGAACGTTGTTTTTGGATCGCCGACGTCGTAAAATTTTTTACGATCGAGTACACTGCTCTGATACAAATAAAAAACGAATGGAAACGAGGATAAAACAATGACGACGATCGATGCAAGAGGGCAGGATTGCCCCAGGCCGGTGATGATGGCCCGCGAAGCGACGGAGCGCGGCGTCTCCGAATTGACCGTTCTCGTCGACAACGCGGTCGCCGCTTCGAACGTGACGCGCTTTCTGGATCGCGCCGGTTACAGCGTGGCGCGCTTCGAGGAGGGGGACGACTTTCGTCTCGTCGCGCAGATCGCGCGGTCGACGCAGGCACACACGGGCGCCGTCTTCGAGATCGACGCCGACCCGCCGAGCGACGCGGACTACGCCTTTCTGATCTCCTCCCGGCACATCGGCGCCGCGTCCGACGGGCTGGGCGAAATCCTGATGAAGTCCTGGCTCGGCACAATCAAGACCCACAATCCGCTCCCCTCCGTGATCGCGCTGATGAACGACGGCGTCAAACTCGCGTTGCCGGGGCCCGAAGCGGACACGCTGCGCGAACTGGAAGAGCGCGGCGTCGAGCTCCTGGTCTGCGGAACGTGCACGAAGCACTTCGGCATCACGGACGAGATCGCCGTCGGAAAAATCTCCAACATGTTCGAGATCACCGAGGCCGTCTACGGAACCTCGAAACCGATCACGATCGGGTAGGCCGCGGGCGATGCATATCTACCTGAACAACGCGGCGACGACGTACCCCAAACCCCCGGCGGTGGCCCGGGCGATGGCGGATTTCGTCGAGCGGGGCGGGGCGAACCTCTCGCGGGGATCCGCCTCCGACCGGGACCTGAATTCCATGAACGTCGTGCTCAACTGCCGCGAGGCGCTCTGCGAATTTTTCGGCTGCGAGGACTCGGAATTCGTGACGTTCACGTCGAACGTGACACACTCGCTCAACATGGTGCTTAAGGGGTATCTGCGCCCGGGGATGCGCGTGCTCACAACCTCGATGGAGCACAACTCCGTCACGCGCCCCCTCCGCTCGCTCGAAGCGGGTGGCGTCGAGGTCGTCTTCATCCCCTGCGACGACGAGGGCTACCTGCGCACGGACGATTTGGCGCGCGAGCTCGCGAAAAAGCATACGGACCTCGTCGTCCTCTCGTACGCGAGCAATGTGTGCGGCGCGGTGCAGGACGTGCCCGCCATCTCGCGCCTCTGCGCGTCGGACGGCGTGCCGCTCGTCCTCGACGCGGCGCAGGCGGCAGGGCACATGGCGATCGACGTCCGCGAACTCGGCTGCGACGCGCTCTGCTTCACCGGACACAAGGGCCTTTTCGGACCACAGGGCACGGGCGGCGTCATCTGGAAACCTTCGTTCGCGCATATCTGCGTCCCCCTCATGGAGGGCGGGACGGGCAGTTTCTCGCACGAGGATGTCCAGCCCGATGCGATGCCGGACAAATTCGAGGCGGGTACACCGAACATGCCGGGCATCGCGGGCCTCCATGCCGCGCTGGAATTCATCTGCGCCGAGGGATTGGAGAACATCGTCCGCCGCGAACACGAGCTGGGCGCAATGCTGCTGAACGGTTTGCGCGAGATCGAGGACATCACGATCTACGGGCCCAGAAGCGACCGCCCCCGCGTGCCCGTCATCGCCATGAACTTTCACGACATCGACAACGCGCGCGCGGCGCACATCCTCTCCACCCGATACGGAATCGAGACGCGCCCCGGCATCCACTGTTCGCCCATCGCCCACCGAACACTCGGCTCCTTCCCGCAGGGCGCGCTGCGCCTCTCCCCGGGCTACTTCAACACCGACGAGGAGATCGAATACGTCATCCGCACGATCCGAACACTCGCGGACATGTAACCTGAAATAAAAGGGTCAAGACCTTGGGCTCCGCCCCATGTCCTCTCCGAAGGATCCTCTCCGAAGGAGTAACCCGGCAGGGGACACTGCCCCCTGCACCCCCATACAAAAAAATTTCTTTCGCGCGCAGCGCGAAAGAAATTTTTTGGATAGGGGTCAAGGGGACATTGTCCCCTTGCAGGGTTTGGGACGGAGTCCCAAGGTCTTGACCCTTTTCAGTTTCCGGCGATGAATGCGATGGCGGCGTGTTGAGGGAGGGCTTGTGTGTTGGTC
>JAJDHV010000107.1 GCA_030266365.1 Synergistaceae bacterium OttesenSCG-928-I11 | reverse complement strand
CGCCGTTTTCACACCGGAGGATGGAAAAATCCTGGTGACTGTCCCGGATTTACCCGGGTGCCATACGTTCGGTGAGTCGCTCGCCGATGCGCTCTACATGGCGCAGGACGCCGCAGAGATGTGGTTGTGGGACGCGGAGAACCAGAATGAGTCGATTCCGCTAGCCTCGGATCGCGAAGAGGTCGTCGCCCGCTTCGAGGTCGGGAACACCTTTGTCAGTATGGTCGCCGCGGACACGGACGACTATCGACGCCGCAACGACACGCGCGCGGTGAAGAAAACGCTTTCGATTCCGTCGTGGCTGAACTACGAAGCCGAACGTGCGAACGCGCCCTTTTCGCAGATTCTGCAACAGGGGCTGAAGGAGTACCTGCACCTCTCCGACTGAACAAACGCGCAAAAAAAATTCCGCTTGGCAATCGCCCGGCGGAATTTTTTGTGCGCGTTTGTTACGGCTTATCGTTTCCTGATCGCCATGGCGTCGATTTCGACCAGGACGCCGCCGAGGCCGCTTTCGACCGTCGTGCGGACGGGGTAGGGTTCGCGGAAGTGTTTGCGGTATGCCGCGTCGAACGCGTCGAAGTCGTCGAAGCTCGCGAGGTGGACCGTCGTTTTGACGACATCGTCCATGGAAGCGCCTGCTTCCCTCAGGATTGCCGCGATGTTCCGGAGGGTCTGGTCCGTCTGTTCGCCGATCGTCGTCGGGAACGCGCCGGTCGCGGGGTTTTTGCCGACCTGTCCCGCCGTGAAGATCATGTCGCCGAACGCAATGCCCTGCGAGTACGAGCCCGCGGGTTGCGGCGCTTCTCCCGTGCGGATCGCTTTTTTCTCGCTCTTTCCGTCGCTCATCGTTTTCCTCCTATTTTTTTGAGTTTCGCGAAGTAGTCGCCCATGACGCCGAGCCCCTCTTCGAGCACGGCGGGCTCGACGTAGCCGTAACCCATGCGGAAGGAGTGCGGCACGTCGAAGCAGTCGCCGTGGCAGACGAGAATGCCGGCACGTTTCAGCATGTCCGTGCCGAGTTCGGTCGCGGACATCGGGATCGCCCTGCTGTCGTAACTGACGAACGCGGTGGAGCTGTAGCTCTTGTTTTTGCAGCGCAGCAGGGGCTGTCCTTCGAGCCATTTGTCCAGGATCGCGCGGTTCTCGGCGACGATCTTCGTGCTGCGCGCGAGGATTTTTTCCGCGTGCTCGAGCGCGATCGCCGTGATCAGTTCGTCGAAGACGCCGCAGCAGATCGTGTCGAACGAGCGGCGGTTCTCGAGGCGGTCGTGCGTCGCTTTGTCGCGCGCGACGATCCAGCCGACGCGCGTCCCCGCCATCGAAAAGACCTTCGACGTGCTGCACGTCGCGATGCCGCGCTCGTAGACGTCGACGACGGAGGCCGTGTAGGCGTCGCCCAGCCCGCGGTAGATCTCGTCGCTCAGGACGTATGCGCCGACGCGGTCCGCCATCTTGCAGATCTCGGTCATCATGGCGCGGTCGATCAGCGTGCCGGTGGGGTTGTTGGGGTTCGAGAGCGTGATGAGGCACGTCTTCGCGTCGACGAGTTTCGCCAGCTCGTCCAGGTCGGGGAGCCAGCCGTTCTCCTCGCGGAGGACGAGCTTCCGCACCTCCGCGCCGAGGGACGCGGGGATGTCGTAGTGCTGCTGGTAGTTCGGGACGATGGCGACGACGTTGCCCGAGACGTCCGTCAACTCGGTGATGACGGCGTTGTTCGCGCCGGTGCCGCCGTGGACGGTGAGCACCATGTCCGGCGCGACGTTCTCGTAGAGCTTCGAGAGCGCTTCGAGCAGCCGCGGCAGGCCGAAGAAATGACCGTAGTGCAGGCTCATGTCGCGGACCTCCTCGAGGAACGCGCCCTCGTCCATCCCGACGAATTGCAGGAGCTCGCCGACGGTGAACGCCTGTACGCAGCTGGAGCCGAAGTTGTAGCGGCACTCCTCGACGCGCGGGTTGAGCCAGGTTTCGACCAGGAATTCCGGTATTCTCATGCGACCATCTCCCATGATTTATTGAATGTTGTGCCGAGAAGAGTATAACGCATCTGCCGCTCGTTGTTTCGACATTTTTTTCGTCAGTTCCATCTGCATCCGGACCCGCTCGCGGATTTTCGAGACCAGCGAGTCGGGCGACACGACGTGCACAAGCAGCTCCAGTTCGTTCTCCACGTCGTACTCCGGCGAGGTGCGTGATAGCATGACGGGCGTCTACAGCACGTCCGTCGACAAACACACGCTCGACGAGGCTCCGATGGCCTACAAGCCGATGGAAAACATCATGAAGCACATCGGCGAGACGGTGGAGGTCGAAAAACGAATGAAGCCGATCTACAACTTCAAGGTGGCGGAATAGATAAATAGAGAGAGAAAAAACGAGCGCGCGGGATCGATTTCCCGCGCGCTTGCTTTGTTATCTCGAAAAATTTTCGCTATCCCTCCATGATCTCCGACATGTCCGCGTAGAACGTGCCGCGTGGGGCGGATTTCAATTTTTTCGCGGCGAGGAAGACGCCGTCCATGTAGATCTCGCTCGTGTGGTCCTCGACCGAGATGCGCACGATTTCGTCCTTGCGGGCGAGGACGACCTCGTGTTCGGAGTACGGCCCGGGGAAGGGCATGCGCTGGGACAGGACCTGCACGCCGTGGATCTTCGTCCCCATGACGCCGGGGTGGCTCTCGACGCTCGCCACGGGGGCGGGCTCGCCCTCGCCCGCGGCGAGCGCCAGGAGCACCGCCGTTCCGCTCGGCGCGTTCGCCATGTTCGGCATGTGGCGGTCGACGATCGATACGTAGGGGTAGTATTTGCGCGCGTGGCGGATGAAGTCCGCGACGAGGTTGATCCCGAGGCCGTAGTTCGCGGTCGCCGCCCAGCGAAGGCCGCGCTCCTGCGCCTCTTTTTTGAACGGCGCGAGTTGTTCTTCCGTGAGGCCGGTCGTGCCGACGACCACGTCGAGGTCCCGGTCGAGGTACGCCCGCATGTTTTGGGCGAGGAGCGGTGTGGCGGAAAAGTCGATCACGAGGTCGGGCTTCGTCGCGTCGAGCCCTTCCTCCAATGTCGCGGACGCGATCATGCCGATCGCCCCGATCCCCGCGAGCTCGCCGAGGTCCGAGCCGACCTCCCTGCACCAGCCGCCGACGAGCGCGAAGCCCTCGCGCTCCCGGATCGTCCGGACGATCGTGGTGCCCACGTTGCCGGACGCGCCGGTCACGAAAACTCTGATCATCGAAAAAACCTCCTGACGGATTAAGAGTGATGAACGAATCATATAGAATGGACGCGAAGAGCACAAGGTACGCCTGAGGCAAAAAAATTTCGGATCCGGGAGGATGAGGCGTGTGAGCGAAGCGGCGAGCGATTCTCTGCGCTCGGAAAATTTAAATCCGACAGACTGCTAGGGTCAGACCCGTGGGCTCCGCCCACACCCGCAAGGGAGCGGCGCTCCCTTGACCCTCATTCGAAGAACCAAATACAAGGCCCGAAATTTTTCCGCC
>JAJDHV010000109.1 GCA_030266365.1 Synergistaceae bacterium OttesenSCG-928-I11 | reverse complement strand
CTCCGTTCAATTCATGGTCCCGTTGGCTTACCGGCAAGGTAGCATCGCAAGCAAGTTTGTAAATGACATCATGAAGGCGATCCATATCGTAGTTTCCGGAGCGAAGCAATTTTTTATGGTCGTTACGATATGCCCGAGAGAGATCAACTCGACGCATTCTCTTCTTCTTCGGCTTCGCTACGCAACGCGGCGAACATCTCGTCCACACTGTTGAAGCTTACGAGGTCGCGACGGTTTTTTATGTCCTGCATCGCCTGAATCGTTTCCTCGTTTGGCTCGTGCTCCTCAAGATCCTCGATGAAATCGAGAATTTTGAGGATTTTATCGTCCGGCAGTCTGCGAAAGCGCCGATAAACGTCTTTCCTGAAAGCGATCTGTGTGCTCGTGTTGGCCATGGCAATCAACTCCTTGGGACCTGTAATAAAAAAATTTCGTGCAGAGTCGCTTTGATCGATCTGTACAAAACTGTTTTTTTCCGAGAATGCGAATCGATTATATCACGCAACGCCGAAAGCCGGGCGGCTGCCCGGCTTTCGGCGTTGCGACAAGAATTATTTTAGCTGCGACAAGAGGAACTATGCCGCCGCGCTCTGCTGCGTATCCTTCCCTGTCATCAAGGAGACCGCGACGTAAACGACGAAGGAGGCGATGATCCCGAGGACGATGGCAGGGATTGTCGAGATGGAGATGATTTTCAGGGTGCCCATCATGCCGACCGCGCCGCCGGCTATGATCGACCAAAGTGCGCCCTGTGCCGTGCCTTTGTCCCAGAGCATGCCCATGACGACCGGGACGCAGACGCCGCTGCAATAGATTGTGTACGAATAGATCAGGATGCGAATGATGCCGGGGATCAGGAGAGAGACCGCGAGTGCGATCAAACCAACGATGACGGTCGTCATTTTGGACAGGCCGAGCAGTTTCTTCTGGTCCATCTCTTTCCCGGGGTTCATGACCTCCACGTAGAAGTCGTTGATCACGTGCGACGTCGATGCCAGGAGTACGGAATCGGCGGTGGACATGACGGCGGCGATCAGCGCCGCGATCAGCACGCCGCCCGCCCACGCGGGCAGTACCTGGATCGCGAGAGACGAGACAACGCTGCTGCCCTGCAAATTATCACCCAGTATGGCCTTGCCGAGCATTCCGACGACGGCGCTGTTGATGCCGAAGACGAACATGATCACACCTGCGATCAACGCCGCAGTCTTTGCGATGTTCTCGTTTTTCGCGGACATCAGGCGCTGATAGAAGTCCTGTCCGATTGTGTCGTAGGCGATCATGGGCAGGATAAATCCGAGCATGGCGGGGATACCGATCCCGATCGGGCTCATGTATTGGTCGATCCCGCCCGCGACGTTGGCCGTCTCCAACGCGGCCCTCAAACCGTCCCAACCGCCGATGCTGTGCAAGCCGAGGATCGTTGTAAGCGGAAGCCCGATGAAAACGACGACGATCTGTATGACGTCGGTCAGCGCAACGGCCCACATGCCGGCAAGAGCCGTGTAGACGATGATCATGAGGACCGAGATGACGGCGCCCAGTTTTGGGTGAAAACCGAAGACGGAGATGACGCCCGTAATCGCCCCGACCTGTGCTGCGAGGATGCCGATCAGCGCGACGAGTGAGAAGAGAGAGGTCAGGACTCTGACCGTGTTCGACCGATAGCGGATAAAAACGTAGTCGCAGATCGTGCAGATGCCCAGTTTGCGCATCGGCTTGGCGAAGAAGAAACCCAGTACGAGCATCCCCATGCCGGTAGAGGTCCCGAAAGCCATGCCCGAAAGGCCTTGTGTGTAGCCGTTGCTTGCCGTGCCGATGATGTTGCCGCCGCCGATGTGCGTGGCGCAGAGCGTGGCGATCAGTACCAGGAGCCCCATATTTCGTCCTGCCAACAGAAAGTCCGTGGTGTCCTTCACGAAACGAGAGGCGTAGATGCCGACGGCGAGCATGATTCCGAGATAAACGACGACGATAACAGCAGGAGTGGTCATGTTTTCCATTTCTATCGCTCCTTTATGTTTGAATATTTTTTTGTGTTTTCGGGGTGGTCTACTTCAGGGTCACTGTGCCGTTGTTTGCGTCAAGTACGACGTTGTCTCCGTTTTTTATCCGTTCGTAAAACCCCTCCTCGACCTCTGACACCATCGGAATATTCATGATGATCGTGCTCGAAACCAATACGGTGCTGGGGTACCGTACGATGATGCCCTTCGGCATATTGTTGAAGCGAGACATCTGGTACAACCCGTCCATCTGCACGACGGAGCTGCCCTTGTCGCTCGGAAAGACGAGAATCTTGTCCGCGATGCTCATGTTCTCCAGGGAGTGTCCCTTTTCGATGACCTTGCCGCTGTCCGGTTCGACGATATAAAAGTTGATCGGGTCGTTCGAAATCAAAATTTCGCCTTCCGCGACGCCTTCCGAGATGGGGAAACACGAAAATTTATTCTGGCTCATACGCTAAATCTCTCCTTTCAGGGCAGCTTCGACGCATTCCGGGATGCTTCTCACCAAAAAACTCAGGTTCCGCCTCGTGGTGTAGTAGGCGCATTTGGGGGATTCCGTGATGCCGCTTTTCCCGTAGAGGTGCGACCAGCAGGGCTGGTCCACGCAGCTGTCCTTCACGATATCGCCGCCCGCCTCCCGGATCGTCTGGAGCAGCCCCATGCGCTCGGCGAGTTCCTTCGTAAGGCTTGACGTGAAGATATAGAGCTGTGCCGCGAGCTTTTTGCCTCTGAGCATATCGGCGATGTTCTTTACCTGCTGGATCGTCAGATGCGGACACCCGAGGATGCAGAAGTCGACCTTGCCGTGCCCTTTGGAGATCAGATCGTAGGCTTTTTGGATGTCTTTCTTGGTGATCGTGATTGTCGCGGGGATTTTTTCCCCCTGAAAAGCATCCTCCAGGGAGTTCGCCTCCGGCGTGACGCCGACGACGTGGTACATTGGTACGACGCCGTGTATGTTGATCTGCGTTCCGAGGTTCATCAACTGCTCCTGAGACGTATCCCTGGAAAGGCCGCTGAACACCGGCACGTGGTACGACGCGCCCATTTTGAGCGGGGTGTAGTAGCCGAGCAGTTCGTAGTCGAACTCCGTCTTGATCTCCGCCTCGACCTCCACCAGAATGTCGCCCTTGCGGTTTTCGGTCTTCAGCATCCCATAGACGGGCGTTCTCCCCGTGATCGCGGCACAGAGGGCGCTCTGCGCCGCCTCCCTGTTCGTGCGCGCGCCGCAGACGGAGTTCACGTGGACCGCGCCGCCCGAGGCGGAGAACGCGCAGATTTCGCCGAAGCGCGGGACGTTGTTCTCGAAATAAGGCGTGCAGTCGAAGGTGAGGATTGCGCCCAGCTCGCGGTACGCGTCGATCGTGCGCTCGATGATGTCCTTGTCGACTTCGTCGATCTTGCAGTAACCTTTGAAATACTCGTAATCGTAAGCGGGGTTGACCGTCGGCGCG
>JAJDHV010000106.1 GCA_030266365.1 Synergistaceae bacterium OttesenSCG-928-I11 | reverse complement strand
GCCGCCACTCCCGCCGCCGGTGTCCGTCTTCCAGATGTTCGTCCAGAGCGGGTCGATCAACAGGCGATTGTTCTTGCCGTCCGGCAAAATGATGTAGCCGATCGTGCCGCTCGACTCGTCGTTCTCTATCTCGAAATCGGACACCGTGAACGATTCGCCGTGATAGTCGATCACGTAATACCCCAGGTTCACCGTCAGAGACTGCTCGTCCGCGTTGCTCCACACCTTGAGCATGCCGGTGTCGTACGCGTCCTGCGGTGATGAAACGCCGTTCACAAGCCGCGTGTACCAGCCGTACATGTTGCTGTCCGCGTCCTTGATCCGTTTGTGAAGCACCAGAACCCTGAAAATATTATCCAGGTTGGCGGCGGGGTTCTCAACGATTTCAGCAGCGAGCGGCGCGCCGAAAAATTCCGTCAGGTCGCCCGACAGAATTTTCACCGTGTACGACATCGGGATCATCACGACTTCGTCGCTGACCGCCGTCAGCTTCGTCAGGTCGAGGACGATGTTCGCAGACTCTTTCTCCGTACACGCAAAGCAGCTCGGCACGGACGGAACGTCCGGCGATTCCACGCGCAGTTCGTCGATCACATCAAGGCTCGCCAGCACGAAAAGTTCGATGCTACGATCGCCGCTCGCCGCTCTTGGTTCACTTTGTTCGCTTTGTGCGCTTTGCGAACTTCTCGGAACCCAGCCCTCGGGCGGCATGGAGATCGGGTATGCCTCCGTTCCCCGCGCAACGTCGGTTTGGGTCGGGTCGACCAGGTCGTTCTCGAGATGATCGACGATCTTCGACAGCATGCGACTCGGGATCGGCTTCTGGTGATTGCCGGGCAGAATCTTCACGTCCGTGCGCGCGAGGATCGCGTTCACGCGGTCGATCTCCGCCGCAGACTCCGGCGACAGTACCACCGCGGTCGGGAACGGCATGCCGACGAGGAATTCGCGCGTGTAGGTCACATCCGCAAGCGCATCGTTGCCCTCCTGCGTCATGTGCACCGTCACGCCGTACTCCTCCCACGCGAGGGATTCCGCCGCGCCAGAGGGCACGTGCAGCGTTGCCTTCATCGGGTTCGTGGCGTCCGGCGACACCACCACCTCATAGCTGCCGCCGTCCTTCGGCTTGTTGACGCTCCACGTCACGGATGGCATCGGGCTGGGCGGGTTGTCGGCGGTCAGCGGGTTGTCTGGTGCAACGCCCCTGCCGTCCGCGCTCTCCCACTGGATATACAGGTCGGCGCTCGCGCCGATGCCGACGGGCGCGAGCGGCACGTTGCGGACGTAGAACTTCGCAATGCGCCCGGAGAGGTCGTCGTCCTCCGCAATCGCGGCATTCAGCGTGAGTTTTATTTTTTGGGGGATCTGCGCGAAATGATTTATCGTGAAGTTCAGGTTCGGCTCGACGGTCGTATTTTCCTTAAACATGCCCGCGCCTATCGTTATCCCGTTCGCCGGCGTGGTGTTGCGCGAGACGGTGACATTCGGCACCTCGGGGGAAAATGTCACTTCGACATCGGGCGTGAAGTCCAGGGTAAACAGGTTGGCCGTCTTCGTCTCTCCCGGTTTGAGCGCCATTTCGGCCGGATAAAATCCCACGAAGTCGGGGTTGATTACGTTCAGGTTGCCGGGCGCAACGGCGCTTGTGTCGAAGAACGCGCGAAGCCTCGGCACCACCCCGCCATCCAGATCCGTATAACACCAGTCGTTCGTGAAGTCGAACCCAGAAAAAATCGCTGGCTTGGCGAAATCGTTCACTGGTGTAACGTTAAGCATATTACCGCTCATTGCCGCGTTGCTGAAGCAATTCTTCGGTGAGGAACTGCCGAGACTGTTTGCCCCGGCAAAACCACCCGGTTGAGTGTTGTACCCGTCGTTCGCCTCCGCTGTTCCGGCGGCATAACAAGACTGGACGGGAATAGACGAGCTACCGGTCAAGAACTGCCCGACAAAACCGCCTGCATACGCGGTTCCAGTGCCCATGGCGATAGCCTTGGCTTTTCCCGTGGCGTAGGATTTGGAGGTTGGGCTGGGCGTGCTTGATCCAGAGCCAAGACGCCCGACAAAACCTCCGGCGCAAATATTGCCACCATTTGCAAAGTTGCCCTCCGCCGTCACGTCGCCCGTGGCGAAACAGTTTGTGATACCCGACAAACTGTAAGAGTAGGAGTGTCCAATCAACCCGCCCACCGAGACATACGCGCCACCGCCTCCAACATTTTCCATGACGACAGAGGCCGTCACATCGCACATCGCGGCACAGGCGGAAAGCTCACCCTCGTTCTTCCCGACAAACCCCCCGACGTTATAGTAGGTAGCGACGCCTTCGGCACTCTGTACCACCTCCAACGTGCCGGACGTGTAACAGGAGGAAATGTCGCCTCGATGTATATAGCCAGCAAAAAGACCGACGGAAGGTTGAGTACTACTACCGAGCGTTACACGGAGGTCACCCACCGCAAAACACCGTGTCACCTCCGGCAAACGAACCCCAGAAATAAAGGTCATTTTCCCGGCGAAACCACCCAGGCAGATCTTTGCATCATTCGTGGAACCCGTCACCGAAAAGCCCACGACACCGAGCGCATCAACCGTTGCGCCCTCAATGAGCCCGAAAAAACCGGCGAGTTCGCTGTGTACCGAAATATCGATCGTCATGTTCCGGACAATATATCCCTGACCGTGGAATGTCCCCCGAAAACCGTTGTTCGAATCCCCGATTGGCGTCCACCCTCTGCCAGAGAGGTCGATGTCGGCCATGAGGCGGTAGTTTTTTTCTCCGTAACTGGCGTTCTCGTTGTTTACCTTATCCGCCACCCAGGCCAACTGCTCCGCCGTCGAGATTTCGTACCATTCGCCGACCAGCGGCGGCGCGGTCTTCGTCACCCCGTCCCACGCCCACGAAGCAAACGGGAACGCGGTCAACGCCAGGGCTGTCAGCAAAATCGCTCCAAAAAATTTCACCCTCGCCATGACAAAACCCCCTAAAAGTGATTTATGCACGAACATTTTATCATGTTTCCCTTGCATAAAGCGGCACAAAAACGCCGGGCCCCGAAAATCGAAGGAGGCCCGGCGTGCGGTTCGAAAAAATTTTTCAGTGGAAGGCGCGCTCTTAAAAAACCTCGTAGTCCGCGTCCGTCTTGTCGGCGATGAACATGTGTCCCGGCGCGTGGGTGATCGCGAAGGGCGGTTTGGACTGCATGACCGCCGCCTGCGGGGTGACGCCGCAGGCCCAGAAGATCGGGACTTCGCCGGCGCGGATTTCGACCGGGTCGCCGAACTCCGGCTTGTCGATGTCCTTCACCCCGATCGCCTCCGGGTAGCCGACCTGCATCGGCGCGCCGTGCACCGACGGGAAGCGCGCCGTCGTCGTGACGGCCTTCACCACCTGGCGGTGCGGGATCGGCCGCATGCTCATGACCATGTTGCCGGAGAAACGTCCCGCCGGGATGCACTCGACGCCCGTCAGATACATCGGCACGTTCACGCCCATGTCCATGTGGCGGATGCGGATCCCCGCCTGCAAGAGCGCATTCTCGAACGAGAACGAGCAGCCGATCATGAACGCGACCAGATCGTCGCGCCAGATCGATTTGATGTCCGTCGGCTCCTCCACGAGCTTGCCGTTCT
>JAJDHV010000105.1 GCA_030266365.1 Synergistaceae bacterium OttesenSCG-928-I11 | reverse complement strand
GCCGCCGCCACTGCTCGCAGCCTGCGTCGAGCCGCCCTGCTGCTCGCCGCCCGTACCGCTGCCGCTTGCGGACAGCTTGACGTCCATCCGCCTACCGAGCCACATGCGCTCGCGCAGAACGCCGTTCGTCTTGCCGTCGTAGATCGTGAGCACGCCGTTCCGGAACTCCGCAGACGCGTTCTCCCATGCGGCGCTCGGGCCGTCGACGAGGAGGAAGTTCAACACGGCGTACAGCTCATGTGCCTCTTCATTGTAGTGGAACTCGAGCGCGCCGTTTTGTATGGCTTCCTCGGCGGAGAGGAGGGGAGACTCGCCGAACAGTTTGATCGATGCGCCGTTTTGCGAGCCCTCCTGCGGCTGCAGGATGATCGAGCAGTAGTCGAAGAGGCGGATCGGATCTTTCAGCGTGTTTTTGAACGCGCCGACGCCATAAGCGCCGTAGGGAACCGCGAACACCGCCTGCATCGGCATGTAGCGCCGTACGTTGTCATCGTTGACCTCGTTCAGCACGATCTCCGCCTGCGAGCCTTCGTGTCCGCCCGGCACCCAGATCCGGTATGGTGCGCTCGGGTCGCTCTCGTCGACCGGGTTGAAATTCGCCTGTTTCACCGAGAACCAATTCACAGGCGTACCGATCGCCGTGTTGCCGTCAGGCAGATTCGGGAACGGCGTCCCCGCGCTGCGGGATGCGCCGACCGCGCTCAGGTTTCTCTGGTTCTGCAGAGAGTCGAGGATCGTCGGTCCCTGCAGAACGCGTCCGCCGCCCATGAGGTCGAAGTCGATGCTCTCTTTGTCGACCTGGGCGAAGTATGCCGAGCTGCGCAGTTCATCGACCGCGCTGCGGCCGGAGGTATTCATTACCTCAATGTCGCACGCGACAGGATCCCATCCGTTCGGTCCATTGGAGTTCACCTTCAGTTGGACCTTTCCGGGTTTGGCGCCCTTGATATGGATGAACGCCTCGTCGCCGTATGGGTAGAACCCGACGATATCGACTTCATCGGGGAGATCCAGGAGGTTGGGCAGCCCCTCGATCAACGCGCCTCTTGCAGCGCGAGTCATTGAGGCGGCGCCCCTTGCCACGCGTTCCTTCCTGAAGACGACGCGGATGACCTGCGTGTCGCCCTCGTTCATGCGGAAGGTCGTCGCAGCCTGGCCGGTTGCGTCTGCGAACTGGAGGTCCGTTGCGACCATATGGAAATTCACGTTGATATCGCAGTCCGCGGAGAGCTCGATCTTACCGTCTGGCAAATTGGGCGTGTCCATGCTCACGAAGACGCGCACCAGTGCTTTGCCTGGTTTTTGGGGCGTAATCTGCACCGCCGGCTGATCCGTACTCGTAATCGTGACGAATTCATTGCCGGAGACAAGCTCCCAGCGATAGTTGTAGTTATATGGAGCGTTGTCCTCATCCTTGGCCTTGCAGACGATTTTGATCGTCTTGGGCGCGCTTTCTGGATCGATAACGAAGGGCGTTGCGCCCCTCTTGACTCCGCCCGTCTCGTTGATCTTCGATTGATTGCCCTCGAACGCGGTCGACTCGAAGCAGTCGAGATTTGCAAGGTTGTGATATACGTTGATCAGAATGAATTCGGTCGCATCCGTGTTGCCGATATTTTGACCCTTGGACACAGTGCCGGTAATTTTTGCCGTTCCGACCTTTAACCCTTTTATGTTGACCGTGCCCGACTTCGCTCCCGTCACGCCGCCGAGCAATTTCACCACGTCGGCACTCTCCGCGTTTACCGACCATTCGACGAGATGGTTGATGTTGAAGCCCATCGGGTTGACCATCGACACCTCGGGGCTGAGTGTCACCACCTCGTCCTTCAGGACGGCGATGGTGGGCGGGTCGAATGTAATGCCGTCCACTCTCGGTATGTGCTCGGCTTGAAACTCGATTGCGCCGATGTCGCTGGACACGCTGGGTATCCCATTCCACAGGATCTCGTCGGGGCGAGGTTTACCCACTTGGTCCGTCTGGTAGTCGGTGGTGAGGGACTTGCTGAAAGCGTCGACTGCGAGGCTCTGTGGAACCGGCATGAGGTATTTCCCGTCAACGAGTTTGACGCTACTGTTACCGCCTTCATTGTACTGGAACCAATTTTCCATGGAGCTGGTGCCGTATGTGACGTCGCCATCCCCGGCCTTTGTCCCTGGTTGCAGGTTGGAAACGCCCTTGTACAAGTTCTGCCCCATCGACGTGAAAACGGCATTGGCGCCGATAACAGCGCATGCCGTCATCTCGGAGCTCGCATTATTGTCAACACTCGTTTTTACCAGAGACATTCCACCCAGCCATAGCGTACTGTGTTTCGCGACGATCTTAGCGAGCTTTATCTGCGTAAGATTCACCAAGGCTCCAGTTGCCCCGTCGCCGACGTAGAGCGTGCTATTGTCGAGCGTTATCTTCGGCGCCAAGGAACCGTTGTTGCCCAAGGAAAAATTCTTATCGCCCCACTCGATGAGGCGAACGGTGCTGTTTGTGGCGGAGAAGCTAGCCAATGATGCCGTTGATGCCAATGGTCTCATGAAATCATCGCCCGGATTTTTTATTTCCAAGATTGTGCCGTCTGTCAGGCTTATGCCGCCGCTGTTTGGCGTAGGCGATCCATCACAGCTCACGATGCAGTTGCTGAAGTTGGTGCCCGAAAACGTCTCCTGCATGCAGAGCGACATGTTTTTTATGTCGATCTTGCTGTTTTTGAAACCGCCATTTGAGGACAGGTAAAATGTTTTGATACCTGGGTCCACCTGAATTTTGATGTCCGCGCTTGGAATAGTCGCTCCGCCGAAAAATGAAGTTTTAGACGTACTGTCGCCAGGATGCGGGATTGTGACTTTGATATCGGCGCTGATTTTTGTTGCTCCATTAATTATGCCGTTAAAAAGTACGTTGTTACGGGAGCATGGGGATGCCGAGATATCCCCGGTAAAGCGAATCCCGTCGCACTCCACGGCGCTACTCCTTACACTGACGCCTAATTCGGCGATGCCGAACTTGGTGGAGGACAACATCCAGTTATCTCCATTCTTATCGGCATTGTAATATGGCTTATATTTTTCATAATGGATCGCGAGGCCGTGTGAGGTCCCATTGCCATCAAAATTTATGATGCCACCCGCCGGAGACTCATTTGGGGTGTGCGTGAAGATCAGCGATGGTCCCATGTTTATCTTTGCATTTTCTTCGAAGTGCACAGTGGCGTCCCGAACGTTGATTAATTGGCCGGTGTTTTGACTGCGCTGGAACATAAACTTGTCGATCGATATGGCTCCCCAAGCGTGCAATGTCCCGCCGTTTATGATGTTGAAGAGGAATGCCCCTCTTTTCGGGTCGTAAGCCTCGCGGTACCACCGTGTAATAGGACCTGCGTCATTGTCTAAGAGAGTGCCCTCGATCTTAAGCGGACGTTCGAGCGCCAAAAGGGTCGTATCGCCGCTGATCTCGAACAGGGGCCCGTCGAAGTTTAGGAAATTGGAGCCCGCGTCGTCAGGATTATATTTTATTGTTATTGGCAAGCCATTTGTTTGTTGAAGACTTTTAGCCCCCTTTACCTTTATCGGCAAGGTTTTTTTTTGGAAATTAGGCGAATTTTTAATCAGTGGAATTTCCGGTACCATAACAACCCCTACACCTG
>JAJDHV010000104.1 GCA_030266365.1 Synergistaceae bacterium OttesenSCG-928-I11 | reverse complement strand
CAAGACACTGCCGCCTGTGAACGGCGCGTGGCTGGTCCAGAACAGCTGGGGGACGAATGCAGGGGATCAAGGGTATTACTGGGTCTCGTACGGGGACAAATCGTTTCCCGGTCGCGGCGGTGCTATGGGGTATCTGATGGAAACCCCCGATTTGTACGACGGCATTTATCTGCACGATCCGCTCGGCGAGTGCGACATCTGGTTGCTCGGCGACGTCGAACGAGTCGACATGGCGAATGTCTACACGGCCGAACGGAACGAGCGTATCGTCTCCGTCGGTTTCTACACTTGCAACACGAACCTGGATTACGAGATTCAGGTCTACAAAAACGTCGCGGCGAACGGCGACCCAGCCAGCGGCGTGCCGGTCTTCGCTTCGCCGCAACGCGGCACGGCGGGGCCGATCGGTTACCGTGCCGTCCGGCTCGATAAGCCGGTTTCTGTCGCCGCGGGTGAGCGCTTCGCCGTTGCGGTGAAGCTGATCGAAACGCCCGAAACGCTCCCCTCGGGCGAACTCAGAGTGAGCATAGAAAAGATGTACCCCAACTACAGCGACAATGCCGAGGCACACCCGGGCGAGAGTTTTACCCGGGTGCACGACGGCGAGTGGGCGGATACCTGCGCCGACACCCCCCTCAACCTCTGCGTCAAGGCGTTCACGGTGGCTGAAAACAGCGACAGCGGCGGGTGCAGTGGCGCGTATGGCGCCTCTCTGCTTGCCGCGACGGTTGTTGTATTTCTGCGGAGGCGCAGATAAAAAAACGATAAAACCGCTCGTTTCGCCTTGGCGATTCGAGGCGTCGCATGATACGATCTCCTCGTCGAATTTTTTTGGCGAGGGGATTTTTTTATGCTGCACGATTTTTCGCAGCTCGCGCGCAACGTCATCGAATTTTTCAGCATCCTCATCATTCTGGGCGGCGTCCTCGTCGCCTGCTACCGCATGCTCGTCCTGGGCGTGACGAAGTACAACCACGGTCACTGCCCGATGATACTGCCGCATGTCGAGCACGACTCGATGATCAAGCTGCGCCTCTCCTTCGAGCGCACGCTCATGCTCGGCCTCCAGTTCCTCATGGCGGCGGACATCATCGGCACCATCACCGACCCCGATTTGCAGGGCGTCATCATCCTGGCGGTCATCGTCCTTCTCCGCATCGTCCTGAGCTTCGCCCTCTCCCGCGAGGTCGCCGAGATCGACCGCCAGAAGCGCGAGGACGCGAAGTAGAAAAAGAGAGGGCGGCGAAAAAGATGCAACGTGCGACGGGGCGGGAGGCGACGATTTTCCGCCCCGTTCAGTGTACTTCGAACTTCGCGAGATACCGTCTTTCAAGGACAGTCGGCGATGATTCCAGTTCATGCCCTCGTTTCCTCCCTTTAAAACTGCCTCTGTCTATGATCCAATTTCTGTCCGATTATTTTGAGATTGTCGATGATCTCGATGTGCTGTGGGCAGACCCGCTCGCAGTTTCCGCAGGCGATGCAGTCGGACGCTCTGCCGCCCGTCTGCACTTCGACGATATATTGACCGTGGGCGGCTTCGATGTCGTCGTAGATCAACTTCCGGTTATATGCGGCGAGCACCTTGGGAATGACGATGTTTTGCGGGCACCCCTCCACGCAGTATTGGCAAGCCGTGCAGGGAATGCTGTTTATTTTGGCGATCGCCGCCCGCGCCTTTTCGATGACCGAATATTCCGCGTCGTCGAGCGGTCGGAAGTCGGACATAAACGAGACGTTGGCCATTCAAAAAACCTCCATATCGGTGCTCCCATTTTGCACCGATATGGAGGTTTACACAATCTGCGGGACGGTCTCTGCCCGTTTTTTTGTGTCGACCGTTATCGTTTTTTTAAAGTGTTCCCAGCCAACTCTTGCAGCCCATATTTTCCTGATTAGATGGTTACAATTCATGCTCTCTGCCGGAGGTTAACCCCGGTTGTACCGTCAAAAACATTCATAAAATCCGAGAATGACGCAAGCCTGAAAAACGTGCGCCGCGGAACGCATTACCGACACCTCATGAAAGAGTAAAGAGGCTTTGAAAAGCAGGGACTGTGATCAACAAAATGGACCGTCGAGTAGTTGTTGAAACGCTCAGATGATGTTGTTTTGTCATAAATGTTTAATATTCTGAGTCCCCGCCATTATTGCCTGATTCCCCAATATAATTGTTTATGGATGCTAGAAATTCAAAATATAAATCTTCGATGTCTGACGCTTTGATAGCGGAGTATAGATCGGTTTTAATTTCCTTGAGGATGTTTTTGCTTGTTTCTGTGTTTTTTACAGAAGAATTTATCCATTCAAAAATGAAGGGCACCCTGCGATATGGATGTGTCTCAAAGGAGGTTTGATCGAAAGATGTCAGATTATATTCTTTTTGGGCGCGATCAATGCTTTTTTTATAAGACGAATGTTTTATAAAATCCTCAAGCGTGTGAATGTTTGAGATAAAATGATCGTACGCAAACCATTCGCCGAGGCATTTTTCTTCCTTATATTTATTCTGCATTTCTTTTGCCGGTTTATCTGAGTCGCTGATGACGAAATATTCTCGGTTGGCTAACTCCAATATTTTTGCAATGTTGACGATACCTTTTACTCCCGCTGAGTGTACAGCACCTATGTTTTTCAGTTGATCGATGTGATTTTTACTTGCTTTTTTTGATTTGATCGCGACTTCAAATACATGTTTATCGGTCCAACCTTCAAAAATGATGTTTCTTGGTTTCAAGGTTTCAAATAAAGAATAGCCCAGAGCGTTAAGGATCACCTCATCGTCAGCGTAGTCGGAGTTCGTGACTCGTTTAATTGTGGTTATTTCATTCTTTTTGCTCACCACGAAATGTCGGGTGATGTTTTCTTTGTCGATCATGAAAATAGAATGGGTCGAATAAAAAACGAAGTTGTTTTTTGATATTTTTATCAGTTCTTGAACGAGGTTTTTTTGACCTAAAATGTGTATCCCAAGGTCTGGCTCGTCCACTACTATTATGGAATTCTTTATTTTGCCATTGTTGACTCGAGCCGACAGTGCTAAGAGGAATGTCACAAAGCGTTTGAATCCATCACTTCGTTGGTCGCAGTCGTAAAGATTTTCTTTGTCTTTAATGTGAATATCTATATTGGGGCCATTCGAAGTCAAATTGAATTCAATATTTTTATAGTCTTTCCAAACCGAATGCAGATATTCTGTGCTCTTTTCGGAAACTTTTTTTAGAATATTGGTCAGTCTTGTGGGGCGTTGTGTCAATGCCTCGTCTATTTTTCCTTTTATATCATGATAACCAGCTAGATGAAACATGGACTCCAACGGTATGCAAATTGACGAGTCGTCCTTGAATTTTGCAAGGGAGATTCTATTTGGGAGAAGGTATTTGTCATCATACTTCCAATATATTGTATTTGACAGGCTGTTTTTGGTATATTTTGTCAATAATGAGCCAAATAAGTCATTTAAGTCACTCGTGTAGCATTCTTCGAATAATGGCAATTTATCTTCAGGTATGCATGATGTTTCAAAGAAGTTAAATTGCGCTAAAGGAATAGTCTTATTTGATTTACTGACAATTGATGCCGTTGTATTTTTAGCCGTTTTTTTCATTAGTCCTGATACTGGAACAATCTCATCATCTTCTAAATTATAGTACATAGGTTTTTTT
>JAJDHV010000103.1 GCA_030266365.1 Synergistaceae bacterium OttesenSCG-928-I11 | reverse complement strand
TCTCTGCTGAAAATCAACAACTATATAAGTTTAATTTTATAATTAAATATTATTTTTAATAATATTGATTAATATATTATGTTCAAGGACCGCATTTATATAGTTAGTTGTATTTTCAACCGCACGTTTTCCGAACTTGCGGCAATCTTTTTGTTCCTACTTTTAATTTCTTTTTTTAAAATTTTGATATAAATTGAATTTGCCTTGTTTCAGGTGCAAATCCTTAATTCATGGAATTTATAGGACAAATTAACCTGTAAATATAATTCAAATTATTCAGTTGAAGTCATGTAATTTGACACTGGAGGTTAAGGCTTAAAGGACTTACTTGACGAGCATGGATTACGACGTATCATATAAATACGAGTAGACGTACGTATAAACGTATTTATAAATGAGGTGATTCGCATGATTGCAATAAAACCTACCCAGATGCGGGACAACTTCAAATCCATCTGCGACCAAGTAGTTGGAGGAGAAATCGTCATTGTCTCCCGACCAAATAACGAAAACGTGGTTGTTGTTTCAGAAAAAGAGTTTAACGATATGAGGAAGGCTGCTAGGAATGCGGAATATTTGGCGACCATTGATAAATCCATGGAAGAGTTGAAACATGGTGGATTTGTTATCAAAACTCTTGAAGAACTGCGGGCATATGAATAGTGAACGTTGTGTTCTCTCCCACAGCATGGAAGCAATATACAGAGTGGCAAACTACTGATAGGAACGTCATCAAAAAAATCAATGACCTGATTCAAGACATTCAGAGAAATGGTTTTTCTTCTGGCATTGGCAAACCCGAGATGTTAAAAGCTCGTAAGGCATGGAGTAGGCGTATCAATCAGGAGCATCGCTTAATATATGTTGGTGATGAAAATCAAAATCTATTGATTATTACTTGTAACTCTATTAATCGCAATTTGATTTACTTCATCTTCAATTCCTTCTTCTTTTAAAAAGTCATCAAATGATGAACCTATGTCATCTATTTTTTAAAATAAAATTTTCAAGGTGCTTTCGCATCACAAAAAGATGTTTATCATTGTCAATCAACTGCTCAAATCCATATTTTTTATAAAACGCAACAGCAACTTCATCTTTCGCATCTACTATCATTAGTACCCATGCCGAAACATTTAACACACTACGAATTACAGCGTCTGCAAGTAATTCTCCGCCAAGTCCTTTTCCTTGCATAGATTTATCCACTGCTAGCCGTCCCAAACGAATAGCTGGAACTGTTGGATATTTAGGAAGTCTTTTCTTCATTTCATCTGGGACGTTGTTCAAATCAATACTTGCATTTGAAAGAGTATAGTAACCAATGACTTTGTTCGTTTCTTCTTCTACTGCAACAAACATCGTCGCGTAATACCTACGGATATCCTGACTTGCCCGCTCTCGCAAGTAATTGTTCAATTCCTGAACATTACAATCAAACTCTTTTTTATTGTGCGACTTATCGTAAGGGACAATAGAGAATTGCATATTCTAATTAGCCTTCATTTCTGATAGTCGCTTTTCCAAAATAGTTTTCATTGAATCTGTTAATTCTGGTGGGTTTAACAGCATTTCAGCAAGCTTTAACTGGTCTTGCTCCGACAGTTCTATTTTTTCATGTTCGTAAAATGTTTCGGCTGTTGCGTTGTTTGTAGCGACAATAATAAAGTCGGTCAAAGTCTGTCCACGCATAGTAGCGGCTCGTACCCATTTTTGTTTAACGTCGTTTGGTACTCGTGCAGCAACTCTATCAAGTTTCGTATTGGTTTCGGTCTGCAATGACATATTACCACCTCCACCAATAATGTACGACTAAAAGGCGTACATGTCAATGCAAATAAAAAAGAACCGCCTCCAATATTTAGAAGCGGTTCTTCTGGTAGTCTGATATTTGTTACAATTTGATGTTATTTCTTACGAGATACCAGCGATGCACCAGCAATAGCTATCAGTGCGAGGATTCCTAATCCAGCGTTACAACCAGAACTACCTTCACTACTGTTATTTTCTTCTGCTTTAACGAGTGCGATTGGGTCTTTTGCAACGCCGTTCTTAAACCCATCAAAAATGTACAGATACTTATTGTCGCCGCTTAGTTTGACTCCGTATTTTCCATCTCCAAACGGCGGTTTAATAACACTTGCATCGTTTGATGGGGCGGCATCATCAACAACAATTACTGCTACGTTTAGTTTGACACCATCGGCTACGGAATAACTGAAAATTTTCTTGCCAAATTCTGCGAGCAAGTCCATTCCGCCGCCATTCTCAAAATATTTCATTACGTGGTATTTACCTACTAGGTCGTCAAAACTGCTTGCTGGGTCAAGTCCTTCGCCACTAAGACTCACTCAACAGGCACTGTATGGAATCCAACATGACGATTCTTGCAATTACTGGCAACCACTGCCACATGGAGAACATTAGCAAATACCATGTAAATTCAGATAACTACCGTGATATCCGCTCTAATATTAAATATACAAACAGAAAAATATTGAAGAATGCCGTTGAAAGCCGAAGCATTTATTGTATTAGTTCTTCACTTGGTGGTTTTTTTGCAAGGTGTTTAAATTTACAGTTTCCATTTATAACTTCCATAATGATTAATCCGTCACTTTCACCTTTTTTGTCTCTCCGAAAATATGGAGTTAAAAAAACAATTCTATATCAATATGTTCGTCTGTTTGAACGATTTTATAATGCTAACGAAGATGGTTTTGATAATCTCTTTGCTATTTTAGGTGATTCTGATGAAGTTATAGACCATGAAAATTCCACAAAATTGCTATTGCCATATGGCTTTGATGAACATATCCATACTATTAAAGGTGGCACACACCAGTTGGAAATAACAGATGAGGTAGCTTCTATATTAAAAAATATTATAAATCCTCCCCCAATAAAAGAAAATTGCATTAGACGGGTATTGGGTTTGGAAGACATGAGGCTTCCGTAGAATGCTTCTTGAACAAACTAGTAGTATCATATATAATACTATGAAGAGGTGAGGGCAATCGGTAAAGTTAAAAAAATTATTGAGAAAATGAGGCAACAACCAAATGGTATTCGCATATCCGAAGCCGATAAAGTCCTCGTAGCACATGGATACCGCCTAGACCGACAAAAAGGCTCTCACTGTCAGTATATCAATGCTAGCGGTGATGTTATAACAATCAAGAGCGAGAATCCATTGAAAGCTGTATATGTTAAAGACATTCTCAGCAGGATATAAGGGGGCATTGAATATGACCTTGCAAGAATATATGAACCTTCCATACAATTATATTATCAAGCAAATCGTAGATGAAAGTGGTGTGTATTACTATGCTTCCGTTCTGGAATTGGACGGCTGTCAGAGCACAGGTGATTCCTTTGATGAAGCATACGAAGGCTTGCGAGAGGCGATGGAAGGTTGGATTGAAACCAAACTTGAAAATGGTTTTCCAGTTCCACTACCGCTCAATACTGAGAAGTACAGCGGTAAATTCGTTGTTCGCCTTCCGAAGTCGCTTCATCAGCGTTTAGCAATAGAAGCTGAAAAAGAAGGAATATCATTAAATCAATACGCTCTATATAAACTGAGTTCATAAATTTCCAAAGGAGATACTATAATGCTAAAAATAAAACACATAAGTCCATCATTTGATGATTTTTTAAAAGAAGAAAGAATTGAAGATGAAGTAAATCAAATTGCGATTAATAGAGTTAAGCTATATTCAACAACTATTGAAAACAATGATTATGGTGAGTTGATTGTGCATTTGATTAAATGAAATAAATAAATTGAAAGTTATATCAAATTACACTTATAACTAATTTTCTGTTCGTTGCATATTAATTTATT
>JAJDHV010000102.1 GCA_030266365.1 Synergistaceae bacterium OttesenSCG-928-I11 | reverse complement strand
TCCACACCCGCATAGCCGAGATCGTTCGATACCTGGCTCAGTTGCGGGGTAAAGCTCTCGACTGTGAAACCGTCCTCCGGATATCTCCTCTTGATCTCCCGCTCGAGAAGTTCGCGGCCGCGCTCGATTCGTTCTTCCCGGTCCGCCCGGTCGACCTGGCGGAAGTAGGCGCGGATTTTGCTGCGCGTCCGGTTCGCCTTGGCGATCTTCAGCCAGTCGCGCGACGGCTTGCCCTGTGGAGACGTCAGAATGCGAACGATGTCGCCGTTCTGAAGTGTGTAATCCATCGGGACGATCCGGCCGTTCACCTGCGCGCCGACGCACTTGTGGCCGACCTCCGTGTGTACGGCGTAGGCGAAGTCGATCGGGGTGGAGCCGTTCGGGACGGAGAGCACCTTTCCCTGCGGCGTGAAGACGAAGACTTCCGTCGTCAGGACGTCGGTCTTGATGTGATCCAGAAATTCGGACGGTTCGGACGACTCGTTCTGCCCCTCCAGCGCCTGCCGGATCCACGCAAGCTTACGGTCGAGCTCGGAACTATTCGCCCTTTTTTCCTTGTACTGCCAGTGCGCCGCGATACCGTATTCCGCGAGACGGTGCATCTCCCAGGTGCGGATCTGGACCTCGAGGGGTTCCCCGCTCGGGCCGACGACCGTCGAGTGGAGCGACTGGTACATGTTCCCCTTCGGGTTCGCGATGTAGTCGTCGAACTGGCCCGGTATCGGTTTCCACACCGTGTGGACGATGCCGAGCACCTGATAGCACTCGGCCAGCGTGCCCACGATCACGCGCAGCGCCAGGAGGTCGTAGATCTGGTCGAGCGAGAGGTTCTTGCGGTTCATCTTCTCGTAGATACTGTAATAATGCTTGGGACGTCCACTGATCTGCGCGGTAATGCCCTCCTCGCGCAGGCGTCCGTTCAGGATCTCCATGCCTTTTTTCAGGACATTCTCACTCTCCGGCATCTTCTTGCGGACCCGGCGGCGAATGTCGTAGTACATTTCGGGGTCGATGACCTTGAAAGAGAGGTCCTCCAGCTCGCGCTTGATGTGATAGATGCCGAGCCGGTGCGCCAACGGCGCGTAGATTTCGAGCGTCTCCTGCGCGATCGCGATCTGTTTCTCGCGCCGGTGCGCCTGGATCGTGCTCATGTTGTGCAGGCGATCCGCCAGTTTGATCAGAACCACGCGGATGTCCTTCGCCATGACGAGGAACATCTTGCGCAAATTTTCCGCCTGATAATCGACGACGTTCTTGAAGGGCAATTTGCCGAGCTTCGTCACGCCGTCGACGAGGGTCATGACCTCCTCGCCGAAACGCTCGGCGATCGCGCTCTCCTCGACCTCGGTGTCCTCGATGACGTCGTGCAGGAGGGCTGCGATCAGGGTTTGCACGTCGAGCTGCATGTCCGAGAGAACGGACGCCGCGCCCAGCGTGTGGACGATATACGGATCGCCGCTGTAGCGCTTCTGCTTGGCGTGCGCTTCCGCCGCGAAGAGGAAGGCGTCGCCCACCTGCATGAGGTCCTCTTTCTGCAGGTAGCGGGAAGCCCTCGACCAGAGCTCCTGCCAGGCGATGCGCACGCTCGAAACACGCTGTTCCTCGGGGATTCGCCCGATATAGCTCTCCATGAGCGCGCGCATGGTCCGGTCGACGTTGAACTTCAACGCCGCCGGGCTATGTCCCTGATTCATCGCGTCGACTTCGTTTTTTCCCGTTTCGTTCATTTTTCATTCGCTCCCGGTTGGGGCTCGGGGGTCACGACCTTTTCCACAACGAGTTGAAGGTTCTCGCTCGACCGCCAGTAGTTGATCCGCGGCTTGTAGATCCACCCGCTCGGCCTGCAACCGGACGTCACGAGGTGCTCGCCGCCGAAACCGAGCAACTCGCAGCCGTCGACGTAAATTTTGATGTGGCTGCCTTTCCGCCCAAGCGGCTCCGCGCAGATTCCACCCTCGTTCGGGCAGAAGAGCCTCGGGTAGGGATTGCCGACCCCGAAGGGACCGAGGCGCTCGGCATCCTTCCAGGCCATCATGTCGAGCTGCGACGGCGCCCAGTTCAGGGCGTCCTCTTTTTCAACCTCGATCTTTGCATTCGAAAGCGACTCCTCCAGCCGGTCGCGAATCTCCGCCCAACGCTCCGTCTCTACGCTGAAACCGGCGGCCATACGATGTCCGCCCCAGCTCAGGAGATCGTCGGACATGGCGGTGAGGATCGCCTCCGCGTCGACCCCGGATGGGACTCGCAGCGTACCGCGTATCGTGTCTTTGCGCGTCGGCGCGGCCAGGACGACCGGTGCGTCGCGGGTGGCGCAGATATGGCTCGCGACGCTGCTCAGGACACCGGGAGGCCAGTCCTCCCCAAAGAGCACGTGATTGTATTTCGAGCCCTCGCGCGCGCTGCGCTCCACGTCGCCGATGATCTTCGCCGAAAGGTCGCGCCGTTTCTTGTTCAACGCGACCAATTTTCGGGCGTGTTCGTCGACGTCGCCGCTGGGAAAGAAAATTTTCATCGACAGATCGGCGAGCTGCAATCGACCCGCCGCGTTCAGACAGGGAATGATTTTCATCGCCAGCGCGTCGCAGTCGAGCGAAGCGGTGTCGAGCTCCATACCGCGCATCAGCGCGGACAATCCCGGCCTCGGCTGTGTCCGGATGGCCTGGACGCCGCGGCGGACGATCGCCCGATTGACGGGAGAGTCCATGGAGACGCAGTCGGCGATCGTGGCCAACGCTGCGACATCCAGATTTTTGAGCAGCCAGTCCTTAGGGGCGAGCTCGTTCTTCCACGCCCAACTCCACACAACGCCGGCGGCGCAGAGTTTGCGCGCCAGGTCGTTTCCGTCGATGTGCGGGTTGACGAGTGCATCTGCACCCGCGACCTCGTCCCTTGCGAGGTGATGATCGAAGATCAGCACGGGAATGCCGTGCGCTTTCGCCCGTTCCGCCGCGTCGATATTCTGCGTGCCGCAGTCGACGACGACGAGCAAATCGCACTTGCAACCGGATTTGGCGATCGTATCCACGACGTCCGGATGAAAACCGTAGCCCTGGTTATTTCGATGCGGGATATAGTAACGAACGCGCGACCCACGATTCAGCGCGAGATCCATCATGAACGTCGTCGCGGCGATTCCGTCGACGTCATAGTCCCCGTACACCACGACGTTGGCGCCCTCCGGAAGGGAAGACCAGACGGCGCACGCCCTGGACGAATCTCTGCCGAGGTCCACGTGCTCCATCCAGTATTCCAACTCGGGCGATACCCACCATGCCTTTTCCGCAGCGGCCTTGTCCGGCTCGACGCCCCGCATCCAAAGAAGCGAGGCGAGAAACGACGAGCAGCGAAGCTCGCGCGCCATTCGTTCGACCGCGTCGTCAGGCTCCCAAAGACGCAATTTTTCTTCGGTACAGGAAGGGATCAAATGGAACCGCTCTCCTTCTCCTCTTCCTCCGGGCGTTTTTCTCCAGTTTCCCAAGACAGGTCAGTCTCGCCTTCAGGACGTTCCGCAACGACCCCGCCGCCCGGCTCTTCGCTCACAGTCGCAACGGCGACGGCGCGATCGAGGGTTTTCGGTTCAACCGGTTCGATCGCTTCGGCCCCAAATGCAGCGGGCTCGTTCGCATACGGTAGATGCTTGAACGCGTTCAACAGTGAAGACCGCTCCTCTTCGAGTTCGGAGATTCGTTTCTCCCGCTCCCTCATCTCTTTGCGATACGTCGTGTGCGTCTCGATGGACGCGAGAATGGAGAAAAACCACATCAGCACGGCACCGATCGAGAAGAGAATGACTTCCCAGACCCCCTGCGGAAAGGCGCGCTGAAACACGAGGAAATGCACCGTGATCTCGGACGTATTCTGAAACGTGTACACGGCCGCAAGCAACATCGAAACCGCAACGGCAAGAATATAACTCCGCATCGAATCACTCACTCTCCCAATAAAAAAATTTTGTTGATTATAACATAAGCGTGCATTTTTCCTGTATGTGCA
>JAJDHV010000101.1 GCA_030266365.1 Synergistaceae bacterium OttesenSCG-928-I11 | reverse complement strand
AAGCAAACGACGATGTAAAACCTGGCGGCATATGCTGCACCAGTACGATCGGAACAGGGAAGTTCGCCGGGAGGGCGGGAATCAGCTCCTGCAGAGCCATTGGGCCTCCGGTGGAGGCTGCGATCGCCACCAGCTCGGAGTGTTTGGGCGGTTCCCTTCTCTGAGCCGGCACGGCGGGCACGGCCGCAGTCGGCCTGAGACTCGATGCACCCCGCTGAATTGTGGCCTTACTCGCCTCGAGAACCTTCTTCCGCAGTTCGTCTCCGACCTTATCCATATCCAGTGAAATCGTCCCAGACGGCTTGGTGACGAAGTCCACAGCACCGTTGTCGAGCGCCTGCATCGTAACATCCGCGCCATCCTTGGTGAGACCGCTTACCATCACGATCGGCACCGGCTTTTTCGCCATCATGCTCTTCAACACCTCGATGCCGTTCATGCCAGGCATCTCGATGTCGAGCGTAACAACATCCGGCGACAGTTCATCGAAAAGTTTCAAGGCCTCCCGACCATTGCGGGCTCTTCCGACGACATTGATGGAAGGGTCTTCGCAGAGGATATCCCCGATCACCTTCCTCATGAAAGCGGAATCGTCGACAATCAGTACCCGGATCATTTTAGCGGTCTGGTTCATTGTCCCTCACGCCCCATAATTTCCTGCTGCCGAATGTACTCGAACAATTTTTTTTCTACACTGATCGCGATGGAATCGAAACCCAAGCCGACCTCCCAGATACCGTCCGCATGTACAATTCTCGTCGCCCGACCCTGAAGAAAATACTCCTTGCCGAATAATTGAAAGCGGATCATCAACCTGTCGCCGGACTCGAATGTCAATCCCTCGGCTGTTTCGTCGCTTAGTTTGAAACGTGTTCCCCGAAGACTGATGTCGAGCGCCCTCGCTGGTTTCCAGATCACACGCATCGGTTCCTTCAGTTCCGTTTCGATCTGAAAGATCGAAACGTCCCAGAAACACGAAATTCTCAAAAATTGACGTCGCTGGATTCGCCTCGGTTCGTCGAGAATCACTGCCCATAGCAACGGGACGCCGCTCTGTACCTCCATCCTCCGCACCGCCATATCGAAAATATACAGTGCGGCGCTGTCCTCCATAGTGAACGTAAAATTCATGTCCCTGTAAACAGGCAACAGGACGCCCTTCATGAGGGGGTGTGCCAATGCGATCAAGTCATTTTTGACGTCTTCCAACCGAGACGAATAATGTCCTTTATAAATCCCCGCATTGACCGCGATATCGCCCTTCGTTCCCGGCTTCAGCTTGGACATATAGTCGAATCCCTGTCCAGCTCCGTCTTTTTTCACCTACCGAATCCCCTTTTTTCGCATCTGCCTCGCAAGGCGCCGCAGAAAAGAATCCTCCCGCAAGCTCTTGTTCTTCTTGCCCCCCTGTGGATCGGAGAGCTTCTCCGCGAGCGCCTTGAAATACGGTATCGAAACCGATTCTCCCCCGCTCAGCAAAAGCGGCTTTCGATTTTTCACGGCTTCCCGCAACATCTGGTCCCAGAGGATGCACCCCAGATATCGGACCTTGTAATTCAAAAATTGCTCCGCTGCCGACACGATTCTGTCCGCAACGAGCGACGCTTCCTTTTCATCCGCCGCCATGTTCACCACCAGGCCGATGTTCACGCTGCCTTCCGTCGCCTGACAAAGCGACTTCAGGACGCTGTAGGCGTCCCGTATCGCCGTTGGCTCTGGGGTCGTCAGCAAGACCGACATATCAGCGGACGTCGCGAACGATAGGACGTTCTTGTGGATGCCCGCGCTTGTGTCCAAAATCAACAGATCAATGTCGTTCTCCAAAAAACCGAGCCGTTCGATGATCCACAGTTGTCTCTGTTCGTCGAGATCGGCAAGTTCCTGCAAACCCGCTCCACCGGGAATGATGAATACATTCTCGCTGACCTTGAAAAGAATATCCGCGAGCTCTTTCTCACCTTTGAGTACGTGTCCCAGGTTGAACTTGGGGACGACGCCGAACAGAATGTCGATGTTCGCAAGTCCCAAATCCGCATCCAAAACCGCAACGCGCAAGCCCATTTCCGCAAGTGCGAGCGCTGCGTTGACGGCCACATTGCTCTTACCGACGCCGCCCTTACCGCTCAAAACTGCGATAGACCTCATGCCCGCCACCCTCAGGGCGGCGGAAGAGTCTTTCTTGTTGGAAACGAGCTCTCGCAACGCCGTTGCCTGGTCGTTTCCTGTCGGAGGCATGATCACAGGGTTCATGGGTCTATTCTTTCTTGACAGAGTCGCTTCTCAGCAAGAGATTTACAAAACGATCGCTCCGCACCACTTCGATGTCGTTTGGAACGTTTTGCCCTGTCGTAAAGAAGGACAACGGCAAGTTAAAATCCCTTATCACATTCAGAATTGTACCATAACTCGACGTCTCATCCAGCTTTGTAAAAAGCAGGGACGAAAGGGGAACGACGCCCATGCGCTCGATGATATCCAGCATATCCCGATATTTGACATTCGAAGCCATAACCAAATGAACGCTGTCCGGCGCAAACGCTTCGTATAGCGCGTGAAGCTCGTCGATTCGGCTGCCGTCATAATGGCTGCGTCCGGCGGTATCCAGCAGAATGAGGTCCGCTTCCCGGTGTTTTTTAAGCGCACTCTGCAAATCTTTGGGTTCGGGAACGATTTCGATCGGAATGCCCAATATTTTCGCATAGGTGCGCAACTGTTCGACGGCGGCGATTCTGTATGTATCCGCCGTCATCAGGACGACTTTGCGGTTTTCCCACAGCGATTGCGTGGAGGCGATTTTCGCGATCGTCGTCGTCTTTCCGACACCGGTCGGTCCGGCGAAGAGGATTTTTTTGCCACCGAGCGCGGAAGACGTGTCCGTCCCTGCCACGGGGATCAAATCGATCAGCCACTCGGCAAACGGTTTGTCCGATCCCTTCTCCTTGTACTCGCCTGCAATCGTCGCCGCAAGATCTCTGTCGACGTCTGCCGCAAGAAGTTTCTTGGCATTCTCGTCCAGGAGCGCCCGCGTTTCATCCTTCGTCTCCTCACGAGATTCTCCGTCCAAACGAGAAAGCACCTTGGAAAGAATCTCCTTGATCTCGTCGACGTCTTTCGTCAGGGAATTCGCTGTTGCCTGTGGCTTGGCGTTCGCTTCGTACGCGGCAGCCGCCGTCTTGCCGGGCGTTGCAACGGCGGATGGCGTGAATGCGGATACAACAAGCGGTTCGTCCGCCTGTGACGCTCCTTCTTTGCCGTTCACCGCCCTTCGCACCTCCAACAGATGTTGGAAGGCCACCATCCTGTCCTGCGATTCGCGCTTGAAGTCTTCCTGGTCGGGAACCAGGATACCCGCTGTGACCCAAAGCGCATCTCTCTTGAAAAGTCCTAAAAAGCCTCCAAGCTTGACGTGGCGGCTGGAAAGAATCACGGCCTCCCGTCCAAGCTTGTCTTTTGCAACCTGAATTGCCTCGGCGTCGCTTCTTGCCTCATACTCGATCTGCTGTTCTACTCTCAATTATTCCACCGTCCCCAATGATTTGAGCTGTGCCCCCGGCGCAATTTCATTATAGGATATAACAAATAACTGAGGAAGGCTCCCCTCCAGTATTTTTCGGACGACAAAACGGACGTCCGGATGCACGAGCAGGATCGGCGTGATGCCGGCCATCGCCATCTGCTCCGCAACCGCCGCGGCGGATTTGATGACTCCCTGCACGTCCGCGGGTGAAAGGCCCAACTGCCACCCTTGGCTCAAATCCCCCTGAAGCGTATCTTTGATCTTCTGCTCCAGCCTCGGCGACATCGCCAGAGGTGAGGGACCAGGCCGAGGCGATGGGGTATACCGTCGTGGACTGCCCATCCGTTCTGGCGACCCATCTCTCCGAGGTGATCAAGCGTTACGGTGCAGATTTGCTCACAAGGCAGGAAGTGCAGAAACTCGTCGACCTCGTCGCGGAGAACAATCCCGCGGTGGCGTCCGAGCTCACGAGCGTCATCGGACTCGGCGATGTCCAGAAGGT
>JAJDHV010000100.1 GCA_030266365.1 Synergistaceae bacterium OttesenSCG-928-I11 | reverse complement strand
ATGCCCTTCATGAGGATTTGGGCTTTGCCGCCGGAGACGAGCTCGACCGCCTTGAGGCTCGCTTCGAGTTCGCCGCCCTTTTCGTCGACCAGCTCGAAGTTCGCGACGTCGACGCCGACCTTCGCCGCCTCGGCCTTGATCTTGTCGACGTCTCCGACGAGAAACGCCTTCGCGACGCCTTCTTTTCTGGCGCCGTCTACGGCCTCGAGGACCTCGGCGTCGTCGGCGCAGGCGACGCTGATCGTCATCGGGCCGACCTCGCGGGCATAGTTCAACAGTTCGGTAAGGGTACGCAGTTGCTTCATTACAAAATCTACCTCCTCAGAATGTAGTAGAGCGACGTTTGGCAGGGCGAAATTACCGTGAGAAGAATAACATAACCCGCCGTTTTCGTGTAGGCGAAAAAAACCGATGGTGTAAAATGAAGGAATCGATGACGAAATTTTTTGGCTGCGACCCGGCGATCTTCGCCCGTTCTCTTCGCGGCTTGCGTGAAATTGTTCCTCAACGTTGCTCTGCAACGCCTGCGGACAATTTCACACAAACCGCTTCGATAACGAACGAATTTCACCAGGTCTCGCTCAAAAAAATTCATCAGCGATTCCTCGTGGGCCAGCGATTCCTCGTGGGCCTCAGAACATTTACGGAGGAAAAAATATGTTTTACGCGCTCGCGAGATTATTTTTCTTTTTTTACTTCCTGATCTATCATCGCGTGAGTATTCGGGGTCGCCGTGCGCTCAAACATTTTTTGCGCACCCTGCCGAATCAAGGGCCCGTGATCCTTGCGGCGAACCACGAGAGCTACCTCGACCCGCCGCTCGTCGGCATGGCGTTCCCCGGCCCGCTGCGATTCATCGCGTGGGATCAGCTCTTCAAAAACCCGATCTTCGGGTTTCTCATCCGCGCGCTCGGCGCGGTTCCGGTGTCGCACGAGAACAAGTCGAGCGCGGCGGGTCTGCTGCGGCAGGTGATGGGTTTTCTCGGAGACGGGTACAGCGTGCTGATCTTTCCCGAGGGCGAGCGATCGCCGGACGGCAGGCTGATGCCGCTCGAGGGCGGCGTGGCGCTGATGGCGCTGAAGACGAACGTGCCAGTCGTTCCCGTGTGGATCGACGGCACGTTCGAGGCCTATCCGCTGCAAAACCGGCTGCCGCGCCCCCACAAGATCGCGATCGCGTTCGGCGAACCGATCTGCCCGGCGGACCTGCCGGACGATATGCCGGAGAAGGAGCGGAGGCGCGCGCTGCTCGACGCGTTGCAGCATGCGTTCGAACGAATGAGGGACGCGGGCGGCGCGTAGCCATGAAGATCAGGCCCTCCGGTCCCGGTGCGCTCATCCGAAAGATCGCGGAGAACGTCTCGCTCGGCGGGGCGAAGCGGTCGATCGACCGCGCGATCGACCGGGGGCTGGTTCGGGCGGGGTGGATGCCGGAGATCATGGACGGCCGCGGAAAGGTGCTGCATATGTCCGACACCCCGACCGCGATCTACGGCTATCTGGCGCGCGTGCTGCGGCGGGTGAACCCCTCGGTGGTCGTCCACACGGGCGACCTGTCGGACGACATCAAACTGGAGCTTTACCCGGGCGAGGAAGAACGCTATCATAATGCGGCAAAGCGGCTCGTCAACATCCTGGCGGCACCGCGCCGGACGGTCTACCTCGTTTTGGGCAATCACGACAGGGCGGATCTTCTTCCATACCTTCCGGACCAGTTCGTCCTCGTCGACGACGCGGCGGACTTCACGATCGGGGGCGTCATGTTCTCGATCTCCCACTATGTCGGACGGACCCGGGAGCACCCTGGGCGATTCAACCTCTTCGGGCACGAGATGGTCACGAAGAGCTACGCGGAGGGCGACGACCGGTATTTTTTGAACGGCGTCGAGACGATGCGGCTCATCGACCCCGTCGCGGACGAGATCGAGTCGATCGGATATCCCCGGAAGACGAACGACGCGCGCCTGATGCGACGAGGGCGCACGCGGTGTTGACGAAGCACGTTTTAAAATTTCAGAAAGGAGGCGAATGAGATGCTGTCACTGGTCAGAAGCGGTCCGACGATCGTAACGATCAGCGCCACCGCGCATCCGAACGAGCTGATCAAGGCTATCGAGAACAACTCGTTCGTGCGCAACAACAACCCCATGGAGGCGTACAACAACGCGGGGGAGGGCGACACGCTCATCTTTTTTTCGGCGGAGTGCTCGGACGAGGTGTCCACCTATCAGACGACGCTTCCGACGTCCGCGATCCTCTGCGACATCATCAACAAGAACCTCGCGGGAGGAATCCAGCGCATCCGGGTGACGCCGCCCAACATCGTCATGCGCCTTCTGGGCGACCTGGACCGGGCAATCGACCGGATCGCGAAGGACTTCAAGGCGCAGGAGGCGATCCGCGAGGGATTGATGCAGAATCTGGACGAGCAGTCCGTGCTCGTGAACTTCACGACACTGCCCCTGAACAAGCTTGTGCCGATCGACGGCTTCTACAAGCGGGCGCTTCTGATCGACAAGCCGTACGGACAGCTTATGACATTTTTGCGCGCGAAGGCGCAGGAGTACATGAGCATCGCCCTTGGCAGCCCGGACTGGAACGAGATCGAGATCACGCTGTTCGACGCCATGGACCAGTTCGACCTGCACTACAACCGCCTGATCACGGCCTTGCAGGGCCTCGACATCGGGATCGTGACGGGCGAGAGCTGGGTGCCGGAGTACACGATCGCCCTCCGCAAATCGGAGGTCTATCAGGTCCGCTTCTACACGCCGCTGCCGCCGCAGGAGATCAAACGGGTGGCGATGGGGCTGGAGTACGACGACCAGGGGCGACGCGTCGTCGACTTCGACGTCTATTTCAACAAAAAGAAGATCGGCTGGGCGACGGAGCGCGCGTCGAACCCCGGCATGGCCCGCGACGGAATCGGCGTCCTGCACCGCAGACGCCTGCTCTCCAAACTCCCCGCCGAGGCGAAGGCCGTCATGCTCAACCTCGACAAAAAAATCGACAAGAGCGGCCCGGAGAAGCGGTAGGGCAACGAAAAAATTCATGCACAAAAAATCCCGCCGCCCCGAAAAATTTTGGGACGGCGGGCTTTCGTTTTATATTGTGAGCGGATTACTCATCCGCCGATTTCGATAAATCCGGCGATGATGTCGACGACTTCGAAGACGATGTCGTCCGGCGCACGCTCGATCCACTCGGCGCCGCGCTTTTGCAGGTCGAGAATTTTCGCCTGGTCGCACATGATCACGCCCGTCGTACTCGTGCGGCTGTCGAGTTTTACGTGCAACGGGACGTCACGGTCCGTGTTGGTGATCGGGCAGACCATTGCCGCCGTTTTCGCAAAGCGGTTGAACGTGTCGTTGCTGACGACGACGGCAGGCCTGCGCCCCGCCTGCTCGTGTCCAGCCTGCGGATCGAAGCTGATCCGGACGATATCCCCCTGTTTCGCGCTGTAACCCACTTAAAATACTTCTCTCCCGACCGCCGGTCCGGTATCCCATTCTTGAAACGTATACTCGCCGCGATACCCGTCGAGCCTCTCCTTCAGCGTCTTATGCCTCGGCCCGGGGATTTTTTTTATGATAATCGTGTCTTTTTCCGCGACAATTTCGACCGACTCGTGCTCCGCCATGGAGGCCGTTGCGAGAATGGCTTTCGGCAGCCGTATCGCTTGGCTGTTGCCCCATTTCTGTATCGTGGCGTTCAATGAAATCAACCTCCTCGAAGAAATTCACATTTGTTTTGCTATAAAGTATATACAGTGTAGAGACGCCGGTCAAGCGAGGAAACGCCGGAACCCCCGCGGCCAACGCATAAAAAAACGGGCTCCCTGTGCGGTGGGGGCCCGTTGCGCTTTCAACAATAGAGATCGTTTTGTTTTTTTCGATTGTTCGGACGTCGCCTTCGCTACGATTCTTCGCTCTCGGTTCCCGGTTCGTTGAGCCAGACCGAGGAGGCTTCGTTGATGCCGAATTTGATGCCCATGCCGTTCATCTCGAAGCGGAAATAGCCGCCCGGCGCGCCCTCGGATTTTTGGATGTTGCCGATCTCCGCGCCGGGGACGAAGCCCGCCGCGGTGAGGCGTTTGCGCAGGTCGTACTGCGCGGTGATGCGCGCAATGGTCCCGCTCGACCCCTCCGGCATGAGGCAGAGGGGGATGGGGAGGTCCTGCGCGTTCTCCATCTTCTCCTGAAGGTCGCGGAACCACGTTTCGCCACTGCGCTCCGCGACGGTCAACGCGTCGGTGAACGCGGCGAGCCGTCGTTCCGTGGCTTCGTCGATCTCGTGCTCCATGACGCACGACACCCGCTGCGCGCGCTCGCGCGAAAAGCCCAGGATGCGGATGAAAA
>JAJDHV010000010.1 GCA_030266365.1 Synergistaceae bacterium OttesenSCG-928-I11 | reverse complement strand
CATACTTCGGAAACGCCTCCTTCGTCATGTCGATAACCTGCTCCATCGACACCGCGCGCACCGCGGATCGCAAAAACGCAAGCGTCACCCGGTAGCGGACGGGCAGCAGGCGGTTCAGCGTCTCCTCCGGCGTCATATCGTAAAACGTCACCGCGCGATAGAGCATGTACAGATTGTACAGGTCGACACGCGCGCCGAAGATCGGCTGCACCATCTTGCGCTCGGCCGGTGCGAGCTTCTTCATCGCTCTCGCGAGGGAAAGTTCGACAAAAGCGTCGAGCGCCATTTCGAGCGGGAAGAGGGAGTGCTCCTCCCCCGTCGCAAGGCGTTTCATCGGGTCCTCCAGGACGGCGTGATAGGCGGAACCCGCGAGCGCTTCCGAGAGCTCCGAAAAATCCCGGGCCGAGAGGAGGTTTTCATACGAAACGGTGCTGTACTTCGAGACGTAGAGCCTTCGCCGTAGCTCGTCACGGTCCATTCTGCCGGCTGCAACGTGTCGAAAGATGCTCTTCAGGTTGTCCGCCTCGTGCCAGCGGACCCAGGCGCGAAAGAAGCGGTCGCGCGGATTGCTCAGATGGATCAGGAAACTCGAGGCCTCCTTCACCAGCACCGTCTTGACCGCCGCCTCGACATCGTACCGGTGCGGTTCCGCCGGCAAAGTCGCGAGCGACTCCTCGTACGACGTGGAGAGCAGTTTTTGCGCCACCTCGATGACGGTGTCGCTGCCCAGAAGCGTCCAGTAGTCGTCGGCGGTGAGCAAGCGGCTATAGAGGACGTGGGCTTTGACGCCGATCGACAAGCATTCGCCCTGCGAGGAATAGGGCAACGGTCATTCCCCTCCGGTCAGAATTCGGTCCACCGTCTCCGCCAAAACGTTCGCGACGACGGTGTCCACGTTTTCGTCGAAGCGCTTGTTGACGCGGTCGCGCTCCTCCTTGCCAAGGTCGAGGATCTGCTTCGCCTCCGTCTGGGCCGCGGAGAGGGCGTTCGCCATGACGCTCTTCGCCTGCTCGCGGGCTGCCGCCATCTTGCTCTTTCGGTTCGAGTCGAACGAATCCTGCGTGATCTTCATCACGCTCGTGGTCTGCGATTTCGCGTCCTCCACGATGCGGGTCGCCTCGCTCTCCGCCCCGAGGAGCACGGTCAATACTTCCTGCAGTGCGCTCATTTAGAAATTCCTCCTATTGTCAGGCACTTGCTTCTTCAGCATTCTGCACGCTTTTCTTTCGTTCCCGGCTCGATTTCGCGATCTTCATCCGGACGAAGTCCTCGCGCTCGCTCTCCTCCAGCACGCCGTTGATGAACACGATCTGGTTTTTGCTCGCCGGAATGACAACCTTCTCCAATGCGTTGACCCGGCGATGCGTCTTGCGGATCTGCACCGCGAGGCGATAGACGCTCGTCTCGACCTCCGCGAGCTTGAGGAGCATCAAGAGCACTTGCCGGAAGGAAAGGTAGGCTTCGTCCATCGCGCTCGTCGAGGCGTAGAAGGAATAGCTCGGCTTGATTTCACAGTCGAGCTCGTCGATGTCCGGGATCTCGACGCCCATGACCGAACGAAGCCGGACGACGATCTCGTCCGTGTGGGGAATCGAGCCCGAGATGTCCTCGACCGTGTCGATGCCGAGCGAGACGTTGGCGCGCCGCAGTGCGCCATACGCGTCGCTGAACACCTGCGAGAGATCGCGCTGCAGATTTTTCGCTTCGTCGATGTATTTCACGAGCTCCATCATCAAAACCTGGCGCTTTTGTTCGAGCAGATCATGACCGCTCTGCGCCTGTTCCATCGACTTCTGGAGCTTGACAAGATTTCCCCTCGTGGGGGCAACTTTTTTGGCCATTTTTCCTCCCGTCGCGCGTTTTCGAAATTTTCTCGAAATTGTTATATAATTGACGAGCCGCGCGCAGTATGACGTGATTCTAACCCCCATTGCAGCAAAAAAACAAGGGGCTATTGCATCAATGGCATCGAAAGTTGCTTCATATTTATATGGGACGTGTTATTTTTAGCATTTCGACAACATTTATTCATTATGCGAACAATAAATAAACAAGAGGTGCAATTTTGTTTCCCATTCACCCGGACCGAATCGAGGAACACTCTAAAAAAATTGCCAAAACATACGCCTTTCTCGTTATTTGCCTGTTTTCCGTCATTCTGACCAGCCTTGCTATGGGCGAGATACACATCTCACCCTTCAAGCTTCTGAAACTCTTTTTCTCGCCGCAGGCAGATGTCGGGTTGCACGTGCTCAAACGGTACGCCATTCTACACATTCGGCTGCCTCGGATCCTGGCGGCCGCCCTTTCTGGGGCCGTTCTGGCGGGGTGCGGCGTCGTCCTGCAAGGCATTTCTGTCAGCAACATTGCCTCCCCCTTTACGGCAGGAGCGTCCCCGGGCGCTGCATTCGGCGCGTCGAGCGCCTCCCTCGCGGCACTCCCTTATCTGTTTCCCCTTCCATTCGTCGCCTGCGTTTGCGCCACGTTTCTGACGTGGGTCGGCAACGAGATTTTTGGATCGAGAAAGAAAAACAGGCCTGTTCTTTCAGGCCTGCTCGTGGCAACGATTTTTTCTCTTGCCGCCTACGCGCTGCGGCTGTTCGAAGGGATGGGGAGATTCGATGCATTCATTCTCCTTGTCGGGAACTTCTCTCATGCGGGATGGCTCGACCTCCTGTCGATCTCAATCGCAAGTTGCGCTTTTTTCTTGATCTGTAGCGTCTACGCAGAGGAGATCGAGATTTTATTTTCCCAGGACATGCACGGTGAGATTGCATCCAAAATCATTCCATCCCAAAAACGCCTTGTCTTGACTCTCGGCGCACTTTTTGCAATATCGCCCATCGTCGTTCGATTCGGCATTTTCCCATTATTCGGCTTGATCGTATCGCACCTGTTGCGCGAGTATTTTCCACATATCCGCGGACATTTTTTCCCTCTTTCTATCCTTTGCGGCGCAACAGGGATGTGTGCGATCGACTCCGTCGTTCGCACAATAAAAAACCCGCCGGCAGGAATGATTATCCTGCTGGCGGGTTTTCCACTTCTTCTGTTGCTCTTGTCCAATCGACAAGATATTCCCGGGAAATAGTTGCAAATCAGAACGAGAAGAGACTCTTGATCGCCTGCTCGAAAACCTGACCACCGACCTGGCCGCCGACATTGCTTCCATGACCGCCGCCGGGTCCCACGGGAATTTCGACTTTCAAACGGAAACGCTCTTCTTCGGTTTCGCGTCCACTGGTCGCTTGATTCAGCGCTTCGGGCTTTGTGTCGAACGTCATCGGCTGCGAGATTTCAATACCCTCGAAATTGAGGTCGTCGGGCGTCCCCTTGACAATGAGACTGACGTCGCGAAACTCGTTTCGCGAAAACCCGGAAAGCGCCCCTCCCAGAAAATTTTGCAGGAGGGCATCGGTATTTCCCTTATTGTCCATCACGGCGGATACCAGGCTCTGCAATCCGCCGATAAACGAATTGAGCGCTCGAACGTTGACGTTTCCAAGACAGGAGAGGGAAATTTTTTTCTCCTCGATGACGATGCTTCCGTCCGCCATGATGTATTTGAAAACGGGATCGTCGCTGGGCGCAGACACGCGGGTGCCGGGAAGAAGGTACAGGGTTTTTCCGTCGATGCTGAACGGGAAGGCGGCCGAGCTGAAACGCAACGGCCTGCCCCCGATGATGCTCGAGACGGCTTCCGTTCCGGGGAAGCCGGAGATTTCGCCGTTGTGAATCACAAAAGTGCCGCTGCCGTCCTGCATACTGGTTCGGGTCGAGTCCCCTTCGATTCGCAGCGTCAAATCCGCGCTGCCGGAGATGGTCCCTTCGGCGTTCGGCATGAGATCTTTGAGCACCGAGGCGAAATCCGCGCTCAGGATCTCGACCCTGCCGCCCCAGTTCGAGAGCATGAGATCCTTCGCCACCTGGGCCTTTAAAATGCCGCCATACCCCTTTGCGCTGGAATCTTCGATCAGCACATACCCTTCGTTCACCCAGAACGGCGCACTGAAGTCGGTGATGTGGATTCCCATCGCGCTGAATGTGGGAACGCGAACCTCGCCGCCTCCCTCGAAGGAATGAAGCCACCCATCCCCCTTGAAATCGAAGTCCAGCGTGCCTTCGATCCCCCTGCGCACCCCACGATCGAGCGAGAAGGTGAGACTGCGAATGTCGACGCTGCGACCACTCGCCTCGACGCTTGCGCTCCAATCGGTCGTTTTGCGCAAAGATCCGTGCCCGTTGATCACACCACGCCCGACGATCGCCCTCACGCGCGGAAATTGGATTTCGTTCAAACTTCCGGACACATCGTTGATCCGAACGATGGGGAGGAACAAGCCGAAAGCGCGCACACCGGAGAGAGAAGCGTCGCCTCTGAATCGGGGATCCGCGGCACTCCCCTTGATGTCCGCACTCCCCGTGAGCACGCCCTGATAGCCTTTCGAGTCGGGCATGAAGAGACGCGAGATTCGTCCAATGTCCGCACTCGCAATCGATACATCGAGGTCCAGCGGGATTTTTTCCAGGGCAAATTCTTTGTCCACGATATTTCCAACGGTGCCCGTGACACTGATATATCCGGTATTGATCACCGTTCTCAAGCGATCCAGATGCAAGTTTCCATCGCGCAGGGTGAGAGAACCTCTAAGATTTGAAACGTCGAAAATCTTGGAGTAGACAACGTGTGAATCCTTGAAGAAAACCCTGACCGAGGGCGTCTCGCCATGCTCGCTCCACACGCGAAAATCACCGGCGAGGTCGCCCGACAGGTCCGCGGAAACAAATCCCATTTTGACAAAATCCTCCGGGTTCAGGTCGTCGAAAGAACCCTTTATGTTATATGCGAGCGTTTTGTCTTTCATCGGAAGAACGATCTCTCCCGCGGCGGAGAGCGACGCGCTCCCCATCTTCGCGGAAGCTGCCGCGACTTCCAGCGCGCCGTCGCGGTACGCCGCTTCCGCTGCGACATTCGACAATGCGACCTGTTTTAACAAGGAAAGTGACGGCGCGCTCAACGAGACGCGCACATGAGGGTCTGCGACCGCTCCGCCCAGGCTCCATTTCCCGGAAACGGTTCCATGAAGATGATTCTCTCCTATCGCCGGTATCAGATTCGAAAAATTCTCCAATTTGAGATTCGAGAGGCTGCCATTGAAATCGAGGTTTTCCCTACCCTCCAAGAGGTTTGCCGTGCTGCTTCCCACTGCGGTCAGGGTCGCATCGTTGAAGGTGGCCTTCGCTTCGGTCAGGGCAAGCCCGCTTTTCCCGTAGGAAAAAGCGGCCGCAACATCCTTCAGATCATATTCCCGCATGGCCGTCATGGAGGGAAACGAGACTCTCGCATCGAAGGTAAGCGCGTTCGCCGGTCCGGAAATCTTGACATTCGCCGTGCCGAGGCCATCCACGCCTGCTTCGGCAATCTGGGGAAAGCGTTCGGCGAGCGTTTCAAGCGAGATGCCGGATGCATCGACATCCAATTTCAAACGAACATTCGGTTTCAGCGCAATATCGCCTGCCCCCTGGATGGCCGCTCCCATCGCGCTTGCCCGAAACGAAAGGGCGAATGCAGCAGACTTCGAGAGCCGCGCGTTTAGGGACGCGTTGGAGGCATTGACGCCGTATACGGCGACGTTTTTGGCGTCCAGGCGGATCGTTCCACCGAGCGCGTCGATTGGCCCCGAGATGTCGCAGGAAGCGTCGACACTGCCCGCAAAGTGCTCCAGCCACGGGAAAATATCCAGCATATCGCCCGTATTGACTCTGCTCGCGACAAAATCGAGGTCAAGCGTCGGCGTCGACTTTGCGGAAAATGCGATTTTCGCGTCGCCGCTCGCCGCCCCACCGAAAAGGCGGGCGTTCAAGTCGCGAAGCACAATTTCATTCTCTGCGTAATCGAAGTCCGTGCGCAAATCATCGAAGGGAACGCGCCAGATCTGCCCCGCCCCGGATCGAATTTCGCCCGTCGCTGTCAGGCCGGCATCGTTTCGCAAACGCGCCTCCACGGAATAAAATCCCTGTGCCGTCGTCGATTTCAACTGCGGCAGGACTTCCACGAGCGAGTCCATGTCCAGATTGACCGCGCTGCACGACAGATCGAGGCTCGGCGAGAGGGCACCGGTCGCCTCCAGCGCCATATCGTTCCACTCCGCGGCGAACTGCCGCAGCGACATCGCCCCATCCGAAGCGGGAATATCCGCCTTGAGCGAAAAGGGCTTGGAGAAAAATTCGCCGCGAAGGTCGACGCGGTAGCGCCCTTCGCTCAAGAGGACGGTCAGATCGCGCACCTCAACGACGCCGAACGGCGATGTGATTTTTGAATCGTGAAGCGTGAGTCGTTCCAGTGCGGGGGGGCCGGAGGAATCCTTCTTTTTCTTTGGCAGATGATTCAACACCGTGTCGAGATCCGCCGTCAGACCGGAAAGAGAGAGGCGGGAGAGTTTGGGAGAGGAAAGGACGCTTGCAAGGTCGAGACGCATTTCCACGCTGTCCGCGGAGGCGAGTTCGACACCGTCGTGAACGATACGAACGCCCGTGGCATCCACGCCTGTTATCGGATTCCCGCGGAGATCGCCGATCATCAGATCGTAACCGCCCATATCCTGAAAGGCATCCCCGACCTTGCCCGCGACGAGATCCGCATAAAATGTGCTGCTGGATAGGAAAAGAAATCCCGCAACAAGCATAAGCAAAAAGAATGCCGCAGCAACTGCAATCGTGCGTCTTTTCAATACAGGCATTTCAATCCCCCAAAACGATATACGGCACTGATATTACCATCTGAATACCACTTTGAACAGTGTCGGACGGGATTCTTTGGATATCTTTACAAATGCGCGAACAGAGAGTCGATACAAAAATTACAATAATAAAATTCTTCGAGTCTCGCGAATCCCGTTTCACGTGAAACCGGTATCATTTTTACGAAAACGGGATATAATAAATTGAAGAATCGATTTGGAGGTGTGCTATTTGAAATTGACCGCGATCGCAAATCAAAAGGGCGGGGTCGGTAAAACCTCGACGTGCGTGAACCTCTGTGCGGGGCTGGGAATGCTCGGCAAACGGGTTCTCATGGTGGACATGGACCCTCAGGGCAACAGCACCAGTGGGATCGGTATCGAGAGAGGAACACTGGAAGCCAGTATCTATGAGCTGATCGTCGACGGCCTCCCGTTGGAAGAATGCCTCATTCCCTCCCCTTGGAAGAATGTTTCCGTCGTGCCAGCCACCATCGACCTTGCCGGCGCCGAAATCGAACTGGTTTCCGCGATGAGCCGCGAGACCAGACTGAAAAAAGCACTCGAGACGGCGAAATTTGACCACGTCATCATCGATTGTCCTCCTTCGCTCGGTTTGCTGACCCTCAATTCCCTCGTCGCCGCGGACTCGCTCATCATACCGATTCAATGTGAATACTACGCGCTGGAGGGCCTTTCGCAGCTGATGAACACAATCGACCTCGTTCGTTCCCACTTGAACGCCGCCCTGAAGTTGGATGGGCTTTTGTTGACGATGTACGACGCAAGGACGAGGCTCTCCAAGGATGTGGCCGCCGAGGTTCGGCTGCGGTTTGCTGAAAAAGTGTTCAAGACGCAGATTCCACGCAATGTCCGGATTAGCGAAGCACCGAGCCATGGGATGCCCATTCAGTATTACGACGCCTCAAGTCCCGGTACAACCGCTTATAACAAATTCACAAAGGAGGTGCTGAAGAGATGGCAAAGCAAAGAGGGTTAGGAAAGGGCCTGGCGTCGCTGATTCCAGCTTCGCCCGAAGCGCCGCAAGAGTTGCATCCCGAAGAAAAGACAGCGACTTCGCAAACACTGGCTGCGACGCTCGATTTGCACCCCAATCCCTTTCAGCCCCGAAAGACCATAAACGAAGAGTTGCTCAAGAACCTCGCCGATTCCATTTCGGAACATGGCATCATTCAACCGGTTCTGGTTCGTCCTTCGTCGAATGGCTATCAGATCGTGGCTGGCGAGCGTCGTTGGCGTGCAGCGCAGTTGGCGGGCCTGAAGGAAATCCCCATACGCGTTCTCGAGATCACGGATGCGCAGGCGATGGAGCTTGCACTCGTCGAAAACCTGCAACGCGAAGATTTAAGCACCGTCGAAGTGGCGCTCGGCATTCAGGAGTTGATCGCCAAGCTGTCCCTCACCCACGAGGAAGTCGCCGAAAAAATCGGAATCAGCCGCGCCGCGGTGACGAATAAGCTGCGCTTGCTTCAACTGCCGGAGAGCGTGATCGCAATGCTCGAAAACGACGAGCTTACAGAGGGCCATGCAAGAGCCTTGCTTTCTCTCTCTAGTGTCGAAAAAATATTGGAATTCGCGAACACGACCGTCCAAAAAAACTTGAGCGTCCGGCAACTCGAACAACTGGTTCGGAACGTCGCAATCGCTGCGAAGATCGACGCCGCCCTGCCGAGAAAAGCGGCGATGCCCACCGATTTTCAGGACGAGATCGACCGGATTCACAAAAACCTGAAGCTGACCGTCCGCATTGCAGGGAACCGAAAGAATATGGGTCTCCTGATCAAGGGCCTGAAAAAATGGCAGGTCCAACTGCTTCTGGAATACCTGGAAAATAACAGTGAGGAGTTATTCCCTAGGGAATAACATCCGTGGAGGAAATCAAATGGATGTTCTACGTGCAGCATGGCGTGCAGAATATATCAATGCACCGCGAGAAGAAAATACACAGGAACATTGTATTTTTTGCGAATATTCGAAAGAGGAGAAAGACGTAGAAAATCTGCTTCTCGTTCGTGGGCAAACGGCGTTTGTGATGATGAACCGTTATCCATATAGCAGCGGTCATTTGATGGTCATTCCATATCGCCATACGAACGATTTCGTTTCATTGTCCTCGGCAGAATCTCTCGAGTTGATCCACCTCGCCCAATGCGCGACCGAGGCAATCAAACAAGCGCTTCACCCGGACGGTTTTAACATGGGGATCAATTTGGGGAAAGTCGCAGGCGCTGGAATCGATGCCCACTTACATTTGCATGTCGTTCCTCGTTGGAACGGCGATACCAACTTCATGTCCGTCACGGCTGAAACCAAAGTGCTCCCCGAAGCACTCTCCGCGACATATGAAAGGCTCGCAAACGCATGGCGCACGACGCAACATCTTTAAAAGAAGGACAGTATTATACGATCGAATTTCCCATCGACCACGAAATTACCGTGCAACGTTCCAGATTCATCGCCTCCCTGCGGGTTGTCAAAAACCGAGCGGAATTCGACCGGGAAATGAACGAGATTAATCGTGCCTTTCCCAAAGCGACGCACTATTGTTGGGCCTATCGTTTCAACGACAGAATCCCGCTGGAACATTCTTCGGATGCGGGGGAACCGGCCGGCACAGCCGGGCGTCCCATACTGGGGGCACTGAAAAAATATTCTCTCTTAAATATCATGGGGGTCGTTACGAGATACTACGGGGGGATCAAGCTCGGTGTGAAGGGTTTGATCGCCGCCTATTCCCTTGCGACGATCGAAGCAATCGAAAAGGCAACGATCGCGATCAACGAACCAAAATCGATTGTCAAATTTGCAACATCATATGATTTATACAACCTCATACTTTCACGGTTGGAGCATTGCCACATTCCGCCCTCTTCAATCAATGCGATATTCGATGTGTCTATTTCCGGGGAAATAATCGTGCCCAATTCTTTACTTCCCAGCATCACGCTTGAACTTGAAAATATCGCGTCCGCCAAATCGACATTTTCATTTCTTGTCTCGCCATTCGAAGCTTGACTCTGTTTCACATGAAACAAATTCAATCGAGGACACCCATTATCGGGGTGTCCTTTTTTTGCCTCGACACATCCAAAACTTCAAATGAGGTGCGGTCGGTTTGCTCTCCGGAGAGGACGCTCACGAGATGATGTCCGCGCGGCACGTCGATATATATCCCGCTGCCGTTCCGATCAGTGGATAAAAATTTTCCATCCAAAAACCAGTGGTGTGGAAGCGGTCCTTCCGCGGCTAGGTAAATGGACAAATGTTCTTTGCCCATTTCCAGGCGATATCTCGAACGCGGCAACGGTTTTGTGATTTTGATCGACGAGAGAGGAGATATGTTTTCGCTCCTGTTTCGAGACCAACTCGCGATTTCGGGCGGCCAGATCGTGACGATTTTTCCCTCGATATTTTGATGCATATCGCAGAGCGCCAGCGAAGAAACATCGCGGATGGCAATGTCGCGCGTCAGCTGAAGACAGTTTCTCGTCAGTAACATGCCCGATATCGCGCAAACGGTTCTCTCGAAAACTTCTTTGGGTATCTCGAATGATGCGCTCTGAGGATTCGGCAATTCTCGAAAAATCTGCATTACGATTGGCGCCGCGGTCTGGAGACCGACCAACCGTTCCGACCCTTTTCCTTCGGGCACACCAAGCCAGACGGCAACGGTGTAAGTTCCCGCTACACCGACACACCACGCATCTCGCAAACCGTGGGACGTCCCCGTCTTGAATGCGACCTTCCGTTTTTCTTCGGCAAAGACATCGCGGTACAAGGGAATCAAACGTCCTGTATCCTCCAAAATATCGAGCGTTAGGTAACTTGCCGCTTGCGATATTGCAATCCGTTTCGGTTTTTCTGGATCGAGCGTCCATGTCAGTGGCGTATAAATGCCCCCCTGCGCAAGCGTGCGATATGCCGACGCCAATTCCACAAGCGTCACCTCGCATCCACCGAGGACAAGCGCATCTCGGTAGTACCCACTCTCACGCTCGATGTTCGCGAAACCGAAGCGACGCAAAACCTCGATTGCCTGAGCGTAACCAAGGCGGCGAAGGACGCGAACGGCGGGGGCGTTCAGCGAGGAAGCAAGCGCAGTCCGGGCTGAAACGGGGCCTCTGTATGAGAGATCGAAATTCCTTGGCGCACTCCCATGAAAGGCCAACGGCGTATCCGCGAGCAAGGATGCGGGCGTCAGCAGCCCCCTTTCGAAGGCGGCTGCATAAATGAATGGTTTCAACGTCGACCCCGGCGATCGCATTGCGTCCCCGCAGTCGACTTCAGAACCGGGCAACCCTGTGCCCAAACGTCCGTTTCCCACATACGCAAGAACTTCGCCGGAGGTGTTGTCAGCGATGATCGCCGCACCGGTGATCTGCAATGGGTATACTGTCAACGCCCTTTCCATGTTCTTTTCAAGCATGCGTTGCAACGGAGAAGAGATTGTCGAACGGACGCGTGTCGTTGGTTTGGCGTTTGCCGCGTGCGCACATGCCATTGCGGCGTGTTTCGGCAAAAAATATCGACGGCTATTCGGTACCTCCGAGTGGGCGATTTCGAACGCCGCCTCTGTGATCTGCTCGCGTTCGTGAAGCAAAGCGAGGCTACGGTCCCGAAGTGCCGTCGCTTCTTCGGCGTGACGATCCGGGCGATAGCGACTCGGCGCGCGGAGGATCGAAATCAGAAGCGCGCTCTCCGAGAGCGAGAGAAATTGCGCGCTCTTGTCGAAATAAATGCGCGACGCCGCCTCGATGCCCCGGATGTTTCCTCCGAATGGCGCGCGGTTGAGGTAGAGTTCCAGAATCTCGGACTTCGACATCTTCGACTCGAGGCGCATCGCTCTCCAAAATTCCGAAAACTTGGCGGCGTAAGTACGTGGCTGCGGATCCGCGATGCGGATCAACTGCGTCGTGATCGTGGAGGCGCCGGAGACCACCTTCCCAGACTTGAGATTATAAAAAAAGGAACGACAGATGGCGACGAGGTCCACACCGCGGTGTTCGTAGAATCGCTTGTCCTCCAACTGCACCGCGACCAGCGCCGTCCACGCGCCCATCTTATCGAGCGAGACCGGGATACACCACTCGTCGTCCCCTGAAAGTTGGACATTCAGAATATCTCCATGACGGTCGAGCGTGACGATAGAACGTTCATATTCGCGAACGTCCGGAAACGTCAAGCGCGCCTCGTACGAAAGCACAAAAAGAGCAAGGAGCGCAGCGGCGGAGACTGCCGCCGCAAAAACGTTCCTTGCTCCCTTCAAGCTATATTGCTGTTTCACGTGCAACCCTATTTCGAAACGATCGTCAACGTGGAGGTCTCGCCAATGCTTTGCAGTCCGGGGGCGTACATTCCCTCCGCAACGATCGGGGGCAGCAGGAATTGTCCGGCGGTCACCGCGCGCATGGCGCATCTCCAAGTGAACGGTTTGGAAAGCTCGTCGACGAAGAGGAGCAGGCGATCGTCGCGCAGTTCCGCACGAGCGCCCGATACGTTGTCGTCGCCGTAAGATCCTTCGCTCGGCGCGTCCATCAACCAGGGATTCTCGACTTCGAGGCCACCCGCAAGGGGGAGGGTGACAACGATATTTTTCATTTCCGCAGAGAGGGGCGCAAGGGTGATCGTTGCCGTGACGCGTTCACCTCGCGTGACGGATGTGCCCGGTTGGATGCGCGTGCCAGACGAGTCGCGATATTCAACAGAAGCGCGAATTCCCTGGTTCCGCGCCTCGGGTGCGACGGTTGGGACGCCGTCGAGGACAACCGCGACATACCCCGTACCTGTGCCGGTGTTTCGGGCCTCGAGAGAAGTGATGTCGGGGGGTAGCTGAATATTGTAACTTTTGTTCTTTTCTTGAGTCAAAAGCACCCGCCCCGATTCGCTCTTTATGACGATGCGGCTTTCACCGCTTTGCTCTTGGTGCGCGTAGAACGTCGCGAGGCTGAACAGGGCGAAGGAGGCTTCCTGCGTCGTGTAGAGATCGTTCGCGCGAAGTCCTTCGAGCAGGATTGTAGCGGCGTCTGCGGCTTCAGGGGACATCGGATCGATTTCGTTCCATGCCAACAGGGATAGCGCCGTACTGCGAAGCGGTGAATCCCAATTCGGTTTTTCCTGCTGCATTGCCGTGGGCTGATCGATCGCGGGGATGCTTTCCCCCAACATCGCGCGCGCGAGGTCTTTCTGACCACTCCGGGCGTATGCCGCTGCCAGGAGAAGGCGGCCGTACGCCGGCATATCCGGCAGGTTGTCGCGCAAATAGGACATCCAGGCGTGCGGTACATCGCCGCGAATCGACATGATATAAGCAATATAGGCGCGCGTCGCGAGTTCGGGGCCGTAGAGTGCGTCATTCTGCGAGGAGGGCGATAGCGCCAAAACCTGACGGAGGTATGCATATGCGTTCGCCAGAATATCGCCAGGGAGTTGGAGCCCGCGCATTTCGCAGGCGACGAGGAAGTGCGCCGCATAGGCCGTCGCCCAATCGGAGGCAGGCGAGCCGGGCCAGAAGGCGAATGCGCCGCTATACAACTGACTTGCCTGAATCCTGCGAATTCTGCCGTCCAGCGATTCCGCCAACTGCGTGGGCGAGGCGAGGGCCGGGTCGATCCCGGCAACGAGGTCGGGCGCTGCGAGCATGCCCCATCCGCTCGATACCGTCTGCTCCAGGCAGTGATAGGGATAACCGACAAGGAATTTCGCCAGATCGGAGATCGTGACCTCGGGCAGTGCGGAGACGGCCAAAAGTCCGCGACGTGTACCGGGGAACCAGTCGTCCGAAAGGAGCAAGCGCTCCACACCGCCCGGAGGTAGCGAGGTCGACCTGCTTTTCGTTATTCTTGGATATGGGGGGCGGACCGCAATTTGATTCGTCTTTCGAATTTCACCGCGATCGAAAGTAATTTGGAGCGAGATATCCGCAACGCCAGCCTCCTCGCTCGCTTTCATTCGAAGTGGAATGACGGTTGGATTCGCGTCGATGCGAACGGTCCGCTTTGCCAGATAAGAGGCCCCAGTTGAGTCCGTCCCATCATTTTCGAGAAGCGTCAAGGCCCCCTGAATGGAGAGGTCGATCGAGACGGCGATATCCGCCGATGTCTGGTTGAAGATCCGAATCTCCGAATCGAAGACGTCGCCGGGTGCGAGCGCCCTTGGAAGCGAAACGTCCGCCACGATATCGTCCGCTACTTCATATCGCATCTCTCCGGCACCGAAAGCCGTCTTCGCCACGGCGACCGCCATCAGGCGCGCCCTGCCGGTGAATTCCGGAAGCGTGACGGTGAGGTTCGCGTGTCCGGTCTTGTCCGTCTTTACGGCGTCACAGATCGTGAGAACGCGAAAGCGATCGGCGCGCACGGGCGAGAGGGATTGCTGCATTCTTGCGAACGCGGCGTCCTCCGCCATTCCGCCTCCGGGCGTAAGTGGAGTCGGGTATTCCGGATAGAGACGGATGAGATCGCGGTAGATGTCGAAGACGTCGATCGCCAGTCCCCTTCGCATCGCGTAGGCGCGGTAGAAATCCGGCGTTTCAAAACGTGTCAGCGCCAGAACACCGTCGTCGACGAGCATCACGGATATTTCGCCCTCGACGCCCTTTCCCCGATGATCCTTGAGTTGAATCGAAATTTCATTCGCCTTCTCCGCAAAAAGTTTGGCGGGCCCCTGGATTTCGACCGTCAGGGAATGATCGCTGTTGTCGACGTGCAGAGGCACGGCGCCGAACGCACGGTGCGAACGCCAATCTTCTTCCGGAAGGACCGGTCGGATCAATTGTGCGGTGATCCATGCGTTCGGGGCCATTTCTTTCGCGACGTCGAAGGAAAAGGTCCCGCCGTCACTGCCCGCCGTTAGCACTTCGTGCCGCAGGGTGGAGTCGGTTTCGAGCGAGACGAGCAAAGAGCCTTCGAAAGCGCCCGTTACTCTGCCACGGACTTTTTCTCCTACCCTGTAAAGCGGTTTGTCGAGCGTGATTGTCAAGGCATCGGGGAGTACGCCATCGCCCTCGCCGTAATTCCACCTCGCGTCATAGACATAAAACGAAGCGGCGGTCGAAATCGTTTCATCCGGACCGGTCAACTCGATCAAATAGTCCCCACCGGTTGGGAGGTTGGCCTTGATCTCGGCTTTTCCGTCGGTAAACGTCACGGGGACGTCTTCGTGTCCTTCCAGTGGCTCGTATCGAATATTGCGCTCTCCTCTTGTCACGCCATCCCGTTCATGGATCGAGACGGCCGAAAGTTGCTTGTAGATCGTATAGAAGGCAGGCCCCAAGGAGGGGCTGCCGTCCGTTTTGATCGACGCAAAACCGAATGAGAGATCCGATTCGGATGTCAGGGTTCCCTGTGGAAGGAGAATGCCCAGTAGGGTATCCGCGGGATAGTACGGAATGGTGAGGGTGCGATAAACCCACCTGCCGCTGTCCTCCATAACACCGGCACGAAGGGAAAGGTCGAGAATGGCGGGGAAGGGCGGCGGGATGTCGAGGTCTGAAATCGTGACCGTTCCGTTTGCATCGAGCATGCCGCTCGCAACGGTTTGCATTTCCGGCGTCAACGTTTTTCTCTCGTCACCGAAGCGGTAGCCCGTCCAATTGGGATGCGAATATTCCCGGGGAATATACGTTGCTTCCAGCTCATAGGCAAGACTGTCGCCAGGTGCGCCGAAAAGGTACTGCGCAAAGAGAGAAACGTTGCAATTCTCTTCCCCGACGAGTTCCTTTGCATCACTGCTTACTTCGACTTCGATCCTTGGGGGGGCAAAATCCTCCACAAAAAAATACGTCTCGGCAATCGGACGCGACTCGCCAGGAATATATACGCCGGCATGCCAGGAACCGGTTGGCGAGGCTTCAGAAAGCCGGATGTCGGTGGACGCCATTCCCAGCTCGGACAATTCCACCGTCTTTGTCTCCCATTCCCGCCCCAACGAGGTGCGGACCTTGACCTGCACGGGAAATGGTTCTTTCAACGCGAGTGTGCGATCGCGTACAATCACGCCGATGGGGACGCGCTCTCCGGGGCGGAACACGCCTCTTGGCGTGTAACAAAGTCCAAGGTACGCACCCGATGGGTATGGCGCGCCTGCGTACTCCGGTGCGCCTCTGTTCCAGATACTGTTTTCAAGACGAAGCACCGACGTATCGTCCCCCTTGGAGATGACGACCAGATCCGGCCTGAGATTCTGGGACCACGGTGCATCGAGCGTGATTTTCCACACACCCTGCCGATCGGTGCGGCCGCTCTCCAGAAGTTGATTGCTGTTCGAATATACGTCGACGCGCGCATCCGAAACCGGCTTCCCACGCGAGATGGAGTTGACCCAGACGAGCATTCCTTTTTCGAATACTTTCGCCGATCCGCCGAGATCCGTCACATTGACGATCCTGAACTCGCCGGGCCAGTGACCGGCATTGTTCGCGTAGACTTCGAAAAGGCCCTTTTTCCCGTCCAGAATTTTTTCCAGATCAATGGCATTTCGGATTTTTTCATTCGGGGACGCGGCAATCGTATAGCGCTTTCGGAAGATTTCCTCCGAGAGGTCGTAGGCGCTGTATGGCCAGGAATTACGCATGACATATGGCACGTTGTTGTCGTAAACCCGGTTTACGCCGACGTCGAGACGTTCGATATTTACCGTCGAGAGCGGAAACATCAGGGATTCGCCAAGCGGCGAGACAAAGCGCCCCTGCGTCTCAAACGATAGGGAGGGCTCCACGTCGGGGATGATAAACGCACGCGACCACGCTTCGCCGAGCGCCTCTCCCTCGATCGGGGGCAGCCCCTTTCGCACGGTGAGCAGAACGCGGTCGCGCGGCTTGAAATCGCCGCCAATTCGAAGCCTGCCTCCCCACGCTTCCAACGTCAACTTCGTCTTCGGTTCGACTTCGATGAAGGAAGCGGCTTTTTCAAGATCTACCGGTGAGGATGTTTCTATATATAGGAAGCTTCCATCATATTCGCTGCCAGCGTACGCGTTTCCAATTTTCAGGGAGAGATCTCGGCGAAGCGTGAGAGAAACGCGCTCCTTCAGCCCGAGGTTGCCGCGCGCTGGCGTCAGGCCGGCCTCGATCGCTACGGCAAGCTCCGATCCGTCGTCCGCGCGCACGCGCAAGCGCGGCGTCTGCGTAACCAGCGTTCCAAGGTATGTGTGCGGAACGGGTTGTCCCTTCCCGTCGAGAAGTTCCGTGTAGCCACGCAGACGAGCGGGACTCACCGGTGTTGAGAAGCGCAACTCATAATCGACATAGTCGTTTCGCACGTCGAAGTCGATCTGACGCGCCTCCAACAGACGCAACGGCGGCGTATGAAAGCGATAATCCCGGTCGCCTGCAAACGACGCGCCCGAGAGGTCCTTCAGATCCTCCCGGATCGTCGCGCGATATTCCGTCGCCTCCTCCAGATATCCCGATGTAGGTTGATAAAGAAAAGTCAGGGCATCCAACCACTTTCCATTCCCAGGCAAGGGTGGTGCAAATGTGAGCGGCATCTCGCCCGGGGCAAGGGTTTTGCCCACTTCGTCGCTCTTCACCACGGCGGTGTTGAAGACGATGCGGATTTCAGTCGGCCCGGCAACCTCTCCGGTGGGGGAGAAGGAGGAGACGGCAAATGGACTCGCCCACGCAACATGCGGGAGGGCAAAAAAGAGGAGAGCTGCGAGAATCAGGGCTGCAAGGCGGGTCTTTTCAAACGATCGGGGCGAGGAGGCGGACACGGTATCACTCCCTAACGGCAGAAGCCGATTTTATTTCTTCCTGTGCATATTTAAGCACCCATACACAATGTTTCAAGAGCAAACGTTCCGAAAGTACAAAGACCCCGCGAGCGAGCAAAAAAACGCTCCGCGGGGTCTTGTGTTTCGAGATCGTTCGTTCGACGGGCCGATCCGTATCAGTCTGCCGTGCGCGGCGGCTCGTAGTTCGTGCCCATGAGTTTTTTCCAGTCGACGCTATCGTCCAGAAGGTTCGGACAGGTCGAGTCCGGGTAGAACCAATGACGGCCGAGCCCCATCAGCACCTGCCACCAGTCGTGAATATCCGGCGTGATGATCTGCCCCTCGGGCCCGATGCGGCGGAGTTCGCGGTAGACGAGCGCGGTCATCTGGTTCTCGTCCAGACAGGAGGTCGTCTTTCCGAAAAACTCCACGATATAGAAGTAGGAACACGCGCCCAACTGGAAGAGAATGTCGCGCCACTTCTCCGGCACCCGCGCGGTGCGCGCGAGAACGATGCGCTTCTTGCTCCCCGCGCTCTTGTGGTTGACGACAAAGAGAATTTTGTCCACGTCGATGTGGCGCAGTTCCTCGTATTTCTTCACCAACCCGTCCGCAATCGGGCGGATACGGCTGTTACAGATCTCATAGTCGAATTCGTGACTGGATTCCATCGATGCTCAACTCCATTTTTTGAGGTCGTTCGATTATAACATCAAGGAATTTTCGCAATAAAGGTCAATAAAAATCAATCGACTAAATCTCTTTTGCATTGATCCGATTTTCTCTTGACCGATCGTTTGGACACCCCGCTACGCCTGACTTTTCCCGGCATTATCTCTTTTTTCAATCAAACGGCCCATTCCGCTTCGCGTTGGCGGCATTGGCGATTCACTATGTAAACGACCGCGTCGAAATCGGCCATTCATGGCCGTTTCTAGCTTCAACAACTGGGAGGATCTGGAATTCGAATGCGCAGCGGATAAAAAAACGGGCCCGAATCAAGCGGGCCCGTCCGGGGCAGGGTTATGGTCCGATTTTTTTGTGTGGTGTCCCGGCTTTTACGCGTCGAAGAGGTCGAGCGCCTTCACGCGCTCGGCGATGAGCGAGACGACGAGCGCGACCGCGGCGAGTTTCAGGAGGTCGGGCAGCAGAAAGGGAAAGAGGCCCATGACGAGCACCTGGTGAAACGTCGCGGCCTTGCCGAGGATGTAGTTCACGTTCATGTAGAGCCACAGGACGCCGACGACGTTGTAGATCGCGCCGCCGGCGAGGCACGCGACGATCCGGACGGCGAGCGCCGCAACTCCGCGACGCGATTGCCTGGCAACCCAGCCCGAAGCGAGCTCGCAGATCCGCCCCGCCGTCCAGGCGGTCCCGATGAAGCCCACGATGAAGCCGAAGGAGGGGAGCATGAGGTTGTGCAACCCACCGCCCCCTGTAAAGACGGGCAACCCCAGCAATCCCATGACCATGTACGCCAGAAGCGCGAGCGCGCCTCTGCGCGAGCCGAGAAGAAGGCCCGCGGCAAATACCATCGCGGTCTGAAGGGTGAGTGGAACGGGCGAAAAGGGGAGGGGAATGCGGATCATCGCGCCGATCCCGACCAAGAGCGAGAAGAGCGGGATCAGCGCCATATCCCTCGTGCTGATTCGCCGCCGCCCCGCTTCGATGTTTTGATTCGGTTTTTCCAGTGTTTCCGACATACACATACCTCCAGGCATTCTAACGATTCAACGATCCGAAAATCCGAAAAAATTCTATCACAAGACGCATAAAACGCCATCGCTCAATCATGAAAAAGAATTGAAGAGGATTGATTTTTATTGACTATTATTCGATGATCTTCCCAACTCGCGCTAAAAAAAAATCGCGCCGTCGACAGAAAAAATCGACGGCGCGATTCAGCGAGGGTATCGCACATGGATATGGAAATGCTTGCGGGCGTCATAAAAAAACGGGACCGAATCGGTCCCGCATTGAAATCGTATGAAAGTTGTGGCGACGGATCAGTGGCGCGCGCGACGCCTCAGGTAGGAGGGCGTGTCGATGGGGGAATCCATGGAGAAGAGCGGCGCGTCGCCTGTGGCAGTCGCAACCGTCTCGAGCGGTTTTTTCTTCGCGCCCGTGTAGAACGTCTCGCTGCCCGCCTCGTCGAAGTCGAAGCCCGTCGCGATGACGACCATCTGGATCTCCTCGCCCATGTTCTCGTCGTAGACGAGTCCCCAGATGAAGTTCGCGTCCGGGTCGATGAGCTCCTGCAACTTCGCGGAGGCGTCCTGCACCTCGATGATGCCGACCGAAGGGCTCGCCGTGACGTTCAGGATGACGCCCTTCGCGCCGTGGATCGACGTCTCCATGAGCGGACTCTCCATGGCGCGCTTCAGCGCGTCCTGCGTGCGGTGCTCGCCCGATCCCGTGCCGATGCCCATGACCGCGCCGCCCGCGTGCTTCATGATGTTGCGCAGGTCCGCGAAGTCGACGTTGATGAAGCCCGGTTTCGTCACGAGATCCGTGACGCCCTGCACGGCCTGGCGGAGGACGTTGTCCGCCATGGCGAACGCGTCGGTCAAGGACGTCGTCCGCTCGGAGAGGCTGAGCAGCCGGTCGTTCGGCACGACGATCAGCGCGTCGACGACCTGTTTGACCTTCTCGATGCCCTCCTCGGCGTACTTGGCGCGCCGTTTGCCCTCGAAGCCGAACGGGCGCGTCACGACCGACACGGTCAGCATGCCCATGTCCTTCGCGATGCCGGCAATGACCGGCAATGCACCGGTCCCCGTTCCGCCGCCCATGCCGGCGGCGAGATAGACCATGTCGCAGCCCTTGAGGCACTCGCGAATGGCGTCGCGCGACTCGAGCGCCGCCTGCTCGCCGACCTCCGGACGGGCGCCCGCACCGTGACCTTTTGTCAATTTTTCACCGATGACGAGTTTTTCGACGGAGAGACATTTGTCGAGGCAGTTCGCGTCCGTGTTGACGGCGAGGAACTCGACGCCAGACGCGCCGGTCCGGATGATGTGGTCGAGCGCGTTGTTGCCGCCTCCGCCTACACCGACGACCTTGATGCGTTCCCGGAAGGCGCGTTGCGTCTGCGGATGCTCCGTTGCGTCGCGACCAACGCGTTCCGAGGGTCTTACCCTTTCTTCCGCGCTCTCATCCGTGTAAACGACAGCTGTGTTCGCCACCTCGCAACTCCTCCTTTTATCGGGCCGCGATTCCCCTTGCGCGACCACCTTGCAAAAAATGCATAAATACGTAAGCTCCGACGAGTCGGAAACCCTTCTACGTATGCTATCATAAAAACTGCGACGCGCCCTGTCAAGTGCGTCACAATTGACCATATCGTACAAGGAAGGGTGAATATCGGCTTGACGTCGAGCAAAAATAAAGACAAAAACGCACCCATAGATACATCGACAACGGAACAAAAACAACCACCGACACTCGCCCCTTGTCTCAAAGCGGATCCCCCGCGTTACGGGAAAAATTTTTCGATCTTTCTTGTGATTCTTCTTCTCATCTCGTGTTTCGTCATCAGCCCCCTTCTCTACGGCATCGCGTGGGGCGCGGTCTTCGCCTTCCTCTGGCACCCGGTGCATACGTTCATCGTCCGGAAGAGCGGCCTCGGGAAACACCGCAACATCTGCGCCGTCCTCTCGTTCCTGCTGTTGATGATCTGCATCACGATCCCGCTCGCCTACACGCTTCGCGCGGTCGTCGGCGAACTCCTTCAGGCCTACGACTCGCTCTCGTCGTACATCCAGCACATCCGCGAGGTCGGGCTGCCGCCGCTGGACGATTTTATCCCCGAAAGCCTGCGCGAGTTCATCGTGCCGGTGATCTCGGACCGCGACCGGGTCGCGAGCGCGCTCACCTCCGTTGCGCAGAGCGTGGCGACCTTTTTGCAGAACCTCTCGAAGGGCGTGCTCCAATGGACGGGCGCGTTCATCTTCCAGGCGTTCATCGCGCTCATGACGCTCTTCTTCATGATCCGCGACGGGGAGAGCGTCGTGAACTACATCAAGGACTTCATCCCCCTGCCCAGGGAGGGGCGCGAGCACTTCATCGAAAACACGGGACGGATCATGAACTCCGTCGCGTACGGCGTCATCCTCACCGTCGCCGTGCAGGCGCTCCTGGGCGGCATCGGGTGGGCGACGGCGGGCCTGTCGAAGGCCTTCCTCGCGGCGGCGGCCATGTTCTTCTTCGGCATGTTCCCGATGGGGACCGCCGTCGTCTGGCTGCCCGGCTCGATCTACCTCATCGCGACCGGCGCGACGGGGTGGGGCGTGGCGCTCCTCGTGTGGGGGATCGTCGTCGTGTCGTCGATCGACAACATTCTGCGCCCGATCTTCATCGGCAGCGGAAGCTCCATGCCGACGCTCGCCCTCATCATCGGACTCACCGGCGGCATCGCCGCGTGGGGCCTCCTGGGCGTCTTTCTGGGCCCGCTCATCATCGCGATCTTCCTGAGCGCGCTCGACCTCTACCGCGCAGAACTGCGCGCGAAGCCGGACGTCACGCCGGCGGGCGATTTTTTATGCGCGCGCGTCAATCCCAATAATACCGCCACTCGGCGTCCAGGTGCTCCGTCAGCGGACGCGTGCCGTCGTAAACGACGGCGCGCGGTTTGTCCGATGAGACCGCGTCGCCCGTGTAGAAGGCAAGCCCGCCCCCCTTGAGGATGTAGCGATAGAGATGCGGATCGGCGTTCTCGTCCCGCGTCCGCAGGAAGCGGTCGGCATACTTCACCTCGCGGAAATTCGCCAGGCTGAGGCCGTCGGACGTGGCGTGCTTCTTCGACTCCGTCACGATCTCGATCACGCCGTCGTCGTCGAAGAAGACGACCGTCTCCGGCGCGTCCGCCGTGCCGTTGTACCCCCAGACGGAGTACCCCTCCTCGTCGACCTGATGGAGCGGCTTCCCCCAGGCCTCCAGCGCCTCGGGGCGCGTGAGCCCGAGGTGCATGTTTCCGACCGACGCGCCGGGCGTCACGACCATCCCCTCGTCCGTCGGCCAGCCGAGCATGTTTTTCGCCGCGTTGACGGCGTGATACCCACGCTTGTCATCGGAGGCAAGCAGCCCGTTCGCGCGTTCGAAACCGCTGAGCGCGTCCTTGTAGCGGGCGCTTTTCATCAAAAACCGCCCGACTTCGAGCAGGGTCTCGGCGTCGGACGTTTCAAGGGCGACGAAGTCCGCATAGGCGTCCGCCGCCCGCACGTCGTCGCTTCGCCACTCGTAGAGACGACCGAGCGCAAGCGAGAGCGCAGCGTCGCCGGAGACGGCCTCCGCCGTCCGCTCCAGGTAGGGGAGCGCGTCCTCCGAGCGCCCCAGGCTGTAGTAGATTTTCCCCAGGCTCGCCACGGCGCGCATGTCGCCGGAATGCTCGGCGAGGTGCCGCACGTAGGCCGCCGCCGCCTCCTCGTATTTGCCGACGCGCTCGTAGGCATACGCGCGGCGGTAGTGGACGTCGTCGCTCGATTTTTTCGACTGCAAGGCATCCGCCTGCTCGTACTCGCGCGCCGCCGCCTCGTACTCCTCCCGCTCGAAGTGCTCGGACGCGCTCTGGTAGAGCCGGTCCGGCAGGACGTTGCTGCGATAGTACGACCTGCCCAGCAGGAAAAAGACGACCAGCAGAACGCACGCGAGCACGCCGAACACCCACAGCGGCACGTCGCGGGGCGCGCTCGGCGGCCGGTAGGGCGCCTCCGGCGTGAGAAACAACGTGCCCCTGCCCCCGGGATCCTCCGCCCCCTCGCGGGGAGTTTCCGGCGCGGGCCGCACGGTCGGGTTCTCTTCGCTCTTCGCCTCGTCCGTCCCGGGCGCAGGCGGCATCTCTTCCGCTTCGCGTGTCTTCTCGTCCTTCTCGTCCCTCTCGTTCAAGCGAACACCTCTTTCCGGGTCCCTGTTTTTTTCTTTCGGAATATGATTTATTTTACAGCAAAGAGCCGAAACGGGAAATTCCGCCGCACGTGCCGCACGGTGCGCGCGCACGAAACGTCTCCGGTGGACCCCTTCTCCGGCGTCGTCAAATATGGTAAAGTGGCGCACGACAAGAAAAACAAAGAACGACGAAAGCAGCAAACGGAGGCGTTACCGTGAGATTTCTTTTCAAGTCCGTCAATTTGGACACGATCGTTCCCTATATGGAGCGGTGGGCGCGGACGAGGCAGAAGTCGTCCGACTATTCGAGCGGGGTCCTGCTCTGCTGGGAGCGGGCGCTCGGATACCAGTTCGCGTTCGACGACGACGAGGAACTCGTCTGGATCAAGGGGGCGTCGCCGGACGAGCACTTCCTGGCGCCGGTCGGCAACTGGAACATCAAGGGGTGGGACGAGATCATCGCGGCGCGCTTCGGCCGGACCGCCGAGTTCCGCCTCGTGCCGGAAAAGCTCGTCGACATCTGGCGCAAGCAGATGGGGGACGCCGTCGAGGCGACCGAGAACCGCGCGAGCTGGGAGTACCTGCACCGCGTCTCGGACCTCGCGACGCTCGCCGGCAAAAAGTACGTCAAAAAACGCAACCGCGTCAACCAGTTCAGCAAGCAGAACCCGTACGAGTACCTGCCGATCACGACCGAACTGCTCCCACGGATCGTCCTGTTCCAGCGCGCCTGGTGCGAGTCGTACCGCATCTTCAACGACTCCGGCAGCATCGAGCGGGAGAGCGAGGGGATCGTCCGCAACATCCTCGGCAACTGGGACGCCCTGCCGCAGATGATCGGCGGCGCAATCGAGGTCATGGGCCGCATCGTCGCCTACACCGTCGCAGAAATCGTCGGCGAGACGCTGATGATCCACTTCGAAAAGGCGAGCCTCGAGTACAACGCCGCCTATCAGGTCATCAACCACGAGTTCCTCGTGCACGAGGGCGAGCCGTACAAGTGCGTCAACCGCGAGGAAGACATGGACGACCCGGGCCTCCGCGACGCGAAGATGTCCTACCACCCCAGCAGCTTCATCAAGAAGTACACGGTACGAATCAAACTGTAGCCTCGCCCCGAAACTGACATAGACGAAAAAAATCGCGCAGCCCCGATCGGGGCTGCGCGATTTTTTTCGTCTCTCGTGTATCTTCTATTCTTGTTTGCCCAGATACCAGTCGGCGGTCTTTCGCAGGCCGTCCATGAACGTCGTCGCGGGTTCGTAGCCGAGGACGCTGCGCGCCTTGTCGATCGAGGCGTACGAGTGCTTGATGTCGCCGACGCGAAAGTCCTCGTAGATCGGTTGCAGGCTCGCGGGGGCGCCTGTGATGTCGCGGATGATCTCGAAGAGCTCGTTCAGGCTCGTCCGTCCGCCGCAGGCGATGTTGAACGCGTCGCCGAACGCGCGCGGATCCTCCGTCGTCGCCGCGAGGACGTTTGCCGCGAGGATGTCGTCGACGTGGCAAAAGTCGCGGGACGTCGTCCCGTCGCCGTAGATGATCGGCCGCTCGCCGCGCGAGATCGCGTCGAACCAGCGGGGGATGACGGCGGCGTACGCGCCGTTCGGGTCCTGCCGCGTGCCGAAGACGTTGAAGTACCGCAGGCCGACGCACTTCATGCCGTAAATCCGGCTGTAGAGCTCGGCGGTCTCTTCGTTCATCGTCTTCGTGAGCGCGTAGGGGGAGAGGGGAAGGCCGCGGTTGCCCTCACTGACCGGCAGCTTGGCCGAGTCGCCGTAAATCGCGCTCGACGAGGCGTAGACGACGTGTTCGATCCCCTGCTCGCGGGCGGCGGAGAGCAGCAGGACGAAACCTTCCTGATTCGTCCGAAAGGTCTCCGCGGGCTCCTCGATCGAGCGCGGCACGGAGGCGAGCGCCGCCAGGTGCAACACCCGGTCGACGCCTTTGCAAGCCTCGCGGCAAGCGTCCGGATCGCGGATATCCGCCTCCATCATCTCGAAACGTTCCGCGAGCGGGCCTGCGGCAGTTCGGATCGCCTCGACGTTCGCCCGATATCCCGTGGAAAAGTTGTCCATCCCGCGCACGACATAGCCGCGCCGCAAAAGCCCCTCCGCGAGGTGCGAGCCGATAAAGCCCGCCGCCCCGGTCACAAGCCAGCGTTCCATGTTCATCGGGGCCTCCAGACGTGCGTCGCGCCCTCGAGCGGCTGGGGGTCGCCCGTCATGCGCGCCGCCTCGTCGTCCATCGCGATCTCTTTGAACTCCACCTTGAAGGGGATATCGCTCCACTCGATCAGCGGGTTCACGCGCGAGAGCACCTGGTTCGTCAGCATGTCCGGCTGCTTGATGCTCTCCGTGTAGATCTTGACGTTCTCGAGATAGACGCCGTCCGAGCCGAGCCCGAGCACGCCGGTCGCCGCAAGGCGGATGCGGAGCGTGAAGAGGAACGTCGCGCTGAAGACGCCGTCCGCGCGGAAGCCCTCCGGCTTGAAGTCGAAGACGAGGTTCGAGAAGCCGCGCGTGTCGTTGTCGTCGAAGTACGCGTTGACGTCGCGCTCCAGCAGGACGAGCTCGCCGCGCGAGTAGCCGATCAGGCTCGCGAGCGAGTCGACGTCGTCCGAGAGCGGCTGGTCGCGGTTCGTCAACAGGGCGTCTAACCGCATCGTGTCGATGCGGATCCGGCTCAGCACGGCGCCCTTCATCTCGGCGTAGGCCCGGCTCTCCCGCACCGTGACCGTCACGGACTCCGGGGAAAATTTCTCGCCGAGCAGGGAGGCGATGTGGCGCGCCATCTCCAGGTCGGAGACCTCCGCGTGTAACGGAGAGGACAGAAACGTTGCGAGACAAAAAGCGAAAAATGCCGCGAGAACGGCGATCTTCCCTCTTCGTATCACGTGAAACATTGCGTTTTTCATTCGAGCGAGACCTCCTCGGTTTTTTCTGTACTTTTTATCAGGGGCTATTATAGCGCATGTTTCGCCCTGGCCCGAGCGGTCGTTACGCGTATTTTTCGCCGCGCCTCGCGGGCGATCCCGGCGTTTATCGACTATAATGGCGTGTGACATTCGTTTGCAAGTGTACAGGAATTCCAAATGAACCGAAAGGGTCTGATTCGAAATGTGGAAGGGAAGATTTTCGCAGGACACCGACGAGCGGGTGCGGCGCTTCACGCAGTCGCTCGACCTCGACTGGCGCACGGTAGGCGCGGACGTGCGGGGCAGCGTCGCCCACGCGCGCATGCTGGTCCGCGCAGGGTTGCTCACGCCCGAGGAGGGGGAGACGATCGAGCGCGCGCTCGTCCAAATCGCGCACGAAGCGGAGGAAGGCACGTTCGTGCCGAGCGAGGCGCTCGAGGACGTACACATGAACGTCGAGGCGCTCTTGACCGAACGCACCGGCGACGTGGGTGCAAAGATTCATACAGGGCGGAGCCGGAACGATCAATCCAACACCTCCGTTCGGCTCGCATTGCGCTGGGAGATGCTACGCATCTGGGATGGCCTCCACGAACTGCTCGACGTCCTCGCCACCAAGGCTTCCGAGCACGCGGATACCATCGTCCCCGGCTACACGCACCTCCAGCAGGCGCAGCCCGTCTCGATGGGGCACTTCTGGATGGCGCACTGGACGGCGTTCATGCGCGACGCGGACCGCCTGCGCGCGGCCTACGAGAGCGTCGACGTCTGTCCGCTCGGCTGCGGCGCGCTCGCGGGCTCGACGCTGCCGCTCGACCGCGACTTCACGGCGCGCGACCTCGGCTTCTCGGGCCTCTGCCCCAACAGCATGGACGCGGTCGCCTCGCGCGACCACCTCCTCGACTTCCACCACTTCGCGAGCGTCTTCGGCGTGCACGCGAGCCGGATCTCGGAGGACCTGATCGTCTACTTCTCGAGCGAGTTCGGCTGGATCAAGCTGCCCGACGCCTTCTGCACGGGGTCGAGCATGATGCCGCAGAAAAAAAATCCCGACGTGCTGGAGCTGCTGCGCGGAAAATCCGGGCAGCTCACCGGCGCGCTCGTCGACACGCTGACGCTCGTCAAGGGGACGCCCCTGACGTTCAACCGCGACTTTCAGGAGGACAAGCGCGCGCTCTGGCGCTCGGTCGACGCGGTGCTGGGGATGCTGGACGTCATGCCCCCGCTCTTCGCGGAGGTCGGGGTCGACGCGACGCGTGCGCGCGCAGGGTTCGAGGACGGATATATCTTCGCGACGGACGTCGCCGAGTATCTCGTGGAACGCGGCGTGCCGTTCCGCAAGTCGCACGAGATCGTCGGGGGAGCCGTGAAGTGGTGCATCGAGCGCGGGCGCGCCCTGACGTCGCTGACCCCGGAGGAGTGGCGGACGTTCGACCCAAAAATCGGGGACGACCTGCCGGGCCTCCTGACGCCGGAGCGCTCTGCCGGACGGCGCAACACGACCGGCGGCGCATCGCCCGATCAGGTGCGGCTGCAAGTCGAGGATGCCCGAAAAAAAATCGCAGCGATGGGCGCGTTTTTTGCCGACCGAAAAAAAAGCTATCCTCGTATGCCGGAATAAATTTTTTTTGCGTATAATGGACCACGTTTCAAGAAAAAACTGCACAGGAGTGGTGATCATGAACGATCCAGGCAATCCCGGGGCACGGACCGAAAAACTTCGCAACTTTGCGCTGACGTCCCTCTTCGCTGCCATCATCTTTTTGATGACGTTTACGCCGATCGGATTCATCAACCTCGTCGTCATCAAGGCGACGATCGTCCACATCCCCGTCATCATCGGGTCGGTCCTGCTGGGGCCGAAAATCGGCGCACTCCTTGGCGCGATGTTCGGGGCAGCCAGCCTCATCAACAACACGATCGCCCCGTCGCTGCTCTCGTTCGTCTTCTCGCCGCTCATCCCCGTCCCGGGGACGGAGCGCGGGAGCTTCTGGGCGATCCTGATCTGCTTCGGCCCCCGCATTCTGGTCGGCGTCGTCCCGTACTATGTGGACAGGTTCATGTGCTGGGTCGGGCGGAGCGACAAAAAATGGCGTTTTGTCTCGCTCTTTACCGCGGGCGTCGCAGGCGGAATGACGAACACGCTGCTCGTCATGAACCTCATCTACGTTCTCTTTCAGGACGCGTATGCCGCAACGCGCAACGTCGCGCCCGGCGCCGTCTACCCCATGATCCTGTCCGTCATCGTCCTGCACGGAATCCCGGAGGCCGTCGTCGCGGGGGTGTTCACCTCCGGCGTGGGAAAGGCCATGTTCGCCTATCTGGACAGGGGAAAGGCGAAAAATAACGAGGGTGGCACCAACCAAAAATAATATCCACAACCCCACCGCACTCCCGAAAAAAAGTCCCGCGAGCGTCGCAATCGATGCTCGCGGGACTTTTTCGAATGGGCGTGTTCTCTTATTTTTATCATCTTTACAAGTTGTCCACTACTTTTATCCACAAACGTGTATAACTTTGCACGACTTTCCACTGAGACGTGGGCCTCGTTTTTTGCGCACTTCATTTTTTTCACATTCTTGCTTTGCCCGTGAGTGAAGAGAGAATCCGCCTTCATACTATCCACAAATCTCCCCGTCGAAACTTGTGGATAAGTGGACAACTTTGGTGGATAAAATGCGCCATTTGGCTCATTTTTCTTAGGAACTTCCATCGAGGTCCTTGACAAAGAAGCATCATGCTAGAATATGGAGAGTGGATTTTGCTCGGATCGTAAATATTACTGCGGCGAATGTACGGTTTCGCCGCTCTCATTTTCAATGCGGTCCGTTTTTTTCATCATATCGTCGTGTTCGTTCGACACCGGATGGGGTGTTTCTGTTGAAAAACGATCTAAAGACAATCTGGCAGGACGTGCTGAACTCGTCGAGGAATTTTCTTCCCCCCGGCACGTCCGACATGTGGCTCAACACCTGTCTGCCCATTTCCCTAGAGGACGGCGTCCTGAACCTGGACGTGCCGAACCCCTTCGCGAAGGAGAACATGGAGAAGAAGATCATTGAGCCGTTGCTCGCGTTTCTTCAGACGAAAAATTACGCCGACGCCGTCGTCATCCACCTCGAGAACGGCATCCAGGAGCAGGAGCGCGCGCGCAGCGTCGTTCAGGGGACCAGCGCGCCGCAGAACCGAAACGGGCTCAACCCGAATTACGTCTTCGACTCGTTCGTCGTCGGCAAGTCCAACCGTCTCGCGCACGCGGCGAGCCTCGCAGTCAGCGAGTCGCCGGGCGTGGCGTACAACCCGCTCTTCATCTGGGGGGGCGTCGGCCTCGGCAAGACGCACCTCATGCACGCCATCGCGCATCACATGGAGAGTCACATCCAGAACGCGCGCATTCTCTACGTCAGCTCGGAGAAGTTCACGAACGACATGATCTCGTCGATCAAGACGAACAGCACGACGGAGTTCCGCGCGCGCTATCGCAACCTCGACATCCTGCTGATCGACGACATCCAGTTCATCGGCGACAAGGAGGGCACGCAGGAGGAATTTTTCCACACGTTCAACAGCCTCCACGAGGCCAAAAAACAGATCGTCATCAGCTCAGACCGACCGCCGAAGGACATCAAGGGCGTCGAAGAGCGCCTCGTCTCCCGCTTCGAGTGGGGACTCGTTACGGACATCCAGCAGCCGGACCTCGAGACGCGGGTCGCGATCCTGCAGAAAAAAGCCGAGTTCAAGGACTACCGCATCCCGGAGGAGGTCATCCTCTTTCTCGCGCAGAACATCCCGAGCAACATCCGCGAACTGGAGGGCGCCTTAAACCGCGTCGTCGCGTACTCGAACATCAACGCCGAGCCGATGAGCACGGAGAATCTGGGCGTGTGGCTCAAGGACATCCTCCGCCACGGCACGCGCGGCAACATCAGCATCGACCAGATCCAGCAACTGACCGCGGACAGCTTCGGCATCACCGTGGAGGACCTCACCTCCTCGAAACGGACGTCCGACCTGGCGCTCGCCCGCCAGATCGCGATGTACCTCGCGCGCGACCTCTTGAGCGACAGCCTTCAGCAGATCGGGTACGCGTTCAACAAGAAGGACCACACGACGGTCCTGCACGCGTGCAAGAAGATCGAGGAGATGATGAAGAGCAACATCCGGGTCAAAACGATTGTGGATAACATCCGAAACAAGATGTAGAAAACCGCTTTTTTCGTGTGGACAGTCGTGTTTCGATCCGTAAAATTCCCGTATTTCCACATCGTTTCTGTGGAAAATGTGAATAACCCGGATGACTCCCCGAGAGGGTTTTCCACATCGCAAACCCGCGATCCATGACATCTCGGATACGTTTTCCACGAATCCACAGCCCCTACTACTATTACTGCTTATTTTTTATATATAATATATAGAACCAATCAGAGAAGCGCTGTGAACAACGGAGGGATTGCAGGCATGAAAATCATCATCGACAAAGCGACATTCATAAAGAGCTGGAGCCTGACGGAGCGCAGCGCAGGAACGTCCGGATCCATGAACATCTTCTCCACGATCCGCCTCAAGGCCTTCGAGGGCGACGTCGAGATGCAGGCGACGGACATCAAGACCTCGATCGTCTGCCAGGCGAAGGGCGTCACGGTCGTGGAACCGGGGGAGGCGGTCATCCCCCTGAAGGGCGTGACCGACCTCTTCAAAAAAGCGGGATCGCCCGAGTTCACGCTCGTCATCGAGGACGGCCGTGCCGTCATGACGGCGGGCAAGAGCCGCTATCGCTTCACGACCTATCCGGTCGGCGATTTTCCGAAACTTCCCTCCTCCGCTTCGGCGAAACTCTTCTGTTCGCTCAAAATTTCCGACCTGATCCGGACGATCGACCGCGGCTCGCTCTGCGCGTCGTCTGGGGACGAGTACCCGCAGTACCTCTCCAGCGCGCTCTTCGAGATCGACGAGGCGGGGATGAACGTCGTGTCGACGGACAAGCGCAGGCTCGCGATCGCAAAATGCGAGGTCGAGGAGCGGGGCGAGTCCCCCGAGAACCTCCTTCTCCCCATGAAAGGCCTCAAGGAACTCCTTCGGATCCTGGGCATGCTCGACGCGGATATGAGCCTTCGCATGCTGTACGACGACTCGCAGGCCTACTTCGTCGCGGAGGGGATGGAGTTCGCGATCCGCAGGGTGGAGAGCAAATTCCCCCCGTACGCCAAGATCCTCCCCACGTCGCACAAGACGAAGGTGCTCGTCGACCGCTCGGACCTGATCGCGTCCATCGAGCGCGTCGACGTCGTCGTCCGCGACTACAACCGGATCATCATCGTCAACTTCCGCCCGGAGGGGGAGAGCACGATGTCGGGCCGCGCGCCGGAGTTCGGCGAGGCGGTCGAAAACGTGCCCTGCGAGGTCGAGGGGGAGCCCATCCTGATTGGCTTCAACACGCGTTTCTTCCACGACGCCGTGAAGGTCCTGGACGAACCGATTGTGGGCCTTTTCTTCAACGGGCAGGAGGGGCACATGCTTGTTCGCGCGCGCGACTCCGACTCGTTTCTGTGCCTCATCGCGCCGGTCGAGATCGGCGGGGAGGAAGCGCCGTCTTCCGAAGATATCGCGGAGGAGAGCGTGGAATCCGGGGGAGATGTACTTTAAGAGCAGTTACTTTTACAACTTTCGCAACCTGATGCCCGAGCGGCTCCTCTGGTCGCCGGGCTTCAATTTGATTACCGGGCGCAACGGCGCCGGAAAGACGAATTTTCTGGAGGGGCTCAACCTCATATCGGGGTGGGGGCCGCTGGAAAAGGGGACGAAGATGTCCGCTCTCGTAACGTGGAAAGCGGACGGCAGCGACAAAACCGACGACAGGCACGACAGGGCGTCTCTCTGGGCCGGGGTATCCGGCGAGGAGAGCGCCGAATTGTTTCTGTCCGTCGGCCTGCGCGGTTCGCTGAAACTGAACGAAAAAAGCGTCAGTGCCTCTGCCATGCGGAGCAAAGTCCCCGTCCTGCCCTTCCTCTCCGATCACCTTTCGCTTCTCAGGGGATCCGCGTCGCACAGGAGGGGCCTGCTTGACCGGGTCGGGTCGCTGATCAGCCCTTCGTACGCGCGGCGGCTGCACGACTACAAAAAGGCGCTGCGCCAGAAATCCGTGCTCCTTCGAAGGAGGGACGACACCCGGGTCGCGAATCGAACGCTCCTCCCGTTCGGGGCCTGGCTCTGGACGGCGAGGGAGGAGCTTTCTCGGCTGCTCGAGGACGCGCTTGCGCGATTTTCGGACCTCCTCGCCGCGCCGATGAGCGTCGCTTTCGTGCGCGGGGGCGGCGGACTCGACGACGATCCGCTGACGGATTTCCGAAAAGCGCTTTCCGAAAAAAATGCCGGAGAGCGGGCGGCGGGGGTTCCGCTCGTCGGGCCGCAGCGGGACGATCTCCGCTTGATCTGCGGGACGCGCGAGGCCGCCGTCTCCCTCTCCAGAGGACAGAGCCGAAGGGCCGCGAGCGCACTTGTCCTGGCTTCGGCGTACATTGTGGAACGGAGCCTCGCGCGAAAGCCGGTCCTCCTCTTCGACGAAATCGCGTCCGAGCTCGACGGGGACGGAAGGGACGCCACGCTCGACGCGCTCCTCTCGACCGGCTGTCAGGTTTTCGCCGCAAGCGCGGACCCAATCGATTTCGAGGGGATCGAAACGTATCGCATGCAGAAAGGCAAATTTTTATGAGCACGAGTGAAAAAAACCAAAATTACGACTACGAGGTCGTCGTCGTCGGCGGCGGACACGCCGGATGCGAAGCGGCGCTCGCCGCCGCGCGCATGGGATGCCGCACGCTGATGCTGAACCACAATCTCGACAACACGGCGCTCATGCCGTGCAATCCCTCCATCGGCGGCCCCGCGAAGGGCAACCTCGTGCGCGAGCTCGACGCGCTGGGCGGCGAACAGGCGCTCGCGACCGACGCCTCTACGCTGCACCTGCGCTGGCTCAACACGTCGAAGGGGCACGCCGTCCGCACGCTGCGCGCACAGTGCGACCTCCGGGACTACGCAGCCCACTACGAACGCGCACTCGCCGCCGTCCCGAACCTCTACGTCTATCAGGGGATGGCGACGGAGATCGTCGTGGAGGACGGGCGCGTTGCGGGCGTGGTCACAGCAACCGGCGAGAAATTTTCCGCGGCCCGGGTCGTCGTGGCGAGCGGGACCTACTTGCGCGGGGTCGTGCACATGGGCCTCGTCCACTTCCCCTCCGGCCCGCTGGGGCAAGTGCCGGCCGGCAACCTCTCCGACTCGCTGATCCTGGCGGGGATCGAACTCGGGCGCTTTCGGACGGATACGACGCCCCGAATCTGCCGCAACAGCGTCGACTGGGCGTCGCTCAAACTCCAGCCGAGCGACCCCGAGCCGGAGGCCTTCTCGCACTGGAGCGAGAAGCGCGCCTACGAGGGCTACGTCTGCGGTATCACGCGGTCGAACGCGCGGACGCACGAGATCGTCCGCGGCGCCTTCGACCGCTCGCCGCTCGCGACGCGGGCGCTCGCGTCGAAGGGCCCGCGCTACTGCCCCTCCATCGATGACAAAATCTTGAAATTCCCCGAACGGGAGTCGCACCCGATCTTCCTCGAACCGGTCGGGCGCAACAGCCGCGAGGTCTACATGCAGAATTTTTCGACGTCGATGCCGCCCGACGTCCAGCTCGAGATGGTCCACAGCCTCCCCGGCTGCGAAGACGCCCTCATGCTCCGGCCGGGCTACGGCATCGAGTACGACTACGTCGTCCCGACGCAACTCGAGCCGTGGCTGGAGACGCGCGTCGTGCGCGGCCTGTACTACGCGGGGCAGATCTGCGGCACGTCCGGCTACGAGGAGGCGGCGGCTCTGGGCCTGATGGCGGGGATCAACGCGGCGCTCTCGCTTCGCGGCGACGAACCCCTCGTGCTCGGGCGCGAAGAGGCCTACATCGGCGTCCTGATCGACGACATCGTCTCGCGCGGCACGGACGAACCGTACCGCATGCTCCCCAGCCGCTGCGAGTACCGGCTCGTCATGCGGCACGACAACGCGGACGACCGGCTGTGCGAAATCGGACACGAGATCGGCTTGCTCGGCAACGCGCGCTGGAAAAAAATTTGTGAGCGACGTCGGGCATTGGAACAGGAGCGCGAGCGCATCTCGCAACTGCGCGTGCCCGCGAACGATCGCACGAACGCGCTGCTGCGGGAGATGGACTCGTCCCCATTGTCCGAACCGGTCGCCGCGATCGACCTGCTCCTGCGCCCCGAGATTTCCTGGAAAAATTTGACGCGCCTGATCGACTCGGACCTCGACCCCGAGCTCGGGACGAAGATCGAGACGGAGGCGAAGTACGCGGGCTACGTGGAGCGCGAGAACCGCAGGGTCCGGCGGCTCTCGTCGATGGAACGCCTCGTCATCCCGGAGGGGATCGACTACGCGAATTTGAGCGGCCTCTCCGCGGAGGCGGCGGAAAAACTGGCGCGCACTGCCCCCCGCACGCTGGGGCAGGCCTCCCGTGTGCCGGGCGTGAACAACGTCGACATCCAGCTGATCCAGATCACGATCGAGCGGATGCGCGGGGGAGCGGCGGACGAATGAAGGGCGACAAATCGACCGGACGACCCATCTACGACCTTCTCTCCGTCCCGTCGGTGACGACTGTGACCTCGCTCTGCATGACGCTCTCCGCCCTCGAGCGGGAGTGGCGCGCCCTCGTCGGCGACCGCCTCGCGCTCCGCACGGCGCCGCATGCCCTGGAGGGGGACGTCCTCGTCGTGACGGCGGACGGCCCGGCCGTGCTGCAGGACCTGAACTTCAAAAAAAGCGCGCTCGTCCGCAAAATCCGCACCGGTGCGCGCATCGACCTGCGGGACATCCGCGTCGAGCTGGGAAGCGTTGCGAGAAAGCCGGGTGCGCACGCGCCGCGCCGTTCCGGACCGAAGGCGCCGCCGCGCGCGGCCCGGGTCGACCCGGATGCGGTCGAGTCGCTCGCAGCCGAAATCCTCTCCCGGTACGAGACCATGTCGCCCGAACTTGCGCGAACGATCGCCCGGTGCAGGAT
>JAJDHV010000001.1 GCA_030266365.1 Synergistaceae bacterium OttesenSCG-928-I11 | reverse complement strand
TGTCAGGAGCAGGCCAGGGATGATCGTCCCCGCCTTCAGCTCGTAGGTGAACTGGCGCGGCAGGGGGATGTTCTGCGAGTAGCCCTGCGGCGTCAAGGAGCCGCCGCCGTTCGAGGCGCGGAAAAAATCCTGCTTCCCCTGCTGGCCGTTCGGGTTCTGCGTACCCTGCGGTTGCTGCATGAGCACCGAGAGCATTGAGGGATCGCCCAGCAGACCACTTTCGACACCAGTCGCGTTCGCTACTGCGGGATTGCCGGAAGCGGGGGCGGAATCCGCGCCCTTTCTGGCAAAATCCTCCACGACCGGCTTCGCGGCCAGAGCCTGCAAACGCAGGGTTCTCAAGGTATTTGCAGCCTGCGCATCGTCCCTGTTCGAGTAATATCGAGGCAACGGCTGCCTTACGGGTTGTGGAGCGCGCCCCTCCTCTACGACGATCCGCTGCGGTTTTTTCTCCGGCTCGGGAGCCGGTGCAGTGACAACCTGCATCGGCTTTCTGTCCTGTCTCATCCCTGCCGCCAGTTCGGCGAAATTCTCCTGGCGGGGAGGGAGATAGTTCTTCTCCTGCTTGCCAGCGCCGCTGCTTGAAGCGTCGAAGCGCGACTGCATCCCGATGATCCCCATAACGACTCCCACGCCGAATACGAAGAAGAAGATCACTCGCTTGCTGAAAAACTTCGTCTTTTTTTTGCTGCCGATAACCTGCGGCCCCGGCTGCGCTTCCGGCTCGTTTGGGTTTGGCATCTGATGACCGTTCATTTTTGTACCTCCTCGTCCTAGCGAAGGCGAGTCAGGACGACCCTGTCCTGATGCGCTCCCGTACCCACGATGAGCGCCGCCTTGTCGAAGACGCGGTCGACGACGTACATGTCATCCGTAGCGCGATAGTTGGCGATGACCTGCTTCTTATGCTCGTAGACCACAAACACCGGCGCTTCCACGCTCTTCTTCACGCTGCCGGGCTTGAACTGGATGTAGGTCTTCACGCCGTCGTCCCAGACTCTGACGGGTTTCCAACGCAATGCGTCCTTACCGCGAATCTCGTAGTTCAAATGCAAATCCTCCGGATTCACCGTGTAGCCGGTGGCGAGCACCGTGTTCTCCTGCCGCTCCTGTTGTTTCCTAGCGATGAAGGAGTCCCACTCCTTGAGCGTGTCGGCTGGGTACGAGAAGGAGACGGAGGGGACGAAGTTCGTAGCGCTCGAAACGAGGTCGAGCTGATACGTGCGCCTGTCGGTGTTGATGACGAGGTTCGTGCTGATATCGGCCATGAGGGGCTTTATCAGGACGTGCGTCTGAACGGCATCACCTGCACCGGACTGGCTTGGTACGAACGTCCAGCGAACCGGGTCGCCGGGGTGCACCCCCGTCACGACCTCGCCCGGCTGCAAGATGACATCGGTGACGTACATCGGGCGGCAGACGATCTTCGGCGTGTAGCTGGAGTAGGCGACGACGACGGAACCGGCTGTGCCGGTCATCGGGGGGACGGCGTCCTTCGCGCTGCCAAACTCCTTGACGAGTTCAAGCGCCTTCCGGTCTATGTCGCGCAGCGTCAAATCCTCGACGACCTCTGCCCATACGCGGGCGCGCTGTTCTTCCTCGTACTCGCGCTGCGATATCTCCTGCGAGCCGGAGCCGCCGCCCATGGCGGGAAAATCGTCGCGATAATCCGCATCCTCGTCGGGCGCGACGTCCTGCCCTATTTTCGCGACCGGCTCCGTCTCCTCGTTTTTATCCGCGTACTGCTCGACCAGACCGTAGAAACGGGCGTTTGACAGAGCTTCCGAATATTTCTCGGGGTAACCAAGCTCGACGCTCTGATTCCCTTCCTCGTCCCTAACGAGGATCATGTCGCGCATGTCGACCGAGATGATTTTCCCGTTGTACTCGATCTCCACCATCTCCACCGGTTCGACCTGCTCGACCGGTTCGGCGCGCTCCGTGTCCGCCTCCTGCGCAGATGCGCCGCCGACGGCGGCAAAGCACACGCACAGGCTGACGAGAAGCACACTCCACAGCTTTTTCTTGTTCTTGTTGTTCTTATTGTTCTTATTGCTCATGTTGCTCATCTTCTTACCTCCATTTTTTCCATTCTGCTCGTAAAGTCCGTTCATCACAGGACTTCCGAAAAGTTGAAATCGACGATGAAAATCCCGAGCGGGTTCTTCAAAACGTCCTGCATCGCGCTGGGGGTGACGATGGCCGTCGTGAAAATCCCCCGGTAGCGCTTCGTACCGACCTTGTCGCCGCCGACCGTGTACCGCTCTTCGGTCCACTCGGCCTGCCAGGTTTCCGGGCTCAAGGAGAGCACGCTGTTGACCGTCACCGACACCGTCTCCGACTCGCCGATCTTTATCGGGTTGTTGGCGTTGTAATACTCCTGGTACTTTTTCGACGCAGGCGTGTCCACCGGCGTTGTGCTGTACACAAAGTTCATCAGGTGCAACTGCGCCTCCGGGTCGGCGAACACCGTCTTCATAGACCAGACGTATCGCCCGACGTGCGCGATGACGAGCCGCGCGTCGACGCGAGAGGGAGCTACCGGTTCCACCGCGATTTCATATCCGTGCCCGTCGACCTGCACGATGTAGGGGACGACCGTGACGCGGCCCGCGATGACGATGACCATGCCGACGCAGGCGACGCAGCAGAGCAGCAGCGCGAGCGAAATCCTTCGCCACTGCGCGGCGTTGCGGGAGAGGTATCCGTACCTCTCCGCCGCCTCCGTCCGCCCCGCGAGAAAGGGATTCGCGTTCAACAAACGCGCTTCCTCGCGGCTTTCGTGTTTTTTCCCTATCCTCATTTCTTATTTCCCTTCTTTCTGTCCGATTCGAACGAACCCCACGCGATGTCGGCAGAACTACCGGCGTTTGCCGCGCCTCTCTCCGGCGACGACGTTGACGGGGGAGCATTCGTCTGTTGCGCGGCGTAAGCGGATGTGGCTGTCTTTGCCTGCTGTGCCGATGGAGCTGGCGACAGCGGCGAAGCCGGTGAGAACTCGTTCTGCGAACTCGGCGTCACATACGGCCCGGCGCTTCTGACTGCACCGGAAGCCGCAACACCGGCAGCGGCGACAGCGGAAGCGGCGGAAGCCGACACCGCGCCAGCCGAACCGCGAACGTTCTGGGTGTTCTCGGTACTGTGGGTGTTTTGACTGTTCTGGTTACTCTGATTACTCTCATTGTGCTGAGCGCTGGCGTTCGTGTTGTTGGAGCTGTTCGCGACATTCGTCGTGCTGGAAACGCTTCCGGCGCTGCCGACATTCCCGGAAGCCTGCGCGTTCCCCTCGTTTTTCCTGCTGGCGTCCATCGTCACGAAACCCCCAACGCTGCCGCTTGCTGGCTGTGACATGGTGTTCGCGGCACTTCCGGCGCGAACGTCGGCAAACTGCTGTCCGCGCTGATGATCCGAGTAGATGCGCTCACCGGCGGCTCGCGGCCCTCCCGCCTGCGGGCCTGTCATCACGGTCGCTACCGCTTCCTTCGCGCCCGCCGCCTTCGCCTCGCCGGGCGTGGAACCGGTGTCCCTCGCCGCCTGCGACGTGTGCTGATACGTCTGTGCGGCCTGCGAGACGACTGACGCGCCGCCTATCATCTTCTGCGCCATCGTCCGGCTTGTGCCGACGACCGTCGCGCCCAATGCGTAACCGGCCATCGCGGCGCTCTTGACGGCACCGCCGTCGAGCCAGGACGAGCTGCCGGTGAGGATGGACGAGGCGAACTGCGGAACCGCCTTCAATATCATGTAGAACCCCATCAGCGCGCAGGCCATCGGCATGAGGAAGCTGAACACGCTCTCCGTGTTCTCCACCTGGACGGAGATCATGCCCGGCCACGTCGCCATGATGTTGCGCATGGCACCGAGACAGAGGCAGAGCATGAGCATCTTGACGCCGACCGCCGCCAGCGCCTTGATGTAGCTCATAAAGCTGTCCCGGAAGTACCCGATGACGAAGAAGCTCGCGGTAAAGAGCCCGCCCACCATGATGAAAATCGCCTCTATCTCCACGACCAATACCGTCGTGGCAATGAGAAAGAAGAGGCAATTTATCAGGAAGATGATGAACGTCATGCAGATGATGAGCCCGACGTCCGTCCACCCCAACCCCCTGGTGAATTCCACCAGAGGGTTGGTAACGTCCGAGAAGAGCTGTATCAGCCCGCCGAAGCTGATATCCTGCCCGCTTATCGTCGCCCCTATCTTCTTTATACTCATGGGGATGAGCGCGAGCCGCTGCGGCGCGTTCAAGAGCCAGACGAGCAGCCCGACCAGCATCGCGTAGCGAACCAGAAGAGCCACGATGCCGTCGAGGGTGACGTTCCCGGCCAACACCAAATCCTTCATCCCGATGGCAAACCCTATGACTGCCGTGACCGCAAGCAGTTGCAGGGCGATCTGCCCTGCCCTTTGCAGCCAGCCCGCGCTCGCCTCCTGAATCGAGATGTAGAGTTCCGCCATCGCGATGTTGGCGATCTGTGCGTCTGCGGGTACGGCTGAGAGCAGCAGGCAGAGTACGCCGAGGGCGAAAACCGGAAGCGCGAGATATCTGGCTCTCATTATTCGGCCCTCACAGTGCTCCCGGGTTTTTTACAACTCTTGTTTTTTTTCTCGTTTTTTTCCATTCTCAGGAGAAAAACGTCAAGACAGGGATCGGTTATGCCGTTCTTGAGCTGTTCCACCTCGAAAGCCACATCGGCCAAGCGGGTTTGCAGAGAGGCCAGATCGTCAATTCTTGAATTATGCTCGACGAAAGACTCCTCGATGTTCTCGTAAACCTCGCTTAACATTGCGTATCCATCAGGCTCCTCGACTATATCCATGAGCGTTTCGAGGGCATAGTCCTCGTCCTCTTTGAAGTCCTCGTACTCTATGCCGATGAACCCCAACTGGTCGGTGGCCCTTTCTTCATGCTCGTCGTAAAGCCTGCGAAATTCGGACGCGAAGTTTTTGCCCGTGATGAGAATCGTCAGGCGCTCATAGATCGACAGATATTGCTTCAGCTTCTGGTTCTTGCCGTACAGTTCGTTCACTCGCTCCGACAGCGACCTCTCAAAGAGGCAAATACCCTCGTGCATGTCGGCGACTACAAAATCCAACCCTAACATCTCGTTACCTCCGTTAATTTCCGTATTATTCATCGCTTGCCTCGAATGAACCGTCGCTCTTGAGAAGCTCACTCTCCCTGCGACGGATAAACTCCTCGACACAGACATCGCCAGCGCCGTTGCGGAGACGCTCTATCTGAAACGCCGTCCTCGCCATCCGGCTCTGGAGATGGGCGATGCGATGCAAAGCGGCATTCCGGTCGTCGAAGAAGTCCATCATGTCGTTCATCGCGCGAAAGAGCTCTTCGCGCCCCTGTCGCGTGGAAGCCTTCTCTTCCAGTGCCAACAGCGCGGATCGCCAACCGCTCGCGTACGCTTCATAGGAGACGCCAAGGCTCTCCATCATCGCGCAGATAGTCGCTTCCAGCTCGGATTCCACGTCGCGGCACTGCTTGGAAAAATCCAGTCCGGCGCGAAGCGCTGCCAGATGTTTATAAACGTCCAGGCAGTATTTCAGCGTGAAATCCTTTGTACAGATTGCGTCGACGTATTCGCGAATCTCGACGACGCGCCTGTGAATGCAGTTATAAACCTCGACTGCGAAAGTATCCTGTTTCATTTCCTCGTTGTCCTTTCTTTTTCAAAACCTGTCGATTAGGCTTTTGTCGGGGATGTAGACATCCTGCTCAGAGCCGCGCTTGAAGAAATCCTCCAGCCGCTTGTTGCTCAGGTCGCTTCGAGCGCGTTCGGCCTCGTATGCGGTTCCCATCATCTGAGCCTGCATCATCTGCAACTGGCGCAGCTTCATGGCGTCCTCCGCGAGAAAGCCGAGAAGCTGGTTTGTGCCCTGAATCAGCTCGTTTCTTCCCTGTGCGGTCGACGCTTTTTTCTGCAACTCCTGGAGCGCGGAGGAGTCGTCCTTGACCAGCTCCTCGAACGAAACCCCGATGGCCTCCATCGTCGTCCGCACGGTGTTCGTCTGAGACTCGACGACGTTGCGGTACTCGGCAGAGAAGCTCTCGACGGTGACGAGCTTCGAGAGGTCGCCGTAGTCCTTGAAGCGGCGTTTCAGCTCGTCGTCGATGTTCGAGAGGTTGTAGGCGAGCCCCTGCGTCTTGCCGATGATGTTCTTGACGCTGCCGTAGACCTGCTTCACGTCGCGGAACAACTGATCCGGCATCGTGAGCGTGTTCGTTATCATGTCGTTTATCATCTTGATCTGGTTGTTGATCTGCTCCGCCAACTGCCCGACCTGCGCTGCAAGCTCGGAGTTGTTCGCCATCTGCGTCATCTCCGTCGCGCCTCCGGTCAGGCCGCCTCCGCCGCCCGCGTGAGCGGCGGAGGCGAAAATAAACGCCAGCGCCAGAGCGGTAAAGAATTTTTTTATTCTTTTTATTTTTCCCATGTGAAACCCCTCCTCTGGAATTCCGTCTCTTTCTCAAGCCACAGGTCGCCCCAATCCTCCAGATTGCGATGCTTGAGCCAGTGGGCTGGCCATTTCGGCCCGTACTGCGCCTGCAACTCCCGAATTTTTTTCAGGTCGTTCTTGTTGCTCGCCCCGATGAAACTGAGAGAAACGGGCGAGAGCGCCAGATCGAAGAGCCTGTAACGGCGGGAGTTGGGCGCGCAGTAGTAGTAATGGCGCTTCACGAGCGACGTGGCGACGAGCCGCACCTGCTGGCGGTTCAAGCCGAGGTGCCCCATGTAGAGTTCCTTCAGGTCGTCGCTCATTGCGCTCGGGTTTGGCAGCAGAATCCTGGTAAAGCAGCTATCCAGAATCGTCTGGCGAATCGGGGAGTTGACTACATCGCTCAGGTTCTGCGTCGCCAGGATGACGGCGCAGTTCTTTTTCCTTAGCGTCAACAGCCACTCCTTTATTTTGCCCTGGAACATCTCGTGCGAGAGCGCAAGCCACGCCTCGTCGATGATGACCAAACTCGGCGGGTTGTAGCTCCCTTCCGCCGTGGAGTCGAGCCTTTTTTCTATCTCCCGAAAGAGGAATAGAAAAATCGGCAGGACGAGTTTCGCGTCCATCTGGAAGACGTGGTCGAGTTCGAACACGGTGAAATTCCGGTACTGCACGTCGTTGGATTCGCCGTCCAGAAGCTGGCCTCCGGGGTTGTCGCCGGTGTAGTAATCCAGGTACTTTCGCAGCTCCAAACCCTGGACGGTGTGGGTAAAGTTCGTCATCGTGCGCATGTGCGGCTCGTCGTCCCCCGTCGTGTTCGCCATCGTCTCCAGCGCGGCGTGAATCAACGTACGCTCGTCCGGCGACGGCGGCGAGCCCTTCGACAGCACGATTGCCGCCTCCAGCCACTCCTGCGCCGCACGCCTATCCGCAGGCGCGTCGATGGACGCCAAGGGGCAAAAACGCATTGCCGCGTCATCCGAACCGATGTCGTAGTGCGCTCCGTCGAGGCAGGCGCTAACCAGCGGGAACATGCTGTAACCCTTGTCGAAGACGAAGATGCGGGCTCCCTCGTAGCGCTCGAACTGAGAAGCGATGAGGGCCAGAAGTGTTGACTTTCCAGCTCCGGTCGGCCCCAGCACGAGGGTATGTCCAACATCGCCGTCCCATAGGTTCAAGCGGAAGGGCGTGGAGCCTGTCGAAGCCGCTTGCAGCAATGCCGGGCTGTTTTTTGGGAAGTGCGACGACGGACAGTGCGGCTCTCCCGTCCAGTAGGTCGTGGAGGGGATGATGTCCGCGTAGTTGAGGGAGCTGATGAGGGGCCTTCTCACGTTTTCATAGCCGTGCCCCGGCAGGGAGCCGATATAGGCTTCCACTCCGTTTCTCCCTTCGACGCGGGCGGGAAATCCGCGAAACTCGAAGACCTTCATAATCTCCCGTACCCGCTCGTCCAGTTCTTTTTCGTCCTGCCCGCGCACAACCACGACGCAGGTATGGTGCCCATAACAGACATCCCCCGCATCAAGCGGCGTCAGCGCGTCGTCGATATCGGCGACCATGTGCGCTGCGTCCTGATTGACCGGCGCGTCGGCGCGGTTCAGTATCTGCGCCCAGAAGCTTCTCGTCTTCTGCGCCCATCGTCTCCGAAGGGAGCCGAGACGGTTGCTCGCGTCCTGCCAATCGGTGAAGATGAACCTGTGCGAAAGGCGCATTTCGAACGGCAGAAGGGAGAGGGCGTGCAGTATGCCGGGATAACTGCCCTGCGGATAACCCATGATCGTGACGAGCTTTACGTACCTGTCGTCGTGGACGATGGGGTCTCCGACGAGCAAATCCCTGGCGAGCAGCGTGTCGAGGTAGGTCGGTGCGGGACTCGGCAGGCGCACGGGGTGCCACTTGCCGTTGATGACGTAGTTCAGCGCGGCGAGCAGCTCGACGTTGATGAACTCCTCGTCAACGAAAGCACCGGCTTTGTCGGGCTTGTCGAGAAATACCGGCTTGCAGCCCATTCGCTCCAGGCGAATCTGGCGGCTCGCCGTCAGCATGTTCTCGACCTCCGACAACTTATCCTCGAAGTCCTTGAGGTTCTTGTCGCCGGATTCCTCGTACTCTCCTTCGCCGTTGCCGATGAGGAAGTCCGTGACCTTTCTCGCCTTGCCGGACTGTTCCAGCAGCGGCGGCAGGTAGGTCACGAAGAGCGCGATCTTCGTCTCGAAGTGCCAGCCCTCTTTCTCATAGAAGTAGTTGCGTTCGAGGTCGATGAGGATATTGGTCGGCTCGGCGAAGAATCCTGCCGGATATCCCTCCGCTGGCTTCCGCACCATCTCCACATGCAGCATCCAGCCGCGTCCGAGGCGGACGAGGGCGCGATTGATATAAGCGGAGAGGGCCTCTACCTCTTCTTTTGTCGCGGACTCCAAATCCGGCCCGTCGAACCACCAACCGGCCAAGAGCGAGCCGTTTTTCATCTCGATGACCTCTTCGCTGACCAAAGTCTGGTACAGCAGGAGGTCGGCAAAGCCAAGTTCCTGTTTTGTCTTCATCTATCCTTCACCACCGTTTCGGGTTTGGGGTCTGTCTGTATCCGACCGTGCTCAAGGCCGGATATTCCGAGAGGTATCGCACGTTGCGGCGAAATACGTCGCTCATGTTGGGGTCGACTTTCGCCATGTGCGTCAGGAGGGCGCGCCCTCCGAAGAAGAGCGCACCCGCGAGCAGCATGTTGAAATAGTTCCCCGATACGATCCCGCCCGGCCCAGCGAGGAGCGTCACCACCATGCAGAGCATGAGGATGAGAAAGCGCTCGCAGCCCATGAGGAGTTGGGGCCGGACGAGGCTGCGGTGTATCGGGATGATTCTTAGCTGTTCGTCCATCGTTCAGGCCGTCAGGCGATGACGCAGCTCTGGAGCCCGAACATGGACAGAACGGTCGGAGCCGCGCCGAGCATTCCGGCCAGGATCGCCGCCATCGCGACCCACCTGACCCAGCCACCGAGTTCGCTCCCGACGAAGGCGACGGCGCAGAAGCCGCAGACGATCATGAAGAGCCCCAGGCTGAACGCCACCGGGCCGGTGAGGGAGTCTGCGAGAGATTTGAGCGCCGAATCCCAGGGGAAGTTGGAGCTGGTGTTCGCTTCCGCTACATCTCCGAGGGCGCAGAACGCCACTGCAAAGAGCGCGACGACGAGGATAGATGAAAATTTTCTTAGTTTTGTATTTCTCTTGTTCACTGAATGTCCTCCTTAAATGCTTTCAATACCGATGTTTCTCGAATGAGCTGGCTGCTTTTACCTATCCAGCGCGTAAATCCGGTCGTACTGGTATTCCCCCTTCCTGTGACCGTTTACCTGGATGATCTCCGTCACGCGACGCCCGATGCGCCCCGACTCCTGCATGTGGACGACGACGTCCACTGCCTCACCGATGAGTGCTGACATCGGGCTGACTGATACTTCCGATATGAGCTGTTCGATGCGGAGAAGCGCGGCGGGGGCGTTGTTGGCGTGCAGGGTTGTGATGCCGCCGGGGTGTCCCGTGTTCCACGAGCGCAATAAGTCCAGTGCCTCACCTCCTCTCACTTCGCCGATGAGGATGCGGTCGGGGCGATAGCGCATCGCCGTTTTGACGAGCTTGCGCATCGTGACCGTCTCCGTCGTGACGAAAGACTGTCTGTTCGCCGTCGCGCACTGCAATTCCGCCGTGTCCTCGATGACGATGAGGCGGTCCTGCGGTGCGATGTGGAGCAATTCGGCGATGAGGGCGTTGGTGAAGGTCGTCTTGCCGGAGGACGTACCGCCGGAGACGACGATGTTCTTCGCGTCGCGGAGCGCGAGGCGAAGGTAGGAAGCGGCGTCTGAGGAAATCCGATTTTCCGCTTCGTATTGGGAGAGCGGGATGAGCGTAGAGGCGTGTTTGCGGATGGAGACTGATGGGCCTTCCGGCGACGCGGGAGGTATCGCGCCTTCGACGCGGGAGCCGTCAGGCGGCAGACGGCCCTCTAAAATAGGCGTCGCTTCATTCAGCTCCGTGCCGAGCATGGCGGCGACGGTTCCGAGCGCCGCGAGCAGGTTTTCCGACCTCACGCGCTCGCCGGTCTGGTACAGGCCGACGCGCTTTTCGTCCAGCCAGATCCAGCCGTCCGAGTTCACGCAGATTTCGAGTACATCAGGGTTCTCAAGAGCGATGACAATTTGTTCGCCCAGCTCTCGTTTGAGCTTGCTGTCAAGTCGTTGCAGTTGTTCAGGGCTTGTAAGTGGCAATATGGAGCACTCCCGTCTTGTGATTTCGCGTTCAACGGTAAGTGCGGGTATGGGGGCTGTTGATGAAAAGGCGAGCTTGGCTTTTTATGGACGCGATACCCGGAGGCAATTATTCAAGGGTCTGGAGGTGCTCCAGACAGAAAAATCAAGCGCCAAAATACTTATTTTCCATAAATGCTGTTGCGCTCTGGCTCTATTTCCGGGATCATATGCGAAGGAAATACGAGTTATTTGAACTCTGGTTTGCCTGTTTTTGGGGGAACGATATAAAGAAAAAGGTTGGATGAAATGAGGCTTGGTTGATTGACTTCTTATGGAAGGATGGGAAGCGGTAGGTAAAATTACGTATCTCCCTGACAGGCGACTCTCATTGTCGCCTCACAGGAAATATATGAAAACGGCAAGTGGAAGTTCATGCTGTTTTTCGTGAAAAACGCCACTCGGATGGCTAGGACTGGGTTCTCTCTTGCATCATGCTTACACGAAATGATTTGAGCGTCGGATGCACTAGGTAAAATTACTGATCTCCCTGGCAGGCGACTCTTATCGTCGCCTCACAGGAAATATATAAAAACGGCAAGTGGAAGTTCGTGCTGTTTTTCGTGAAAAGCGCCACTGCGGATGGCTAGAAGCTGATTCTCTCTTGCATCGAGCTTGCACAAAGTGATTTGCATCGTCGAATGCACTAGGTGAAATTACGTATCTCCCTGTGAGGCGACTCCTATCGTCGCCTCACAGGAAAAATATGCGAACGGTAGCCAGCGGGTTCGTGTCGTTTTTGGGTGAATAGCGATATGCAGGGTATTTGGGCTGCGATTATGCCTTGTGCCCCGCTATCTGGGAATGGACGGAGGGTTGAATGAGCTGAGTAAAACGCTTTATTTTCTTGACAGGCGACAACGTTAGTCGCCTCCCAGGAAATCGTGCGCGAATCTCGAAAAAAACTCGCGCCGTAGATGCAGGATACGACCGCATTCACACCTCCTCCCTTTTTTATCTGCCGTTCCGTTTTGTTTTGCACTCGATTTTTTATCAACGCCGGTTACAACGAGCTCTAAGCTCTAACTGACGCTTCCGATGTCCCGAATGCCGATTTTCACAGGCGCTAACGGGACGCAAGCGATGGGAGGTGAGGCGTATGACGACACAACCGGAATCCAATATTATTAGCAAAATTTTGAAAGACAACTCGTTGACGGTTGACGAGTTCGCAAAGATACTCGAAATATCTAAAAGTTACCTGTACCGCCTTGAACATGAGGATCGCAAACCGAGCCTGGATTTGATGGAAAAGCTGGCGAAGTTGAGCGGGGTCACTACGGGGATGATGGTGGACGCTTTCGACAATGTCAACGGCCCGGAGGCCGCAAATATTTTCGACGGTATTCGCCGACATATCGACACGCTGCGCAAGCTGCGGCAAGAACGCAGCAAGCGGCTGGAGGTCGAACAACGCAATGCCGTTTTAGAATCCACCGTCGAGCATAAGGATGCGTTGCTTCAACTGCATCTGCTTCAGGAAGATGTTTTGAGGAAAGACCTTTCAAGGAGCGAGAGGAAAAAAGAAATAGAACGGCTGGCAAAGCTTGTCGCCTGCATCGACGAGTTTTCATTCGAGGAAATGGCCAAAACTTTTGGTGTAAGCCTGCCGTTGCTAAAATCGTGGTTGAAGGAGGAAAAGAAAGTGTTCAAATGTATGCGTATTTCCGATAGGGAGGTCATGGCAACCTCGCCGGGTGAAGCCGCGCTGTACCTGCGCTGCTCCGACTGCAAATACCTCGAATCGAATGAATGCGACGGGTACGGCGATATGAAAAGCCCGGACAACATCATCACCCTGATCGCCCAGCTTGAGACAAAGGGCATCACCAGACGGGACGAACAGGCCGACGTGTTGAAAGAGAGTTACGGCATGAGCAATATTTCGGCGCATCAGATTTCCGAGATTTTGTATCGGAATAAAGTCGGTAAAAAGGTGCCTGAGGCCGCTTATTTCCTGGAGCCGTCCACGGCACGTTGAGGAGAGGGCGGGAGATCGCTTAAAATTTTTGCGTATTCATAACAAGATAACATAAAGTATGTATTTACAGGATCATGTATTGTGATGTACTATTCGCATCCAATAGAAAATTATTGAATGCGAGGTGTTACCAATATGCCCTTCAACAACAGCTATGTCGACCCCGAACGCTCGATTCCGTCCGATGCGAGGGATAAGTTCATCGCCCTCGCTCCCCAGGTCGTGCGCGAGCCGATAAGCACCCATTTCGTCAAAACCCAAAGAAACGGGAAGGCTTGTTTTTTGGTCATCGATATGGCGACCGTGCCGGACGAAGGGGATTTGGTCGTCCTCTCTCTCGACAGCGGGCACAAGGTATCGCGCATGCAGCGCACAACCCCCAGGGACATCGTATGGGGCACGGTTCTTTGGTATCTCCAGCAGGCATGACATGCTTTACGCGGGAGGGAACCTCATCGCGCTCTGCGACTGCAACAATTTTTTCGTGTCCTGTGAACGCCTCTACGACTCATCGCTAAAGAAGCGGCCCGTGGTCGTGCTGTCGTCCAACGATGGCTGCGTCATCTCCCGCTCCGACGAGGTCAAGGCGATGGGGATTGCGATGGGCGCTCCGTATTATCAGGTGGAGGGCCTGCTCAGAAAAAAGGGCGTCGCCGTCCGCTCCGGGAACCTGCTGCTGTACAGCACGGTCTCCAAAAAGGTCATGCAGGTGTTGGCCAAATTCACTCCCAGCCTCGAAAAATATTCCATAGACGAAGCCTTTCTCGATCTCTCCGTCGCGACGATAAGCGACCCGGTGAGCTACGCCCGCGAGATACGCGAGACGGTATTGCGATGGGTTGGCGTGCCGGTGTCCATCGGCATCGCCTCCTCCAAGACGCTCGCCAAGCTCGCTGGCGACGCTGCGAAAAAGTGTGACGGTGTTTTGCGGATAACTGAAGGAAACTTAGAGTCGTTCCTGAATGGCACTCCCGTCGAGGATGTCTGGGGCATCGGGCGCAAGACGTCGAAGAAATTAGAAGGGCACGGCGTTCGGACGGCGATGGATTTCGTCAGGCGCGATCCGTTGTGGGTAAAAAAACTGCTCTCCGTAAGGGGCCTGATTACCCAGCAGGAGTTGCAGGGGCACCCCAGGATGCCGTTGCAGCTCGAAGAACAGATACCCAAATCCATCCAGGTGTCCCGAACGTACAGCGAGCCCCTCACCGAGTTCAGAGATGTCGAGTGCGCCATCATCGAGCACACGCTCAAGGCCGGGAAATCCCTTCGCCGCTGGAATCTGGCGACTTGCGCGATGAGCGTATTTATCCGCCACGGTTATCGCCACCACGGCGAGTGCGAATATCTGACCGACGATATTTATTTCAACAACCCGCTGATGAGCGACATCGAGCTGATAGCCTGCGCCCGTGAGGTGTTGCGGCGCATCTTCAAAGAAGGGCGTCGTATCACGCAGGGGGGCGTCATCCTCTGCAACTTCGCCGATTCCAACTTCAAACAGCGTGAGCTGTTCGACGAAAACAATTTATTTGCTATACGGGCGAAGTTCGAACGGCTGGCGCGCGCGACCGACAAAATCAACGAGCATCTGGGCAAACGCGCGATCTTCCCCGCATCTTTGGCCGGGAAGGACGGAGGTAAGTGGAGACCTGCTAGGAAGATGGCCTCTGCGGGCGAAATAAGAATATGAAGGATATAAAAATGCGGCACCGTCTCATTTCGAGGCCGGTGCCGTATTTTTTGTGACAATCCGCTAGATCATCGCCAGGGCCAGCAGGAGCAACCCGATGATTTGCCCTCCCAGCAGCGCCTTGTACCACTTCTTTCTCTTGATCTCGTACCAGTTGTCGCCGATCCAAAAGAAAGTGTACGTGATGCCGCAGATGAAGAAGCACCATCCGGCGGGGAAGTAGAGCAGCGTTTGAAGAACGCGGTTTCCCGGAACCAACTGCAAAACATCCTTCCATCCGAGAAAATATCCCAGAACGGCGCTCGCGCAGATGGCGCACGCGACGATGATCTGCCCCTTGAGGAAGTGGTACGCGCCGACTGCGGAGAAGATGCTTTTGGTCTGCGAGGCGATCTCGTCGCCCATATCCGAGCCGATCCGTCTCGCGCCCTCCGACAGAATTCTGGAGACAGCGGCGTCGAGCGTCTCGTATATCCGCGTCTCAAGCGAAGCCAGCTCCTGAATTTTTTCGTTCAGCCGATCCTCGAACGTGTGCAGGTTCTCGAATCGTTTCCCCAGCATGTCGTCCTGCATCTTGAACACGAGGAGCTGATGCAGGAAGCTCTGCACGTCTTTCATGCCCATTGCATCCGCGATCTTGTACATTTCGAGCTGCTCGTCCTCGGTCAGAGGGCGTTTCAACACCTGCTCCGCGACTGCGGAGATTTTTTCGTCTATGCTTGCCATTGTTCTTCCCTACCTTCTTCATGAACCGGCTCGTCTGGAAAATCAGAGAACAGGCCGGTTTCCTCGAACATCTCGTAAACCCGATTGCGCCAGGATGAGAAGCTCTGACCGGCGAAGGCACCGAGTCCGTTCACCGTCTCGGGGATCGTTTTGCCGCCCGTGTAGAAATCGTCGGCGATGACATCGGCCAACGCCGGGAAATCCAACGCCTTCGTTATTCGCGTCCGCAAAGATTCCGTTTCCCCCAAATACCTGATATAGAGCGCGAAATCGTCCGTTTCTCCGAAGTACAGGTTGCGCACGGGGAAGACTTTCCCGAACGTAACGTATCTCAGGTAGTCCTCCAGCAGCCACACGGAATCCTTCTGCCGGTTCATCGGCCAGAGGGTTACGAAGTCGTAATCCAATACGCCGCTCTCAAGGATGGCGCTGAAGTTGCCGCCGTTCTTGCGAATGCCCATCATGCTACGGGCCGCGCTGTTGATTACGAACAGCGTGTCGCGGCTCCGTTCGATGGTATCGGCCGCAAGAATCCAGCCCTTCTCCTCCTCGTCGAGTATGGCTGCCGTTACGGGAATCTTGTCCTTGTAGACGCGCCCAACGTCCGGGTTGCTGTCATCGGTCTCTATAACGTGTATACTTTTCTCGTCGCCATATCTGTCGATAAGGAACTGCACGAGAGCCAACGAGAGCATGCTTTTGCCTACGCCGCCCTTGCCGCCGCCGACGTAGAAAACTGTATCTTTCATTTGTCTTACTTCCTCCTGTGTCATCTGTCATACTTCAAAAATCGAAACCACCGTCGGGATATTTGGTGATTTTGCCGCTCCCCGTCTCGACCGTGACCGCGCCCATTTTTCGAACCATATCCTTTGTGGAATCCGCATCGTTTTTCTCGGGCTCGTTCTTTATTGTCTGGCCATTCCGAGGAAGCACTTTGTTTGCTACTGTCTTTTTTTCTCCGAGCGCTTTCTCGCGATTTGTCTTTGTTTGCGGATATATTTCACCGCGACGTTTGCATTCGCGACGAAATGCCACCCGAAGGCTATGGACGCTGGCATTTACCGGCAGAAGGCCGGATGTCTCGAATGATTTGCAGATTCTGTCGAAACGAATGCCTCTTCCTAAAAGCATTCGTATCTCATCGAACGCAAGCACGACTGCTTTCGCATAACGATATCGTTCGTTCTCTTCCGTCGTCCTCTCTTCCGCGAGCAAACGCTCGACGGCTTCCTGAATCGCCTCCCTTCTCGTTTTTTGTGCCAACAAGCATCACGCTCCCTTCACGTTCAAAATAACACCCTGTTTCGGGGCTGTTGATAAAAAATGCGACGGAGAGAACAGCATCTTCCAAAAGGGTGCCGAAGCGTGACAAAGCGATCATTCTTGTGAGAAAGTGTGATTTTTTATAATCATGTGTGATTTTCTGTGAACAGGGTGTGATGTTTTTGTGATATTGCGTGACGTTCTGTGATATTCCATGCTTTTCCATGAGATTCCATGCCCAGGCGTTATCATGTGTGACGAAAGCCGTAGAAGGGTATCTAACCGGCCCGGACAAGCAGGGGTTTGTCCGACAAAACGCTATTCGCGTTTCGCCGTCCAAACCCCTTTATGCGCAATCGGCGGCCTTCGGCCTTCTCTCGCGCTGCTTGCAACTAGCGGAGTGCCGGAATACCAATGACAAAAATGCACAGACGAAAACGTTTCGCCATTATGAAGCTCTGTATTGTGCTAAGCACAGAGAGCCCATTTTTATCCCCTCTCTCGCTGCAATATGGTCGTCCTTTTGATATAATAACGATTGCTTGATCAATTAATAGTGCGAGTGTGTTGCTAAGACGCTTCTTCTCGCGGTAGGAGGATTCCATGCAGAAAAAAAATATATTGCAACACGATCACGGGCGGAACACCGAATCCGTCTTGAAACAGATGCCGGACACGTCATATTTCCTCGATGCCGCCGGGGCTTTTCAACAGCTTGCAGATGGCTCGCGGCTGAGAATATTCTGGTTGCTCTGTCATGTCGAGGAGTGCGTTTGCAATATCGCTGCTGCCGTTGAAATGACGGACGCGGCCGTCTCGCATCATTTGAGAAATTTGAGGCAAAATGACCTGATCGAAAACAGGCGAGAGGGCAAGGAGATGTATTATCGTTTGGCGGACAATGAAAAGGCTCACCTCGCCCATCGAATCGTCGATGAATATTTTCAGATGGCCTGCCCAAATCACTCTCGTAACCCTGCTTGAGACACACAAATTTCTCACTTTCATCGACATCTACTAGCAAGACTGCCTCACTCCCTTCGCCCCCATTGCTTATCTCTCCCTCTTGACAAAGTGGGATTCGCGTCTTATGATTAAACAATCAAACAATCGCTTGATTGTTTGATCATAATATAGCCACCCTCAATTCACTGTCAACTATTTCCACTGAGGGAATATCTAAAAAGAGAGAGGTCGAGATGAATGAGTAAAACGGCAGAATGCTACCTGTGCGATTGTGGCACATACCACCCAGTCGGAAGCGTTTGTGAAAAGTTGAAGAGCGTGGTGGCCCTAAAAACTGCCACACATGACCACGCGCATTCACACGAAGAGTCTTGGGGTGAACATAGTGAGCATCCCAATACACATGACCATGGGCAAGCGCACGATCATGGTAGTTGCTTCTCGCACAATCACGAAGAGGCTGAAGAAGCGGTCGACTTATCTGCGATAGGAGTGGCATCGGCGACAAGGGCCATATACCGTATCGTCAACATGGATTGCCCTATGGAGGAAACTTTGATCCGCAAACGCCTCGGCAGTGTACCGGGAATCAAAGGGCTCGAATTCAATCTCATGCAGCGGGTGCTCACCGTCGACCATGATCTACCCACCACTAAGCCGATCGAGGACGCGCTTACTTCCATCGATATGACGCCGGAGGTGCTTGGTCAAAGCCAGGATTCCACAACAACTTCAATCCCAGCACCGAAGATTCCCTGGCGTAGGCTCGCCTTGGCAGGCATGTTCGCGGCTGTGTCGGAAGCCTTAGAACTCATCAACGAGTGGCAGGTCAGCCCATTTGGTTACGATCTGGGCGCATGGAAAATAAGTGACATTGCTGTCGTCGAATGGCTACCTATGATCTTTGCAATAGTCGCTATCCTTCTTGCTGGGTTCACGACGTATAAGAAGGGCTGGATAGCGGTCAAGAATTTCAACCTCAACATCAACGCTTTGATGTCCGTTGCCGTAACAGGCGCGGTTATCATCAAGCAATATCCAGAGGCCGCCATGGTCATGGTTTTGTTCAACATCGCGGAGGCAATTGAGGCCAAGGCGTTGGACAGAGCACGAAACGCAATTCAAAACCTGCTCAACCTGACGCCGGAGAAAGCGACGGTTCAACAAGTAGACGGTAGTTGGCTGGAGATGGATATCCGCCAAATAACGCTCGGAAGCAGAATTCGTGTGAAACCGGGCGAGCGTGTCGCGTTGGACGGAATCGTCATCCAGGGGCAGTCCACGATCAATCAGGCTCCCATAACTGGAGAGAGCATGCCGATCGAAAAAACCGTTGGTGACAATGTTTTCGCCGGAACAATCAACGAGTCGGGTTCTTTCGAGTTCGAGGTCACGGCGGTCGCAAGCAACTCAACGCTGGCTCGCATCATCCACGCAGTAGAGGAAGCTCAAGGGAACCGCGCACCTATGCAACGCTTCGTCGATCAGTTTTCCAAAATCTACACCCCAGCCGTTTTCCTCGTGGCACTGCTGGTCGGAACGATACCCCCCCTGTTTTTGGGCGGAGTATGGTCGGATTGGGTATATACGGCGCTGGTCATCCTGGTCATCGGCTGCCCCTGCGCCCTTGTCATCTCGACTCCCGTGAGCATCGTCAGTGGTATGGCAGCAGCTACACGACACGGGATTCTCGTCAAGGGAGGAATGTTTTTGGAACAGGGAAGGTTGCTTAAATTCCTCGCACTGGACAAGACTGGGACGATTACGAAGGGCAAGCCGAGCCAGACGGATTTTGTACAGATCGGCCAGCTCAGCAAAACGGGCGCGATTGCTTTGGCTGCAAGCATAGCGAATCGTTCTGACCACCCAGTATCGCGCGCCATTGCAGAAAATGCCGCCGAAAACGGCGTTGAATTACATGATGTGTCGGATTTTACGGCTATTCCCGGTCAAGGTGTAAGCGGCGCGATCAATGGCATGAAATGGTATCTTGGGAATCACCGCATGGTGGAGGAGCTGAAAAAGTGCTCTCCTAAATTGGAGAAGCAGATTCTCGATCTGGAAAAGCAGGGCAAAAGTGTCGTCGCTCTGATCGGAGACAAAAAAGGCGTACAGGCTCTGTTTGCTGTGGCAGACACCTTGAAGGAGAGCAGTATCGAGGCCATTCGTGAACTCAGAAAGCTCGGCATCAAAACCGTGATGTTGACGGGTGACAACGAACACACGGCAGAGGCGATCGCAAAACAGGTCGGCGTGGACAACTTCAAGGGGAATCTGTTGCCGGATGATAAACTACGGGCTGTCGAAAATATGGCCGAAGCAGGGAAGGTCGGTATGGTTGGCGACGGTATCAACGACGCCCCGGCTCTGGCGAAGGCCGACATCGGGTTTGCAATGGCGGCTGCCGGGACGGATACGGCAATTGAGACGGCTGACGTGGCGCTAATGGACGATGACCTGCGCAAGATACCGAAATTCATAGGACTCTCCCGCTCCACCTATGCCATCCTGATGCAGAATATCACGCTGGCGCTGGGCGTGAAGGCACTCTTCTTCGCCCTCACCTTCATGGGACAGGCAACGATGTGGATGGCGGTAGTTGCCGATGTCGGGACCAGCCTTCTAGTAGTTGCGAATGGACTCCGAGCGACGCGCAAGTAATCGAGAGATCGGTTCGTGGTATGTCGGTGAAATTCAATGGATCCGTCATGCCACGAAATTTCACGTAGTGCTCCATTCCGATTTGGACATTTATCCAAGTTGTTTTATGTAATCGCTGACAATGTCAGTCATAGCACATTCATCTACCCTATTGTGGCAAGGTGTGCGTGCTTTTGGCGCGCTGGAAATCAATCGTTGGGATGGTGACGAAATGAATGGAACGGATTTTATTACGAGGTTGGTGCTTTCGGCGTTTCTCGGCGTATTGATTGGGCTGGAACGACAGTTCACCGGACACCCTGGAGGGATTAGGACAAATGCGCTTGTTTGCCTCGGCGCTTGCATGTTTTCGCTCTACCCTGAGCTTGTAAACACCCCGGACGAAACGCCTATGGCGACTCAAATTATCTCCGGGATCGGGTTTCTTTGTAGCGCGATTATTTTCAAAGACGGTGCGAACGTTCGAGGATTGAATACGGCTACTACAATTTGGTGCACGGCGGCAATCGGCGTCTTATCCAGCTCCCATAACCTGATAATGCCGATTGTCGCGACAGGCATTCTCGTCGTCATCAATTTGATTCTTCGCCCGATAGCAAATTCCGTACACAAGTACGTCGAGCGCTGTTCCGATATTTGCGGCGAGGATCCCGAATCGTAGCGCTCTTTTCCAACATGTTGTACATATGTACAAGTCAAAAACTGTAACCCGTTGCAATGCTTGATTTCGCTCCCGATAGTAAAATTCCATCATTGAGTTTTACAGCAAACTCGGCGCGCAAGCCGGGGTGAAACATATAGATCGCGCAGCAACAATCCAACATACTCAACTCTCCTAGCCAAAGCCGCCGCATCGATAATCTGTGGATGCGGCGGCTTGACGGTTCAGAGTCTTTGTTTGTGGGGTGTGCGGTCTGAAAACATGTCATAAATGGGGGTGTGATCATGGATTTCATTACAAGGAACATTCTTCCGATCTTGGCAGGCCTTTTACTGATCTACACACCGTTTTTCTGGTGTCGCAAGAAAAATATTGACCCTGAATCCTTTGGACTGTCATGGAAATTTAAGAAGAAGGATCTTTTGGAGTGCTTCGCCTTAACATTTGCCGTTCTTGGCCTGTTGACGGTGGTTTCGCTCAACTGGCCATGGGAATCGCTGCCCAGAAGCAGCTCCGTTGGGAGGACGCTTAATATTGCGTCTGCCGGGATTGCAGCTGCGATCATAGAGGAAATTTTTTACCGAGGATGGCTCCAACAACTCTTCAAGAAGAAAATGCACCCCATTTTCGCGGTTATGCTGACCAGCGCCATATTTGCCTCGTCTCATGTCTTTGTGGCAAAGGCTCCCTTTATGATTGCTGTGTTTTTCCCGGGGTGCATTATGGGCTATTTGAGGGAGCGGCATGGAAATATATCGACAGCCACGCTGTTCCACGGGCTATCGAATCTCTGGGCGGTCTGGCTATCGCCTCTCAAATGGCCGACAATCGGATGGGTTATGCAAAGGTTATCAGATATCATACAGTGATTATTTGTAACGCGTTGCATGCTTGACGTGCTATTTTTATAATAATTTGGGAGTATCCATGAAAATCGCAAAATGCATTGTCATTATCATTTCCGTTTTTCTTCTATATTTGCTCATAAATGGGATTTGCCCTTTTGAGTCCGAGCAAATTGAACGGCCATCGTTTAATACTGATGCCGTTCAATCCAGCAAAACCATCTCACCATTAAAGTTCTTTCAGTTTAAGAAATACCTTTACAGTGCACCCTCCCGCAGAAATAGGAGGAATTTCCAAGCGGCCATTCAACAAGTGAACTCGCTCGTGGATATTTGAAAGTCCTCTGTGTCCGGCCAATCTTAGTTTTTCGTAATCGGTCGGCGGCAATTTCGCGAATCCCGCCCCGTTGTCCTTTATCTCGAAAACAAGATCATCTTCATAGCGCGTCAGGTTGACATCGATGTTTGTCGCCTTGCCATGGCGAACGGAGTTCGAAGTCGCCTCTTGCAATATACGAATGATCGATAGCGTGTATTCTTTGGGGATGCCGTCGTCTTTGCAGTTAATCTCTACATTTATTTTTACCCCATGCGTCGTTGCCAACCTATTTCCGACCTCCTCCAGGGCGGTGTTCAGTCCGAGAGTGAGCCACGAAGGGGAGAGTTCGTCACAATAGTGCCTGACCTCCTTTGCCGCGAACTGTGAAATTTCTTCGGCATCATCCAAACGTTTCCCGATGAGACTTGTCCCGATCGCGTCTTGTGCGAGCTGTATGTGCTTGATACCTGCTACGATCAGTTGCAGAGGACCGTCGTGCAACTCCCTCGACAGACGGCGTCTGGCTTCCTCGGTAGCCCGGACGATATCGCCGACGTAACGGGCATGCAAACGCTCCTTGTCAATCGTCTCCGAGGCCAATTGCACGACGACATTCGTTAAAGCGCCGACCTCAAAGAGGAGGGAGGGCTGAAATAGTGGGGTTTCCTTCCCCCACTGAAGATTCTGTATTGTATCGACAATATGACGAATTGGTGTGACGAGGTACTTCCAAAGCGCTGTAATTCCGATAAGGATAGCGAAAGATGTGAGCATGACCGAAACTAGCCAGAAATTCCATATGCCGGACATAGAAGCCATTACGCTGGTTTGAGAGGCCGCGACAAGAACATAATGTCCGTTTTTCAGTATGCGAACGATCATCTGGTATGTTTTTCCTGAAGAATCTTCAACCTCTGCCGCTTCTCCTAACGGCAATTTCTCACCCCAGAGATCGAGTAGCCGGTTTGCTCCTTCGGAACCTCCAATCACTCGTTTCTCGCCATCAAGCAGAAGGAGCCCTCCGGTTCTGAGAGACGGGTCGGATGAAAACATGTGGAAAAACATGCGTTGTTCCTGTGCATGATGGTTGTCTTCCTCAAGTTCTTTTTCTTCAAAGATATCGGTCGGCACATTTTCATAATAGCTATCCGCCATATCCGTAACATAGGCTTTTAACAGATTACGCAAAACTGAATCCTGTTTTTGAAAAACAAAGACAGAGGCCACCAGTGTGATAAGTGTCAAGGACGTTACGAGTATCATTAGCAAAAAAAGGGCGTTTTTCTTCAATCTATTTCACCCCTCCTGCCACCGACGTGGATTTGATCGAGAAAGAGGATTCCGCATTTCAGGGCAATCAGGATGGCCTCAGTCTTATTTTGGGCTCCAAGTTTTCCATATATGGAGGTCAAGTGCGCGTGGACTGTGCGCTCCGTTATCGAGAGCTTATCGGCAACTTCCTGCGCGATAACACCTTGCGCGCTATATAGCAATACTTCTTTTTCTCTTCGCGTCAACGCTTCGAAATCCTCGCATATATTACAAATAAGAGACACGGAGGCATCAAGATAAAATTTTCCTTCATGTACATCGTGAATAGCCGCGCGTAATTGTTTGAATGGTGCAGTTTTCAGAATAAACCCCGATGCGCCAGCGCGGAGAGAAGCCATGACATGCGGATGGGAGCTGTATGCTGTAAGTATGACGACTCGTACGGGAAGTCGCTCTTTCGAGATGCGTTCGGCAACTTCGATTCCACTGCAACGCGGCATTTCGATGTCCAACAAAGCAACGTCGGGTTTAAGTCTGGATATGGCTTCCCAAGCGAATTCTCCATCCTCGGCCTCTGCGACTAGGTCAAGGTCGGCTTCGCTCTCGATCCAGGTTTTGAGTCCTGTCCTGGTTAAAGGATGGTCGTCGGCAAGCAGGATATTTATCATCTCTATTCCCCTTTCGCGGCAAAAAAATATAAAAATAACATTATCAAATAAGAGCGCTTTTCACATTGTAACTTCTTACAGCGCAGAAACTGAAAGAACTTACAATAGACCAATTGTACGCCAGGACATATTCTTTTACACATTGCAGCACGCATCTTACAGGCTGACTTCGAGAATAAGGAGGTATTGACATGAAAAAAATCTTCATTGCCGCAGCAATCGTCGCTTTCGTATCCGCAGGCGCTGCTTTCGCCTACAGCGGTGGACATCACGGCGTGGAAGAAGGAGCAATTCCTAATGGCGCGTATGAGCATGCCGAGCATGGCGGAGAGCACGAATTTCAAGCTCACGGGGAGTATTGAAGCAGTTTGATTTCAGGCAGGAGGTCATCATGATGAGAAAAAAAACTGCGTTGATAGTCTGTCTCGTCACACTATTCTGTTTCATGACTGGAGCAATTATGGCAAGCGCGCACGGCGGTTCGCACCATCCAGAACCGGGGCATTCGGGGGGCAGCAACCACAATTTGGACGGCAATTTTCACCACTACGATCACCAGAACAATTACGGCCAAAACCATAACGTCTGGTGTAACGGAACGAATCAACAGCTAAGCCAGCATCACAGCGGCAACGCCGTGAGCGCGGATCTATCCTCCGGTAGTTCGTTTGTTGGCGGATTCTGCATGAAGTCCACGGTTCAGAGTGGCGAAGTGCTGGAAATTCAATATCAAAATTTGGTGGATCACGACAAAGTATGGCTGAAATCCGGTGATCAGTCGTATTACCCAATCGACAAGGCCAGCAACGAAAATTTCATTCTCGTCGAGGATAACAGTTGGTCCGACCGAAACCCGACGGTTGGAGAAGTCGAAGCGGACGTTCTTCTTTCCACACGCGGAGGCAACAATAGCAGCGATAACAGCGGAGGCGGCGGTGGCTGCAACGCTTTGGGAATCGGCGGATTGCTTCTGGTGGGTCTAATCCCGGCGGTGTTATGCCTCGCAGGGAAAAATAAGAAGAATAAATAACTTTTGGCGAGTTGCGACATCAAATGGAGCATGTAAAAAGGCGAATGAGAGATTCCTTCCGGTCTTTCGTTCGCCAAAGCTCCAGCAAATCCTGTGGGAGGGTTAAAAATGACAATTTCTGAGGTATGTGAAAAATTTGCGCTCTCACAGGACACGTTGCGATACTATGAAAAAATTGGGTTGCTTCCGAGAGTTCAGAAGAATTCCGGTGGATTCAGAGAATTTGCCGAACGAGATTGCGAACGAATTGCCATGATAAAGTGGATGAGAGACGCAGGGATGTCTATCAAAACGTTAACGCAATACATAGACATGGTTCCCGACGGTGATAAAACAATAGAAGCTCGGAAAAAACTTTTGCTTGAACTCAAAAATCAACTGACAATAAGAATCAATGAATTGCAAGTAATACAGCGCCTTCTGGATGAAAAAATAGAATGTTATGAAATCCATATTGCGCCAAAGGAAGAAGAACTTTTTCCACGGCAAACGGACCAAATGCATCTTTAAATGAGTTAGCTATCTTATGCAGTTTGGTGCTTTTGACAATGTGCGTTCATATAAAGATGCAGTATTCTTTCATCATGAAATCCGTAACACAAAAGGAGGTGATGATTTGAAAAAGGTTTTCGCTATCCTAGCCGGTATAGTACTGTTCTTATCCGCAGGCTCTGCTTTTGCACACGGTCATCACAACGATGGCGGTCACAATTGGCGTTACAACGGAAACGGCGGATACTATTGTGATGGTGGATATGGGCACGGGCCGAACTGCCGCTATTGAAAAGAAACAAATAATTGGGTGAGGGTTTCAATCGCCCTCACCTTGAGAATATACAGTCTACATCTGAAAGTATGCCCACAATAAATATCTCAAAAACATAATGCCTAGTTCATATGCATTAAACTAAAGAAAGACATCAATCATTTTGCTCTCGAAACGGTGCGGGATTACGATCAAAAAGTCCTAGAAAACCTGTCTACCCTCTGTGCTCAATGAATTCCTGAAGTTACCATTTCAAACGATCTAAAATTATCAACAGCCCCCCAAACCGCCCATACAATCGAAAAAACGATTGTGGAGGCGAAGCATGAAACCAAATCACGAAAAACGAACCATCAGAATTTCCTTTCGAGTAACCGAGGAGGAGCAGACATTTCTCGCCGACGAAGCCGACCTGTGCGGTCTGTCGGTATCCTCATTCTTGCGTCAGCGCGGTCTCGGCAAGCGCGTTTCGGCCAAGACCGACCTGCGCGTGCTGTCGGAGCTACGTCGCATCGGCGGCCTCCTCAAGCATATTCACAACGAGAGCAAGGGCGCATACAGCGCGAAAACCTCTAAGGCAATCGACGAGATCAGCAATTACGTTCACAAAATGAACGAAGAATTTTCCAGTAATAGGAATCGAGAGCAGTGATCGGCAAAATCCCTGACAAACGGAACGATGGCAAGAGTAGCTTCAAAGACCTAGTCTCCTACTGTCTCACCCACGATTCTTTGAAAACCGCGCACGTCGGCTACCAGCACATCCTTTCCGCAGAAACGGCGGCAATCGAGATGGAGGCCCTTGCGACGGACAACAAACGCTGCAAAGACCCCGTCTTTCACGCCATCTTGTCGTGGCGCGAACACGAACTGCCCACCGACGCCCAGGTCGACGAGGCGGTCGGAATCCTGCTGCAAGAGCTGAATTTGCAGGATTGCCAGGCATTATGGGTTCTTCAGCGGGATACCGAGAACCAACACGTCCACGTCGTCGTCAACCGAATTCACCCCGAGACTCTGAAAGCAGTCCTCCCGGCGAACGGTTGGACGTACAAGGCTACGGAGTTGGCGGCGAGGAAGATCGAACTGGCGCAGGGTTGGGAGGTCGAGCAAAACGGATTTTTCCTCGTCACCGACGACGGCCAGATCGTCGAGAAGAAAAAATCCGGCGACCGCGCCATCTCGCAGAACGCGAAGGATGGCGAGGTTCATACCGCCACCAAGAGCGCCGAACGTATCGCGCAGGAGATCGCCGCCGACATCATTCGCAAAGCTCCGAACTGGCAGCAACTCCACAGCCGCCTTGCCGAACAGGGCATCGCTTTCGAGAAAAAGGGCAGCGGCGCTATTTTGTGGATCGGCGACACGGCTGTCAAAGCCTCGACGGCGGGGCGCGACATCAGCCTGTCAAAACTTTGCGAGCGGTTGGGGGCCTATGAACAGCGCCCCGAAAACATCATCGTCACAGAACGGCAGCCGGAGCCTGTCGAGCAGGTTGAAAAACGCGGCGTCAAATCGGATTGGGAGCGATATTCCGCAGCGCGTAGCCAGTATTACACGGACAAATCCGACGCATTGGAGGCACTCAAAGAACGTCACAAAAAAGAACGCGCCGAACTGCACGACGCTCAAAAAAACGAACGTCAGACAGCCTTCGCCGGTTCGTGGAAAGGGCGCGGCGCACTTCTCAACCGCCAGCGCAGCATTATGGCGGCAAAGCAGCAGGGTGAAAAGCTCGACCTCGCCGACATCCAGAAGAAGGAAATAGAAGCGTTTCGCAAGAGTTACCCCCGCCGCTTCAAGAATTTCAAGCGTTGGCTCGAAGAGGGCTACGAGCAGGCACCCATCCTGAATTTCAGATACCCCAACCAGGGTGCTATCTTCGGCGCGCCACTAGATCAAAATCAGGACACGTCCAAGGCCCATGCAGACTTACGCCAATTCAAACCGGCACAGAGCAGCAAGGGCGGCGTCGCCTATGTCGCGGACGGTAGCCAGCAAGCTGGGTTCATCGATTACGGCAAAAAAATCATCCTCGCGGAGAACACCAACGACGACGCTATCCTCGCCGCCCTGCAACTCGCCAACCAGAAGTGGGGCTCCGCAGAGATTCAGGGCACAGACGAGTACAAGCGTAAGTGTGTGGAACTCGCAGCCGCGCATAACTTGAGAATTTCAAACCCCGACCTCGCGAAACAGATCGAGGAAAAAAGGAAGGAGAAGGTGCAGATAAGAAACGACATGCAGAAAAAAGAAATAGTCGGCAACTACGCCGACGCAGTTGGGGCCGAGCGCTTCCGCGTCGTCGTAACGGAGATGACCAAAGGCGGCACGAAGGCGTTCCTCTTCGACAAACAAAACGGCGGCTATGAAGGAAAGAAAAAAGAAGAGCTATTGGAGGCAATATCAAAATTTTCAGCATTCAGCTACTACAACAAAAACATCATCGTCACACCCATGAGCCCAGACAAACACCACATCCTCGTGGACGACCTCACGCCGGAGAATTTGCAGCGCCTGAAAGGCGACGGCTACGCTCCCGCCTGTGTCATCGAGTCCAGTCCGGGAAACTATCAGGCGATTCTCACAGTTCCAAGCGTTCTCGGCGACACCTCAAAAGACCGCGAAGCCGCAAACAGGCTGACAAAGCTGTTGAATCAGGAATACGGCGACCCGAAGCTCTCCGGCTCCGTCCACGGACACCGACTGCCGCCATTCCCGAACTGCAAGCCGAAACATCGGCGCGAGGACGGTAGTTACCCATTAACGACATTGACGGAAACGAACGGAGGCATCTGCGAAAAGGCTCGCGCCGAGCTTAGGGAGATTTATGCCCAGCAGCAGAAGGCACAGAAGGAGATCGAGGCGAAAGAGCGCGTGGCGGCGAGTATCGTGAAAAATACCAACGCCTCTGCTTCGAATTCTTCCAACGGCCCTAACGACCCGAACGGCGCGTACTGGACTCACTACCGCGATATCGTCTCGAAATCTATGGGCGATCCCGGGCAGATCGACTACTCCCGCATCGACGCCATGATCGGCATCCGCATGAGGGTGACCGGCTACTCGCAGAGCGAAGTGAAAAACGCCATCGAATCCAACGGCCCCGCCATGCGCCGGGAGAACATGACCGCAGAGGCTTTCGACGCCAAATACCGCAATCGGGACTGGAGTCGCTATGCGTCGGAGACGACGGAGAAATTCGTCTTCGGGGCACGAGGCACGATTCAATATCAAAGAGCCTTGCAGTATCAGCCCCTATATCTGCGCCTCGAAGGGCGCAGCATGACACAACAGCAGCAGCAGGCACAAAGGCAATATAAAGGAAGGTGAAATAAACGGACTATGGAACTACTCAATGGCAAATTCCGAAACCCGAAACTGCAACGCACGGCGGATATCTTCTCCGCGCACATCGGGGAGGTGACGAAGGACTCCGCGACCTGGGCTTCGTTCCTCTCCTGCGTCGGCAGGATGTACAAATACTCCTTCGCCGACCAGATGCTCATCCACGCGCAGCGGCACGAGGCCGTCGCCTGCGCTTCTATCGAGTTCTGGAACGAACGGATGCACAGATGGGTGAAACGCGGCTCCAAGGGCATCGCGCTCATCGACAACTCGAACCGGCAGCAGCCGGTTCTCAAATACGTGTTCGATGTCCGCGACACGTACCAGCGTCACATCGGCCAACCCACCCCGTATATATGGCGAATGGGCGAAGAACACCTGAACCCAGTGAAGGGAATGCTCGGGAAAACTTATGGCTTCGACGATCCCGACACAAAAGAGCAGCTCACGAGTATTGTTAAAAAAATCACGTCAAGCTATACTAACGACCCGCAAACGAGGGAACTGATATCGGACAGCGTCGTCTATTGTGTTCTCTCCCGTTGCGGCCTCGATGCAGAGGCATCGGAAAAATTACCGGAGTCATTCGAGCAACTCCAGAGTTTTAGCACACCGGAGGAAATATCCGAGTTAGGCCTCGCGGTCGGCGAGATATCCGAGGGGATACTCCGAAACATAGAGCGCACCGTCAAAAATGTGGATCGCTGGATTCAGTCTCGCGACAGAATTGAAAGGAGCAGGAGCAATGATGGAGATAGAGTACGTACAGGCGGGAGATTATCTGATTCCGGCGATAGAGCTGGACGACGTTCCGACGAAGCCATTGGGCAAATACGCCCTGATGAGACGGCGACATCTGGAGACGAACGACAAAGTGCTATATACGACGCTACAATTGAAGGGCGAGCTGTACAGCCATCTGGAGGAGGTGGACGAGACGGCGCGTCGGCAGGTGAACCTGTTCATCGAGAGGACGCTGGAGAAGGAGCCCGCGCCGGACAAGACGAACGACCCGATGGCGTGGGTCGGGTGCATGGAGAATTTGAAGGCCCGCGCGGAAGAGATCGTGACGAGGGAACTCATCTTCGCGTAGATTCTTCATCTATACATAGAGGAAACGAAGAAAATTTCTCAAAAGACCGACCGGAGGAAGCGGAGCGCACCGCCGCCGCTTCCTCCGTCGCGTCTGTTCCGCCGAAAAAACCCTCAAGGAAGCGGGATAAGAACGGCGGCGTGAATCAGCTCTCCATCTTTCCATCCGAGGAGGAACAGATCGAGAAGATTGAGGAAATAGAACAGGCGGAACAAGCGAAGGTTGCCGGAGAAGAAATCTTTTCGCAAAGCGAGCCGCAACCCGCCATCCTCGAACCGAAAAACGATGAACTCGCACCCGCACCGGAAACAGAAGCTCTACGCGAGGACGAAGCACAAGCCCCGGCGCAGCCCAAGCTGGATTTCCGCATCACCGACGACGCGCTCGGCTACGGCGGGGCCAAGACAAAATACCGCAACAACGTCGAGGCCATCCGCACCCTGCGGAAAATAGAGTCGGAAAATCGCCTCGCCACACCGGAGGAGCAGAGCACTCTATCCAAATACGTCTCTTGGGGCGCGATATCGCAGGCGTTCGACAGCCAGAACGAGTCGTGGGGCAAGGAATATCGAGAGCTGAAAGAACTTCTCAGCGCCGAGGAGTACAAAGCGGCGCGGGCGACGACGATCAACGCCTTTTACAGCTCTCCCACCGTTATTCGCGCCGTCTATGAAGCCGTGGGAAACATGGGCTTCACCAAGGGCAACGTCCTGGAGCCGTCGATGGGCGTCGGCAACTTCTTCGGATTGCTGCCCGAGAGCATGAAGGACGCCAAGCTCTACGGCGTCGAACTTGACGGCGTATCAGGCCGCATCGCGAGACAGCTCTATCAGAATGCGAAGATAGAGGTCAAGGGATTCGAGGAGACGAATTTCCGCGAAAATTTCTTCGATTTGGCCATCGGCAACGTGCCGTTCGGCAACTACCGTGTCTTCGACCCCAAGTACGAAGCGCAAAAAATTAACATTCACGACTACTTCTTCGCCAAATCCCTGGATCACATTCGTCCCGGCGGCGTCGTGGCGTTCATCACCTCGAAGGGGACGCTCGACAAGGCGAACCCATCGACACGACGCTATCTCGCCGAACGCGCGGAACTGCTCGGAGCCGTCCGGCTACCGAACGACGCCTTCAAGGACAATGCGGGAACCGAAGTGACAGCCGACATCATATTCCTGCGCAAGCGCGAGCGCCCCATCGTGACAGAGCCGGATTGGGTGCATCTCGGGCAGACCGAGGACGGTATCCCGGTAAATTCCTACTTCGCATCGCACCCTGAAATGGTGCTCGGGCGCATGATCCATTCCCGCAACATGTACGGCAACGACGAGGAAACGGCCTGCGAGCCCATCCCAGGAAAGAACCTTGCGGTGCAGCTAAAGACAGCGTTGTCGAAGATAGACGGAAAATTCATGGACTATGCCGCAGAGCCGGAAGAGCAGACGCGGGAGTCCATACCCGCCGACCCGGGCGTCCGAAACTGGAGCTACGCCCTGGTGGACGACGATATCTACTACCGCGAAAACTCCGTCATGTTCAAAATCGAGCTGCCGTCGCTACAGGCGGGACGCCTGAGAGGGCTCATAGAACTTCGCGACTGCACGCGGACGCTCATCGACGCGCAGTACCGCGAGTGCGGCGACGACGAGCTGGCGAAGCTGCAAGGCGAGCTGAGTTCCGCCTACGACAGCTTCACGGCGACATATGGTCTCATCAACGACCGCGCGAACGCGCGGGCGATGGAGGACGACTCCGGTTATTACCTTCTCTCCACGCTCGAAGTCCTGAACGAAGAAAAAGAGTTGGAGCGCAAAGCCGATATTTTTACCAAGCGCACGGTCAAAGGACATGCCGTCCCGGATCGCGTCGAAACCGCGAACGAGGCGCTGTTGCTCTCCATCTCCGAAAAAGCGAAGATCGACCTCGACTACATGTCTTCGCTCACGGGGTTGGAACGGGATAAAATCTTATCCGACCTGAAGGGCATCGTCTTCGCGAATCCTGAAAAGAGCGAGGTTCGCGACGGAGCGACAATCCTCCACTACGAGACCGCAGGCGAATACCTCTCCGGCAATATCAGAAAAAAGTTACTCGCTGCTCGTGAATACGCCGAGCGCGAACCTGAGCTGTTCGCGGAAAACGTGGCCGCACTCGAAGCGTCGCTTCCACCAAAACTCGAAGCCCACGAGATCGACGTGCGGCTCGGCGCGACCTGGGTCGACAAAAAGTACGTCGAGGAGTTCATGCACGAACTCCTCGACACGCCCTGGCGGCTGCGCAACACCATCGAGGTGCAGTATTCCAGCCATTCTTCCGAATGGAACATCACGAACAAGGGCCGTGACTCCGGCAGCGTACAGGCGAGTTCCACCTACGGCACCGAGCGTGTGAGCGCCTACGCCATCCTGGAGGCCACGCTCAATCTACAGGACGTCCGCGTTCACGATATGGAGATGGGGCCGGACGGCAAGGAGCGCCCTGTCCTGAACGGCGAGGAGACGGCGGCAGCTCAAATCAAGCAGGAGGCGATAAAAACCGCGTTCAAGGACTGGATATTCCGCGACCCCGACCGCAGGGAGGCTCTTGTCGAGAAGTACAACGAGACGTTCAATCAGATTCGCCCGCGCGAGTACGACGGCTCGCACCTGACCTTTCCCGGCATGAACCCCCTCATCAAGCTGAATCCGCATCAGACGAACGCCATCGCGCACGCCCTCTACGGCGGCAATACGCTTCTGGCCCACTGCGTCGGCGCTGGCAAGACGTTCGAGATGATAGCCTCCATCATGGAATCGAAGCGACTCGGTATCTCCAACAAGAGCCTGATGGTCGTGCCCAACCACCTGACCGAGCAGACGGCGGCGGAGTTCCAAAAACTCTACCCCAACGCCAACATCCTCGTCGCTCGAAAGAAGGACTTCGAGACGGCGAACAGAAAAAAATTCTGCGCAAAAATTTCGACCGGGGATTACGATGCCGTCATCATGGGACACAGCCAGTTCGAGCGCATCCCCGTCTCCGTCGAGCGTCAGGCGCAGCTCATCCAACAGCAGATGGACATGACGATGGACGCCATCGAGGAGATGCGCGGCGATCACAGCGCCAAGTTCAACGTCAAGAAACTCGAAAAGACGCTGAAATCCCTGAGGGTCAGGCTCCAGAAGTTGACCGATCAGGAGAAGAAGGACGACGTTATCGACTTCGAGCGCCTGGGCATAGACAAACTCTATGTCGACGAGGCTCACAACTATAAAAACCTCTTCCTGATGACGAAAATGCGCAACGTTGCCGGTATCCCGCAGACGGAAGCGCAGAAGTCAAGCGATATGTACATGAAGTGCCGCTACATGGACGAGATCACGGGCGGGCGCGGCGTCGTCTTTGCAACAGGAACCCCTATCAGCAACTCAATGACGGAATTATTTACGATGATGCGGTATTTGCAGCACGACCGGCTGAACGAAATGGGGCTCGAACACTTTGACAGTTGGGCGTCGGTCTTTGGCGAGACGACGACCAGCGTCGAGCTGGCCCCGGAGGGTTCCGGGTATAGGGCTCGGACACGCTTCGCGAAATTCTACAACCTGCCGGAGCTGATGTCGGTTTTCAAGGAGGCTGCCGACATCAAGACACCGGAGATGCTCGACCTTCCCCGTCCGGAGGGCAAATACACCACCGTCGCCGTCGAGCCGAGCAACATCCAGAAGGCCCTTATCAAAAACCTCGCCAAACGCGCGCAGGCTGTTCGCGACCGTCGAGTAGAGCCGCACGAGGATAACATGCTCGCGATTACCACTGACGGCAGGAAAATCGGCCTCGACCAACGCCTCATCAACGAACAACTGCCGGATACGGCGGGAAGCAAGGTCAACGCCTGTATGGAGAACATCTATAAAATTTGGAATGACACGAAGGAGGAACGGCTGACACAGGCTGTGTTTTCCGACTACTCAACACCTAAGAAGGGCTCGCAAAAAAAATTCAACGTCTACGACGATATCAAGTGGAAACTGGTGAAGAAGGGCATTCCCGAGAACGAGATAGCCTTCATCCACGATTACGAAACCGACCTCCAGAAAAAGGAACTTTTTGCGAAGGTGAGGAGCGGGCAGGTGCGCGTCGTCTTCGGCTCCACGCAGAAGATGGGCGTCGGCACGAACATTCAGGATAGGCTCATCGCCTTGCATGATCTCGATGCTCCATGGAGGCCAAGTGACCTCCAACAACGCGCGGGCCGCATTCTTCGTCAGGGCAACCAGAACCCGGAAGTACAGCTTTTCCGCTACGTGACGAAGGGCACTTTTGATTCGTACCTCTTTCAAACTTTGGAGTTGAAGCAGAAATTCATCTCGCAGATCATGACGGACAAGAACCCTGTCAGGAGCTGCGAGGACGTGGACGAGTCAGTCCTGAGCTATGCCGAAATAAAGGCGCTGGCGGCTGGTAACCCGAAAATAAAACTCAAGATGGAGCTGGACGTGCAGGTTGCCAAGCTCCGCGTAGCGAAAGCCGGGCACCAGCAGAGCCAGTATTCGTTGCAGGACAGGCTTCGCAAGGAGCTTCCGCGAACGATAAACGCGCTGGAATATCGGATAAAAAAACTGAGTCAAGATGTCGAGCGGAACCGTGCCAATGCCGGTGAATCCGTCAAAGAATTCTCTCCGATGACGATATCCGGCGTCGCCTACGACAAGCGCGACGAGGCAGGCAAGGCCCTGATGGAGGAGATTCGAGGCTACGTCGACGTTCATCCGATGCAAATAGGCTCGTATCGCGGCTTTGAGATGACCGTGGAGTTCAACCCTCACTTTGCCATAACGCAGATGGTGATAAAGGGCAACGAGGAGCACCGGATCAACGTCGGCGACAGCGAATCGGGGACGATTACTCGCATCAATAACGTGCTGAACGGCCTTGAGGAGAAACTGCAAAAAACGCAGACGGAGTTGAAAGAGGCCGTGAACCAGGTTCAGCTCGCGCAAGCCGAGCTTGAGAAGCCGTTTTCTCAGGAGCAGGAGTTGACCGAAAAATCCGCCCGGCTCGCCGAGCTGAATCTGGAATTGAACATCAGCAATCACAGTCGCGGCGGCGAGGAAGAGGAGGAGGGGCTGACGCTTGGCGAGGACGAGGAGTACGAATTTCAGAACGAACTTACAGAGGCCGGGCTGGACGAGGATTCGCTGTTCAGGCGTCCGACCGCAAACGGAACGGCGTTCGACGAAACCGAAACGACGAGCGTTACGGAATATGAGACTCGTGAGACTCTAGTCGAAACCGGAGACGACGCACAAAGTTTTGCGGATAACATCGTTCGATTTGAAGACATACGCCAACAGAAAGAATTGTCCAAAGCGGAAATACAGGAGGATCGCAAGAACGTCATCATTGCGGCAAAAGCAAAACTCGGCGACGTTCCCATCGTAACCGACGCGATGGAGGGCAAGACGTACTCCGGTGAAATCGTGGAGATGGGCGCGGCGTATGCCGTGCAGAAAATCGACGATGGGCGCGGCATCATCCACGCTCTGAAAAATATCGATGAACCGCTGGATGTTGGGTTTGTTGAAATCGCTTATGACCTGAATTTGCGAGGCTCGGCAAACGCACAGGAGGTTCAGGCCAGAGCCGCCTCGATGAGCAGGTAGAAACTTCGTAAGCGCCAAACCCATCCTCACCTCGACCGTTGAGCGAAGTAGCGATATCCTACTCTCGCTTCTCGACTCGGGGGATAGGATAGCGTGAATATTGATGGAGAGCTAGGTGAGCTTAGGTTTGACGCTTGCGATTTACGAGTTGCCATGCCACTACTTCTCGCTCAGGATGACCGGCAGGGTGCGGGTGTCTCTCTCGCACCCCCTCGCTCTACCCAGCTAGCCGCGCGCCCATTTCGAAGGCTCGTTCGCAGTCTTTGGGGAAGTCCCTCTCGCGGACCTCTCTTTTGTGCGCTTCGTCGAAACGGGGCGCGTGATATTTTGAGTAGTCGTCGAACTGGTACGTGTCGTTGGCGGCGATGTATTCCGTCCTTCCGTTCAACAACTTTAAAAACGTCATGTGAGACTCGAATATTTTGGGATATCCCCACTCGTTCATCATGTCGAGCGGGACTCCCATCGTGTAGATGAAACCGCACGATATCGACCCTTTGAAGATCGAAAGCTCTTGGCTGTCGTACGTGGCGTTCATGAAGAGCAATCGCTCCATGAATGAGCGCATCTCACCCGTGACGTCCGACAGGTAGATCGGAGAGCCCAGGAAGAGCGCGTCCGCCTTCATGACCTCCTCCAGAACGGGGGAGAGGTCGTCGCGCATCGCGCATCTGCCGTCCCTGTACGTCTCGACTCGTTTGCACGAGAAGCAGCTGACGCACCCGCGGAACGCGAGGTCGTACAGATGGATCGTCCGCGTCGCCGCGCCGACCGATTTTGCGCCGTCGAGCGCCTTTTGCAGTAGAGTATCCGTGTTCCGCCCTTTGCGCGGGCTGCCGTTTACCGCTATTGCCAGTTTTTGTTTCGTCATGTCGCTTCCTCCTATTTTTTGCGGATAAGCAGAGTATGCCACTACCCTTATGGGCCCGGCAGGCCGCTAATCCGGAAGTGAATCAAGGTAATTGATGAAACTGTCGTCGCTGGTTTTTTTCATGAAACCCTCCTCCTGCATCATTCTGAGGTATTCTTTGGGGGGCGGCATCTCCCCTTTCGAACGCAGCATATACGCGTCGATGCGACGCCCGGCCGCCTCGTAGCGCTCGATCATGGCCTCCCGCTCGCGCTCCGTGTCGACGTCGAACGAGTAGGGGCCGTACGTCTCGCCGTCGCCCCCAGAGTCATTGACCTGTAAATGAATCCGGTCGCTCAGCTTAACCGTGATCCGCGTCCTCGTCCAGTTCCCCGATGGAGAACGTCCTGGCCTCCGCGCCCTCCACCGACGTCATTCCCTCGGCGATGACGCCAGCCATTTTCATCGTGTTGCCGCTCTTGGAGTAGTACAGGATAGATAGTTTCATGAGAATGCCCCTCTCGTTATATGTTGTACGTTTATTTACAGCACGAGCACCAGCGTTCCGATCGTGATGAGCGCGCCGCCCGCTATGGTCTTTGCGCTGACTGCGTCTCCCAATACGGCAAACGCCAAGACCATGCTGATGACAACGCTGAACTTATCGACCGGGACGACTTTCGACGCATCCCCGATCTGCAAAGCCTTGAAATAGAAGAGCCAAGACAATCCGGTGGCTATGCCGGATAAAACAAGGAACACTAAGCTCTTTTGAGTGATCCCGCCGATTTCATGTTGCTTGCCCGTTGCGAATACAATGCCCCACGCCATGATCAGTACGACGATCGTTCTAACCGCCGTCGCCAAGTTCGAATTGACGTTCTGTATTCCCACTTTTGCGAGTATCGACGTCAGCGCCGCGAAAAGGGCCGATAGCAGCGCGTATACAACCCACATGAGATACACTCCTTTCTTGCGTCAGCTCTCAACCCGCCTGCACTCCTTGATTACGACACTGCCGCCCGATTTGCTGCGATAGACGCGGCCCATCAGAGTAGCCTGCTCGCCTTTTTTGAATTCGGACAACTTGCCGACATCGGCTCTTGGGAGGACACAGACCAGATGGGTTCGGCCATTGGGGCTGTCGGAGAGCATGACGTTCGGAGTCAGATAGATACTGATGCCGGTACCCGTGACCACGCCGGTAAAATTCAACGTTTGCCCGATGTACTTGGCCTCGGCCTTCTCCCTGTCGTCCTCGAACTCCTGCCAGAAATTTTTGGCACCGATAGTTTGGATTCCAGTCTCAGAAAACGCGATTTGAGCAAATACCAGAACCAACACAGTTGCCAGAATCAAAGCAATGAATTTTGAATGCCTCATAGTATGCCTCCTTTTTCATGTGCCGGTAAGTTTTGTTCAGTATATGCAGCGCATCGAACAGCGTCAACGATATCGAACTCTTATCCGCTGTAAAAAATATCAACAGCCCCCCAAAGCGGGTTTACGCTAAATCTGCCTGCGAATCGAATCCAAAAGGCTCAACAAACATGACGGAGGTAGCACGGGACAGAGCCGCAACGATGAACGGGCAAATATTTTCTCGAATAACGGAGGAATCTCAATGGAAGCAAGAAAGCTGAAGGAAATTTTGGAGATCATGTGCGCGCCGGATAACACGGACACGCCGCAGGAAAGCGATATCGTCACCCGGAACTCAGGGGACGACGTTGCCGACGAGATGTTCATAAAAAGCTGGATCGACAGGGAGAGGAGATAACCGTTATGGCACAGACAGAGGCAAGAGGCGCGAAGGCGCGTGTGGAAAAAATGCGTGACGAATTTGCCGAGCGGGTCGCTGGCTCGCTCAGTCAAGGCGTCGTTCCTTGGCAGGATAAAAAGTTGCCGATCCCTCCGGTGCAGAGTGCCGTCTCCGGCGGCAAATACGGCGGCGTCAACATGCTCTACCTTCTCGAAAAGTGCGCGAGGGAAAGTTACGACGACCCTCGCTTCATCACGGCGAGCGCCGCGAACGAGCATGGCCTCTGGGTGCGCAAAGGTGAGCGGGGCGTTCCGCTGGAGCGCTGGCAGGAGAAGGAGAGCGGCAAAGTGGAGGCGCAGGTCTATACCGTTTTCAACGTCAAGCAGTTGAGCGGCGACCTCTCGAAATTGCCAACGTCTGAATCGCCGCTTACGGCTGTCGGAACGGAAAAAGCGGAACAGATGCTCAAAAATGCCGGTGTCGATGTTCAATCTGGCAGCAGCGTCAAGGATTTTCAGGACGCGATCAAAAAGCTCGTCGCCAAATTCGCGGAGGAAGCAGGCTACAGGCGGGATGTCCACACGCCGGAGCTGATGGCCCTGCGCAACAACATCGCCTCGACCGTCGTCATGCGCGAAGCCGGTCTCCCGGTGGAGCAGGCAGAGGGCTTGCCGACGAAATCCTGGGCGTCGAGCATCCACCACGACCCCTCTCAACTCTACAAGGCCACCAGGGACGGCAGCCACATCGCGAAGAGCGTCATCGGCAGCATGACACAGGAGAGGGAGGAAAACTTATTTCGTGCCGGGCAGCAGCGCATCGAAGCCCAAAAAGCGCAGGAGATTGTCGCCGAAGCCGTCACTGTTCCCCGAGGAGCCGACTTCAACCTTTTTGGCGGGCCCAACGCCGATCTTTCGGCAACGCAAGAGACGGTTGTCGCGGCGACGGCGAAAGCCGCGACACAGGTGAACGAGCTGAGAGCGTCGGCGACGCGCCATGAAACCAGCGCAGCACCGAGCAAGTTCACCGAGGCGCGTGAGGCCGCCAAAAAACATCTCGGCAGCGGCGCTATCGTCACCAACGCCCAGCCGGACAAGACCTACGGCGGGAAAATCGTCGGCGTTCTGGACAACGGCCCGGATAAAACCGCAATTCAGGTAATATCGGACAACCACGCGGTTCTGCACACGGTTAGGGATATCGCTGCAAAATCCTCGTTGAACATCGGCGACGACGTGAATCTTTCTGTGAACGAGGACGGAGACAGCGTCGTCCAGGGGCGCGCCGCAGAAAAGGCGAAGAAGGCTGAACTCGCCAGAGAGGGGATGAAGAGATAATGGCACGGAATGTAGTAAGGACGCGCGATTATTCCTTCCAGGGCTTGAAGAAAGAAGGAATGAGCTACCGGACGAAGGCGATCATCGCCTTCGTCCTCTGCACGCTGGTGAACCTGCAAATCACGGCGCAGTACATCGCCCACGCCTACGATTACCACCCGTATCTCGGCTGGTACATTTCACTGGGAGGGTTTCGGCTGTACCCGCTCTTCAAAGCGCCCTTCTGGCTCTACACCCTGATGTCCGCTTACGAGGAATCCCGCTCGTCCGTCGCCGCGATGAGCGCCTTCGTCTTCTCCTGCGGCCTCCTGATCGCCGTCTTCGCCGCGAGAAAGTTCTACATGACCGGCAAGAGCGAGAGTCTGGAGTCCCTGCACGGCTCGGCGCATTGGGCGACGCTGAGGGAGATAAAGGACGCAGGGTTATTGGATAACGACGGAGATTCTTTCGAGGAGGGAGTCGTCGTCGGTGGCGTGAAGGTAGGGAAGGATGTCAAAATGCTTCGCCACGGGGGAAAAGAACATGTGCTCTGCTACGCGCCGACCAGATCGGGCAAGGGCATCAGCCTTGTACTGCCGACGTTGCTGGACGGCTGGAAGCAGAGCGTTTTCGTGCTCGACATCAAATCCGAGAATCATGCGCTCTCGGCAGGTTATCGGGCGAAGGAGCTGAAGCAAAAAATCCTCAAGCTAGATTTCACCGACCCCGACGCCATCGACAAGGGCACGTCCGCGACGTTCAACCCACTGGAAGAGGTCGTGTTGGATTTCGACTTCGCACCCGGTGAGAGACGCCCCGACCCGAAAAACCCCGAAATAGAAGTCTTCAAGCTGGTTCCAATCGGATCGTACACCGAGACAGCAACAATTCAGCAAATAGTGTCGATCATCGTAGACCCGCAGGGAAAGGGGCTTGAGGATCATTGGTCGAAGACGGCCTCCAGCTTCATGCTGGGCGCGATCACGCACCTGCTCTACAGGCATAAGATAGAGGGACGCGGATGTCCGGGCATCGCCGACGTTTTGACCGAACTCTCGAAACCGGGACTTGAGTGGAAGAAGGTCGTCCAGGGCTGGCAGGAGTACCCGCACCTCGGCTACGAGAAAATCATTCGTCAGAACGGCGACGAGGCAGTCGCGCCGCTCGTCCATCCCATCGTCGCGCAGGAGGCGCAGAGCATCCTCAACAAGCCGGACGAGGAGGCGGGAAGCGTTCTCTCCACGGTCATATCCAACATGGGGCTCTTTCGCGATCCCATCGTAGCCCGCAACACGAGCAGGAGCAGCTTCAAGATTCGTCAGCTCATGAACCACGACGATCCCGTCTCCTGCTACCTCGTCATCAACCCCAACGACCAGTTGCGCCTGATGCCCCTGACAAGATTGGTTCTGACCCAGGTCATCTTCACGCTCGCTGCAAAGATGGAGTTCAAGGAGGGACGAAGCACAGAAGCATACAAACATCGCCTGTTACTGCTTCTGGACGAGTTCCCCAGCCTTGGCAAGATGGACTTGTTCGAGCGTGCGCTGGGGTTCATTGGCGGTTACGGACTCAAAAGTTACATCATGGTTCAGGGCCTGCCGCAGCTCTATAAAGCGTATGGGAAAGAAGAAAGTATTCGAGTTGGATGCCACATTCAAGTGGCATTCGCACCAAATGACTTTGAAACTTGTGAATATTTATCGAAATCGACAGGACAAACAACAGTTTTAAAGGAAAATTTCTCGGAGTCAACACAAGAAGGCAAGCTATTCGGCAATAAATCCCGCCAGACCTCACTCCAGGAAGTGCAGCGCCCCTTGATGACACCGGACGAGTGCAGAAGACTCCCCGGCCTGCGCAAGGATTCAAACGGCGATGTCGTCGACGCCGGGAACATGCTCATCTTCCCGGCTGGATATTCGGCAATTTACGGCACACAGGTTTTATACTTCCTGGACGCCGAGATGGACAGGCGGTCGAAAATCAAACCGCCGGAGAAGAGCGACAATCTGCTTGAGTTAACATTCTGAAAATCAGGGTTCGTGTGGGCACATCCTGCACGAACCCTTTTTGATGCAGGTCAGGATCGTTATTTTGGCCCGTCTACCGAATCATTCTACCTTGCCAATTCGCGCAACATAGCGCCTGCCCATTCGATCAAAAGCTGAAAAAGTTCATCCGGCTTGCTCTGCTTGCGCTCTTCGCAGTAAGCCGTGTCCATGCTGAGGTGCAGCAACTCGGCCTCGGCACCGGAAAGCATAGGGAATAAATCTCTTTTCGACTTCACATAGACGCCGTGCCGAAGATATTCGACAACCTGCATGGCAAAGAAGAAGCTTTTGTACAAGCCTTTCAGATCGTCTGCTCGCGTTGTTGGATCACCGGACAGATAAAGATACACGGCGAAATGGTAAAGGCTGGACACAGCCGCTCTTGCTCCCGTTACGGTGTCCGCGCGCGTCACTTCCGGGAGGAGCGTCTGCAAATCTCCGTAATAAGCATCCGTGTCCTGCGCGAATTGGAACAGCTCGAACGGGGGCCATGCCAGCAATTCCTGTCGCCCACAGGTGAATCCACCCGCTTTTTCGCCCTCGGGAAGCTGGCGCAACACTCCACGGTATGCGGCGAGATCGTCCACAACTAACGTGTCCAGGATGGTCATAATATCAATATCGCTGTCCTCCCGCGCCTCACCTCGGCGATGGCTGCCCTGCAATCCGACGAAGAGCAAACGAGGGCCGAACTGTTCCCGTAAAAGTGCTACGGCCTCTTGCATCCAGGGCTGTACGTCAATCATGTTTTTTTCTTACCGCGCCATCAGGGCGAACACGCCCCATCCGAGATATTCGCGCGCGTAGGTAACGTAGCGTTTGGGTCCCGAAGTCAGCTGCGCTCGAACTTCTTTCGCGAAGTCGTCGCCGGGATTCGCCTTGAGCCATCGCCGCATGGTGAGCCATTTGGCCGCCTCGTACCGATCCCAGCCCTCGCGATCTGCTAAAACCATCTCCACGACGTAGTAGCCGAGGTCGCCGAAAGAGGCGATAAGTTCCGGAAGCATCAGAAAGTCGGAGATGGCGTTGGCAAAGCACTCCTTGGCGATATCCTCGGTCGGCGGCAGACGCAGCCAGTACGGCTCGCCGATGAGAATGATTCCCTCGGGACGGAGGCTCTTCGCCAGAAGCTCAATGGTGCCGCCGGCACCCCCTCCGATCCATGTTGCACCAAGGCAAGCCGCGACATCAACCTTTTCGTCGGTCACGTAACCGGCGGCATCGCCGTGGATGAACTCGACCCGATCCGAGACACCGAGTTCTTCGGCACAAAGTTTCGCTTGGCTGAAGAACAACTGGCTCATGTCGACGCCAATGCCAACGATCCCGTAATCGCGTGCCCATGTGCAAAGCATCTCGCCAGAACCGCTGCCGAGGTCGAGTACGCGAGTCCCCGGTTCCAGACGCAACACCGCGCCGAGCGTGGCGAGCTTTTCCGGCGTGAACGGGTTATGGATGCGGTGGGCGCTTTCGGTGATATTGAAAATACGTGGGATATCCAATGTTAAAACTCCTTTTACTTAAGTTGTATCAAAAATGCCGTGCTTTTCGATTATACACGGCTGTAGCGGTGAACGAAAGCCTTGACAGCGACGAACTCCGGGATACCATTGGAGGCGATACAACTTGCGAAAGCGAGGAGAGGGCAATGATCGTCGTTCTGGGTGCGACCGGCAGGGTCGGCTCCGCCGTTGTAAAGAAACTTCTCGAATATGGACAGCCTGTGAGGGCGGTCGTGCGGAACGGGGCGAAGGCCGCGGAATTGAAAGAGCGCAGTGTGGATGTAGAGGTTGCGGACTTTTTCGACCTTGGTGCTTTGAAGCGCGCCTTTCGGGGCGCGAAAGCGGTCTTCCTGCTGACGCCGGAAAATCCGGCGAGCGAGGATTTTTTGGGGGATACGCGGATCGTCCTGCAAAACTACCGTGAGGCGATCCAGGTCGCCGGAGTCGGCAGGATCGTCGGGCTCTCCTCGTTCGGCGCGCAGCATTCGGGCGGCACGGGGAATCTTGAAGCCTCCTACATGCTGGAGCACGCGTTCGCAGAGCTGGACGCCGAGCAGACGTTCGTCCGCGCAACCTACTATTACAGCAACTGGATGGGTTATTGGGACCTCGCCAGGGAGAGCGGCGTTCTACCGACCTTTTTCCCGACAGACATGAAAATCCCCATGATCTCGCCCGCCGACGTCGGAGCATTCATCGCGGATCTCCTCGCGGGAAAGCGAGAGCGAAAGCCGATGATGGAGATTGCCGGTCCCGAGTCCTACTCGCCAGACGACGTTGCCGGTGAGTTCAGAAAAGCGCTGGGCAGGCCCGTCGCCGCGTCGCAGATTCCCAGAAACGAATGGCTGCCGGTACTGGAAGGGGCGGGCTTTTCAGCGTCCGGGGCGAAAAACCTCGCGCTGATGACCGACGCGGTGCTGGCGGGCAAAACCGGCGCGGAGGGCGCAGTACAGTATACGGATACCACGTTCCCCAAGTATCTTCGAGAGGAATGCGAATGACGAACAGGTTCGATATCTGTTTTCATGAATTTTACGAACGCTCCGTTGCCGCAATCGTCTTTTCGAAAAACAGCATTTCAAGCCCCATCTCCGGGAGATACTCCTCTCGGACGGTCATCCAGCCGTTTTTCTCATAGAAGCGGTTCGCGGGGCAGTTCCGCGCGAACGATTGAAGATAAATCGTTTCGTAGCGGTCGAATAAGCCGTCCTCTACGTGTCTCAGCAGCTCCGAGCCGCACCCTTGATTCTGCCTTGCGGGGGCGATCATCAGCAGGTGCAGCGTGGACTCTTTGGTGATTGCGAACCCGATTCGCTCGTCGCCATCCAGCATCACGACACAGCCGCTCACCCCGTCCTCTATTTCCCGATCCGACTGGCCGCTGTCGATATAACCCCGAATCGCCTCCCGGCTTAAAAACGAAGCGTAGCAGGATTCTATAACGTCCCGCGCGATGCCCTTCAGAATCGGCAAATCATCCGTCGTTGCGGGACGGAAACGATATTCGGACATGGCTTATTCCACCGGCAGATTGTGTTGCTTAAAAAACGAGAGTTTATCCCAGTAGCCGCGCTGGAGGACGATTTTGCCATTAACGACCTGAAAGAAGCCACAGCCTCGTAAGCCGAGCGGGTCTCTCCATTCCATGATCGCCCACTGCCCGTCCTCGTAGATGTTCTCCACGATACAGACCATCTCGGCTGTCGCAAACTCGCGCTCGAACATCGCGCGAATCGCCGTTTTCCCGACAACCGGCTCGTTTGCGACCTGATGGTTGACGGCGCTGTCGTCGTACAGATTCGCGAGCGCATCGACATCCGCCTCGTTGAAGGCATCGACGAACGCTTTCAATACTTCTACAGGTTTCAATGGAAGCACCCCCTGCATATAAATCGGTATTCGCAGTATAGCTGAAAATTTCGGGTTTTCCGGTCGAGGACGATTCAATATTTTGCCGTCGATACCTACTACCTCGCAATTTTTTTGACCGGTACCCAAATCTCGCTTCTATAATCCGGCTTCGAGGTGTCCGGACTTTCGTTCCACAAGATTTCGGGGCCGCCGGTCGACTCGTAACCGGATGTCGGGAACCACTCGGCGTAAATCCCGGCCCAGGTGTCCTGCAAGGCTTTCGGGAAAGGGCCGATGGACGTGAAGACCGCCCAGGCGGACGCCTCCACCGGAAGTGTGTCGTATCTCGCAGGTGGCGCTTTCGTCGTCGCTACGCCCATATACTGGTCCAGCTCACTCCCCTCTGCCGTGCGCTCCGCGAAGTTCGTCGAGACGCTCAAGATGCCGGACGGCTCCACGTCGCACAGCGATTTCAGCTCCGCAGCGACCTCCGGAGTCAGTCTCTGTACGAGGGAATCCATCTGCGGATTGACCCCCTCGAACTGCAACGCGATTCTCTTTTTGAACCCGACGATGGAAAACGCGCCCTTTTCAACGATTCGATATTCCATGATGCAGCCTCCTTTCACAGTGAGTTGGAAGGTCACGGGCGGGTATGCTTTCATGACCGGCGCTGCGCATCTTCGGGCCTGACCGGGCGTTATGCCGTGCATCGCATGAAAAGCTCTGGCAAAGGCTTCCGGCGAATCGTAGCCGTACTTCAACGCGACATCGATTACCCGCACCCCGCTGCGGAGCAGCTCCGCCGCCGCAGTCGAAAGCCTCCTGCGTCTGACATACTCCCCGAGCGGTATTCCCGCCAGAGACGAGAACATCCGCCGGAAGTGATGCTCCGAACAGCCCGCGATGCGGGACATTTCGCCGAAGTCGATCTCTCCGTCAAGGTTGCCCTCGATGTATTTCAGCGCTTCGTTCATTCGTGCCATCGTATCCATTGCCGCAAACCTCCGTTCTCCTGAGATGATAGCGTAAACGAGCGGGGTGTTCCTGACAGATTCGTTGCGGAAACGGTCGGTTTTATGAACGATATGCCCCGCACACGCCGATGTGATACGATTACCCGGCATTTCTTGTTACAACGACAATCATCGAGGTGCGGGCATGATCGAGAAAATATTGCGGTATATGGTTTATTTGAGGACGGACAGATCATGACAGACGCGAAAGCGATCGTCCGACACCACGACGCGCCGCCGAACGAAAACCCTTGGGTTCATGGAAACCCGCCGACGGAAAACATCGAGGTCATCCCGTATGATTCCAACTGGCCTGCAATCTTTCAAAGGCTGGAGCGAGAAATCAAAGCAGCGCTGGGCAATACCGCGCTCTCTATCGAGCACGTCGGTTCGACTGCCGTTCCGGGGCTGGCGGCCAAACCCGTCATAGACATCGACCTGACAGTTGCCGACACAACGGACGAAGCATCATACGCCCCGCAACTGGAAAAACTCGGCTACGACCTGTACATTCGAGAACCGAGCTGGCATCAGCACCGCTGTTTTCGTCTGGCGGAGCCGCGCGTCAACTTACACGTATTCGGCCCGGATTGCCCGGAGGTCATCCGACACAGGATGTTTCGAGAATGGCTGAAATCCCATCCAGACGACCGGGAGCTGTACGAGCAAACGAAACTCGACGCCGTGCGGGGCGCAAGCGACGTGACGGAGTACAACGCCAGGAAGCAACCGGTCATCCGGGAGATTTACGAACGCATGTTCAAAGCGGCGGGGTTGCAAGAATAATAACCCGTTCGTCATCTCGTCTTCACAAAACCAAGCCCGAACGACCGCGTTTTTTATCCACCGACCCCATTGCCGCCTCTATGATGGATGTACGTTGATCTACGGGAGGCGGCAAAATGCAAATTTCAAAGAAACAAAACGATCTCATACTCATCGGCATCGCGGGAATCATCGGATACCTCGGGCTTTCGAGCATTCCGCGACTCGCGACGCCGATATTGGCCGTGCCGGTTCTCTGGTGCTTGGCGAGCAGCAGAGCGTCGGCGTTCGGCGTGATGTTCGCATACTTCCTCACTGTATCCAGAGGGCTCTTGCCGGGAGCCGCCGTGTTTCTATCAGAAAACCACACGTTTATCCAAGCTGCCACTGTCTACTTCCTCATGCCGCTCGGAGTATCGCTGCCGTTCTTGGTTTTCTGGAGCCGAGAGAGGAAGAAAAAAGCCCTCGGCCTGATTCTGGCTTTTCTGACATCCTTTGTCCTGCCGCCGATATCGCTCATAGGCATCGTAAACCCTCTCATGGCAGCCGGAACCGTGTTCAAGGGGCTCGGATGCCTCGGGATGGGAGTTACGCTTCTCCTGCTCGTTCTATGCGCCTTTTCCAAGCGAATCGCCTGTGCCCTTCTCTGTGTCATAGTCGCCTTCACTATATTCCCGAACGACGGTTGGTATCTCCCGCCGAAGCCGGACGGATTTATCGCCATCGACACCTCTATTGGGCGACTCGGCAGCGGCAGCTACGACTTTGCAGACGACTACGAAAGAATCCAACACGTATTTGCCGATCTCCGCAAGCGCGACCTCAAGAACTCAGACGCTAAATACGTCGTCCTGCCGGAGACGATAGCGGGGCGCGTCAACCCGTCCGGTCTCGATCTTTGGCGCAAGGAGTTGGGCAAGCTCGTCAACGACGGTGATACGACGATTATTTTTGGCGGGGAGATACCGACAGGGGACGGAAGAAAGTACGACAACGTGGCGATCATGCTACACAAAGGAGATGTGACGGTCACTCCTCAAAGAATTCCCGTCCCCTACTCAATGTACCGTGGCCCGTTCGCCAAAACGGGTGCGAACCTACACTTGCTGGACGACGGCATTCTCGAACTTCTGGACGGCAGAAAGGTCGCCGTCGTCATCTGCTACGAGGCTTATCTGACGTGGCCGTACCTCGTCTCAATGCGGCGCAAACCGGATATGCTCATCTCGATTGCGAATCTCTGGTGGTGCCGTGATACGTCGTTGCCAATCACCCAGCGCAATACCGTCAACCTCTGGGGCCTCCTCTTCGGAGTTCCGACGCTCTTTGTTACGAATCTCTGAGCCAGAGCGATAGCGGCTGCTATTGCTCTTCGTCGCCCATCTCCTCGCATGTGGCCTCATAAAGAGCGCGACCGGCGAGCCACTTGTCCAACTCCTCGACCGGGTATCTGATGGAGCGCGCGCTGTCGCGCGTGTATTTCGGCCCTCTTGGGCGCTTGCCCCTCTTTCCCTCATGACGGCAACTCCGCAAAAATGAACGAGAGCGCCCGATGTAAATCGCGGCGTCGGCCTCCGTGAGTTCCCTGGTACGCAGTCCGAATGAAGGCGCTTTCGGGGTTTGTTTGTCCCCGAGCAGCCTCCAGTTGATATCCGAGACGAATGCCTCCAACTCCTCCTTCGAGCTTGTCACGGGTATTTCGCCGATGACCCGAAGGAAACCCTTCTCGACCGAAACGTTAATCGCGCTTGTCATATCAATCACTCCCTTAAACCGCAGCGCTTTGTTGTGGTTCACGATACGGCTGGTGAGGTGGGGTGTTGATAAAGCGCCTGTATATGAGAGGGGAAAGGGCGCGGCAGATTATACTGATGCTGTAAGAATGTACTGGTGAAGGCTTCATGAGTTTTGGGTAATTCAAGCGTGGGCAGTTTTGCACGGCTGTGAGTAGGTAAAACTACGTGTCTCCCTGCGAGGCAACGGAGTGTGTCGCCTGCCAGGAAAAATATTTTGCCATCAATCCGATATTGTTTTTCAGCCCGCCAAGGCACAAAGAAATGTCTTATAGTTTATTCGAGAGAAGAATAGATTTATTTTTGAGGAGAGTCAAAAAAGGCACCCGACTTTTGTAAATTTATGACGAAAAATTTTGGAGCAGATTTGGAGCAGATTATTAAAAAAGGCTTCGGGGCGAAATGCCCTGAAGCCTTGGTATTAGCTGGTGGGTGATAGAGGAATCGAACCTCTGACCTCTTCCGTGTCAAGGAAGCGTTCTACCTCTGAACTAATCACCCGACGAGGCTAGATTTTAGCGATTGATCGAGGCCTTGTCAACACTTGTGCGGCACATTCGGCTGGAATCAATCGACTCTGAGGCCCTTTTCTTTTCGCATCTCATCTTTGAAGGCCTGTTGCTCCTTCTCGACGACGCCCTTGTAGTACTCGAACAGGTCTTCCGTACCGCCGAGGTCGCCGATGTCGGGGGCGCTGTAATCGTCCTGCTCCATTTTTTTCTTCACATCGGCCATATAGTCGTCCCAATTTCGCATCACCGAAACGTGCTCTTTGGGTAGGTTTTGAAATTTAGCCACAGTCATGAAACGCGATTTCAGCGACTCCAGCACGCGGAAGTTGCCTTTTCTGTAGTAGTAAACGATCAGAAGGAGGTAAGCGTCGATGAGTTCGGCCTTTTTGAAATCGCCAAGCTCGTCGAAGGGGATCGCCACGCGGTCGCCGAGCGTGTCGAAGTGTTTTTCGTATTCGTCGACCAGATTCGAGGCCCAGATCACCGCGTCGAAGAAGTCGTCGTTGTTGAACATCACGCCGATATAACCTACTTTGCGGACCATCTCATCGATGTGCCTGTTTCTCGGTTGTACTCCGACAAATTCGAGCGGCTCCTCCTTATTTCTTGGCTTTCTGTACAGCATGGCATCTCCCCCTTTATCGAATTAAAAAATACCGTCTGATTTTCGTTGTGTCCAGAGGCAGTGGCCGTATTTTCGCAGAAAAAAGAAAAACTCCCCTCTTGCACGATTTTACCATCTATGATACGCTTTCGCGCAGCAAATGGTGAAAGTTTATCTTTTGAGTGTGGAGGCAACGAAATGTCAATCGCAGAACTTCGCGAACACACGGCAATCAACGTAACGACCTGCTGGTGGTGGTGGCGATAGCCACCCACCGGTTCATACTGCGCATGCAGAAGGGCTCGGAGGGTGCAACCAATCCTTCGAGCCTTTTTTAGTCGACTGCAATAGATAAACAGGACTGAGAGGGGCGATGTTTTCGCCCCTCTTTTTTTGTTGATACACAGGGAGATGATTCGAGATGACCTGAAAGAATCGCGGACCGAACGTAACAGAAGACAACGTGTCAAAAATTTTTGACGTGAATACGAAAAAATAAAATAAAAAATTTGGGAGGATGAAGATCATGACAACGACAAACACGACAAAGAACATCGATAAGGCAACGGCAGGTTTCCCCAAGTGCGGCATGTACGGCGACTACGGCGGCAGCTATATCCCCGACGCACTCGTTCCCGTGATGGACGAGATCGCTCGCGTATACGACGAATGCCGCAACGACCCCGCGTTCCGCGAGGAGTACATGCGTCTCATGAAGGAGTACGTCGGACGCCCGACCGCCCTCACCGAGTGCAAAAACCTCTCCGCGAAATACGGCGGCGCACGCATCTTCCTCAAGCGCGAGGACCTGAATCACACCGGCGCACACAAGATCAACAACTGCATCGGCCAGGCGCTCGTCGCGCGCCGCATGGGCAAGACCAAGCTGATCGCCGAAACCGGCGCGGGCATGCATGGCGTCGCCGCTGCCACCGTCGCCGCCCTCATGGGCATGGAGTGCGACGTCTACATGGGCAGCGTCGACATCGTCAAACAGGCGCCCAACGTCCTCCGCATGAAGGCGCTCGGCGCGACCGTCGTCCCCGTCGAATTCGGCCAGAAGACCCTCAAGGAGGCCGTCGACGCCGCTCTCCAGGCCCTGATCGACGACCCGACCCTCTTCTACCTCATCGGATCCGCCGTCGGGCCACACCCCTACCCCACCATGGTCCAGGATTTCCAGCGTATCATCGGCGACGAGGCCCGCGCGCAGATGATCGAGCGCACCGGCGCGCTCCCCGACTACGTCGTCGCCTGCGTCGGCGGCGGCAGCAACGCGGCGGGCGCCTTCACCGGCTTCCTCGAGGATACCGACGTCAAACTTGTCGGCATCGAGCCCTCCGGTCGTGGCCTCGAATACGGGCAGCACGCGGCGAGCATCACACTCGGCCACCCCGGCGTCATGCACGGCTTCCGCAGCTACGTCCTGACCGACGACGCGGGCGAGCCCGCAGAGGTCTACTCCATCGCCTCCGGCCTCGACTATCCCTCCGTCGGCCCGCTCCACGCCATCCTCAAGGACAGCGGCAGAGCCGACTACTGTTATGTCGGCGACGACGAAGCCCTCGAGGCCTTCACCCTCCTCTGCCAGACCGAGGGCATCATCCCCGCCCTCGAAAGCGCACACGCCCTCGCAGGAGGCATCAAAATCGCCCGCGAGCTGACACCCGACAAAACCGTCCTCGTCAACCTCTCCGGACGCGGCGACAAAGACATGGAAACCATCAGCAAACTGGGCATATTCAAGTAAAAGCGTAGGGTCAAGGTCGCGGGCTCTGCCCCGCGGCCCGCCCCTTGCGGGGTGCGGGGCAGAGCCCCGCGACCTTGTCCCTACGCCTTTCTCTTCACCGCTTTGGCGGCCTCGGAGAGGAAGAGGGGTGTGGTGGAGAGTGCGAGGACGATGCCCCACTCGGTTCCGTTCATGGGGATGACCTTGAAGATCGTCCGCAGGAACGGCACGAGGAGAATGACAAGCATGAGCGCGAGGGAGAGGAGAACGGCCTGTACCATGTGTTTGTTGCTGAAGAGCCCGACCTTGAAGAGCGAGTGGCTGGAGCGGACGTTGAAGGATTGGACGAGCTGCGAGAAGGCGAGGACGGAGAACGCCATGGTTTCGCCCAGGGGGAGGCCGCCGTTTGCGAGGCCTCCCCGCGTGCCGACGTAGTAGGCGATGAGGGTGAGGATGCCGATCATCAGGCCCTGCAGAACGGTTGCGGTGCCGACGCCGCCGGAGAAGATGCTCTCGTCCTTGCCGCGCGGTTTGCGGTTCATGATGTCCGGTTCGATCGCCTCCATGCCGAGCGCGAGGGCGGGGAAACTGTCGGTGACGAGGTTGATCCAGAGGATCTGGATCGGCAGCAGGGGGGATTCGTGCCAGAGGAGCATCGCGGCGAAGACGGTGACGATCTCGCCCAGGTTGCAGGAGAGAAGGAAGCGCACGGCCTTGCGGATGTTGTCGTAGATGCCGCGCCCCTCGCGGACGGCTGCGACGATCGTCGCGAAGTTGTCGTCGGTCAGGATCATGTCGGCGGCGCCCTTGGAGACCTCGGTGCCCGTGATGCCCATGGCACAGCCGATGTCCGCCGCCTTGAGGGCGGGTGCGTCGTTGACGCCGTCGCCGGTCATGGCGACGATCTGCCCGTGCGCCTGCCAGGCCTTGACGATGCGGATTTTGTCGGAGGGGGAGACGCGCGCGTAGACGCGGTACGTCTCGATGTTCGCGCCGAGCTCTTCTTCGCTCAGCGCAGCGAGCTGTGCGCCGGTAATCGCCGTCTCGCCGTCGTGCAGGATGCCCAGTTCGCGCGCGATGGCACTCGCCGTGACGACGTGGTCGCCCGTGATCATGACGGTGCGGATGCCCGCACGGTCGCACTCGGCAATGGAGTCGCGAACCTCCTCGCGCGGCGGGTCGATCATGCCGATGAGGCCGACGAACGAAAGATCGCGCTCCAGGTCGTCCGGGGCGAACGTCGCGGGGAGGGATTCGATCGACTTGCGCCCCACGGCGAGGACGCGGAGGGCCTGTTCGCTCATCTCGTCGTTCGCGCGGGAGGCGGCGCCGACGTCGCCGCTCGTGCAGCGGGAGAGCAACACGTCCGGCGCGCCCTTGACGATGACGAGATAACCGTCGCCGTCCTTGTGGACCGTCGTCATCAGTTTGCGGTCGGAGTCGAAGGGGACCTCGCCGACGCGCGGGTGCTCCGCCTCGAGCTCGTCCTTCGTCTCGCCGGTGCGCAGGGCTGCCGCCACGATCGCGGTCTCGGTCGGGTCTCCAATGTGCTTTTCGGCGTCCCCCTCCCGCTCGATCCTGCCGTCCGAGCAGAGCGTGCCGAACCGGATCAGCGACACGGCGTCCGGCGAGGTGTCGTCGCCGAACGCTTCGAGGCCGTCGCCTGTGTAGAGTTTGACGACCGTCATGCGGTTCTGGGTGAGCGTGCCGGTCTTGTCACTGCATATGACGGACGTACTGCCGAGCGTCTCGACCGCCGGGAGGCGGCGGATGATCGCGTGCTTGGCGACCATGCGGCGGACGCCCATGGCGAGGACGATCGTCACGATCGCGGGCAGACCCTCGGGGATGGCGGCGACGGCGAGCGAGATTGCGGTCATGAACATCTCCATGAGCGGCAACCCTTCGTAGGTGCCGATCCCGAAGATGGCGAGGCAGATCAGGAGCGCCGCGATGCCGAGGTACTTGCCGAGTTGCGAGAGCTTCCGCTGGAGGGGCGTTTCGTTCGTCCCCTCCGCGCCGATGAGGGTCGCAATATGCCCCATCTCCGTCTCCATGCCGGTCGCGACGACGATCGCGACGCCTCTGCCGTACGTGACCGTGTTGCCGGAGTAGAGCATGTTCGTGCGATCGCCGAGCGGCGCACCGTCCGGGATGTCAGCCTTCGCGTCCTTGTCGACTGGGACGGACTCGCCGGTGAGGGCGGACTCGTCGGACTTGAGCGACGCGCCCTCCACGATCCGCGCGTCCGCCGGGACGATGTCGCCCGCGTCCAGCAGGATGACGTCACCGGGGACGAGGACGCTCGAGTCGACGACCGCGACCGCGCCGTCGCGGCGGACTTTGGACTGCGGCATCGACATTTTTTTGAGCGCGTCGAGCGCCGCCTCCGCCTTGCTCTCCTGCATGACGCCCAGGACGCCGTTGATCACGACGATGAGCAGAATGACGATCGGCTCGATCCAGTCGGGCGACTCCCCGATCGACGCGTGATAGACGCTGATCCCGAGCGAGACGGCGGCAGCGACGAGCAGGATGACGATCATCGTGTCCTTCATCTGATCGATGAAGCGCTGCAAAAAAGTCCGCGGCGGTTTCTCGTCCAGCTTGTTCGGGCCGTAACGCTCGAGGCGACTTGCGGCCTCGCCTGCGGACAACCCGGCCGCCAGATCGACCGTCAACGCGCGTGCAATTTCCGCCAGTGGTTCGCTGTACCAATTCTTCTTTTCCATTCAACCGACCTCCCAGAAGATTTCGAAACACTGCGTCAAAAAAAAACAAGACACAGCGATCCCGATTCGAGAACGCAGGTCTTGTCATAAAAGGCCAAACCAGTGTGAAACACCGTGTTGTTGACTTGGCCGCACCGCTTATCGGGTGCCGACTACTCCCCTGTCTGAACAGTATATCTCGTAAAGAACCGATCTTTAAACAGGTAGAATTGCTGAATTTCAAATAAAGAAAAACGGGCTGCACGAATGCAACCCGCTGTGTAAATCCGAATCGGCAGACAGAATTAACGCTTGGAGAACTGCCTCTTGCCGCGCGCGCCCTTCTGGCCGAACTTCTTGCGCTCGACCATGCGCGAGTCGCGGCGAAGCATCCCTGCCTTCTTGAGGACGGGGCGCGCGTCGGGATTGAGCTTGAGGATCGCGCGGGCGATGCCCATGCGGATCGCGCCGCTCTGTCCCGTCAAGCCGCCGCCGTGCGCGTTGACGATGATGTCGACCTTGCCCTCGACGCCCGCGACCTGAAGCGGCTCCATCGCCTGCGTCTTCCAGAAGAAGCGCGGGAGATAGTCGTCGACAGTGCGGTTGTTGATCGTGATCTTACCGCTGCCGGTGCGCAGAAGCACGCGCGCGACGGCGTTCTTGCGGCGTCCGGTTCCCCAATAATTGACAACGTCCATTTATATAAAACCTCCTACCACTTGAAGCTGTCGACAGCCTCGGGCTGCTGCGCCGCGTGCGGGTGCGCCGCGCCGGCGTAGACCTTGAGCTTCTTGTACATCGCGCGGCCGAGCTTCGTCTTCGGCAGCATGCCCCAGACGACCTTTTCGATGAGGTGTTCGGGGCGGCGCTGCAACACCTCGGCATACGTGCGCGACTTGAGTCCGCCGGGGTATCCGCTGTACTTGTAGATCTTCGATTGTTCGAGTTTTTTCCCGGTGAGCGCGATTTTCTCCGCGTTCACGACGACGACGAAGTCGCCGGTGTCCACGTGCGGTGTATAGGTCGGCTTGTGCTTGCCGGTAAGAATGCGGGCCACTTGTGCGGCGAGCCGGCCGAGATGCTTGTCCGTGGCGTCGATGACGTACCACTTGTGCTCGACCTCTTCGCGCTTGGCCACGTAGGTGCGCGTTCCGATCATTGAAAACTTCCTCCTCTTTTAAGAAAACACCGTCGTAGGGGGGACGGCGTATCAAACACCATATCTGTCAAACTCAAGGATTATAATGCAAGCGACAACCAGCGTCAAGCCGTTTGTCGCCGGTCACATCGACCAGACTTTAGAATTTTACCAGCAATAACGCCAGAACCATAAAGACGCCGGTCAGAACGACGGTGATTTTCGTCATCGACGTCATTCGCTGCCACGATCCGCCGGACGTGTCCATCTGCGTGCCGCCACCACCGAAGCTGCCGGTGAAGCCGCCGCTCTTGCGATGCTGCATCAGGATCACGCCCATCAATGCGATGCAAAGGACGATAAATGCGGCTGAAAGCAGGATTTTCATCTGTTCGTACACCCCCCTGAAAAAGTCGGGTCAATATCGGATCCGTCCGTGCGATGTCTCACGCACGGACGCATATTCTAACACAACGGACATCATTTGCGCCATACCTTTCATGGCGATTGCCCGATGGGAAACGTTCGATTTTTCCGCACCGTCGAATTCGGCAAACGTACGGTCGTACCCATCGGGAACGAAGATCGGATCATATCCGAAGCCGTTCGTTCCCCGCGGCTCCAGGGCAAGTATCCCCCAACATCGTCCCTCCGTCGAAAAAAAATCGCGCCCGCCGTGGGAAATTTTCCCCGGGAACGCGATGACGATACAAGCGACGAAACAGGCCCGCCGTTCGTGCAAATTTTTCTTGCCCTGCATCCGATTCAGCATCCAACACACCCGATCCGCGTCGCTGCCGTCAGTCGCGCGCGCCGAACGAATTCCCGGCGCCCAGTCGAGCGCCTCCACCTCGATGCCGCTGTCATCGGCGATCGCAGGGAGACCGGTTGCATTCGCCCAAGCACGTGCCTTGATCAGCGCGTTTTCTTCGTAGGTCGCGCCGTTTTCTTCGATTTCGTCGAGCGTCGAAGCAACGTCGGGAAAATCGCGGGGCGATAGAAGCGTGATACGGTTTGTCGTCAAACCGTCAAGGGTCGCGAAAAAATGTTCGAACTCTTTATGCTTGTGCGCGTTTCCGCTCGCCAGAATGATGCTTGTGTGTGTCATGTGTTTTTGGAAACCCTGGTGAAAATCGGTTTCTCCGAGGCGGAAAGATCCAGTGCCTGGCGCTGCAACTCGAAGAGCGCAGTGAGCCCCGTGTCGGCAAGTCGCAACATTTCGTCGAACTCCGCGCGCGAAAAAAATCCACCCTCCCCCGTCCCCTGCAACTCCACGAATTCGCCGCGACTGTTCATCACAACATTGCAGTCCACCTCTGCCGTGCGATCCTCCTCATAGCAGAGGTCGAGGACAGAGACGCCGTTCACCTTGCCGACGCTGACGGCTGCAACCTGCGCGACAAGGGCATCCACGCCGGAGATCGTTCGCAAGGCATCCACGAGACAGACGAACGCACCGGTGATCGACGCGGTGCGCGTTCCGCCGTCCGCCTGCAGGACGTCGCAGTCGAGCCAAATCGTCCGCTCACCGATGCGGTTCAGGTCGACGGCAGCACGCAGCGAGCGCCCGATCAAGCGCTGGATCTCACTGCTCCGCCCATTGATTCGCCCTTTATTGACGTCGCGCGGCGTTCGTTCGTGCGTCGCCCGCGGCAGCATCGAGTACTCGGCGCTGACCCAGCCGGTCCCCTGTCCCCTCATGAAGGGCGGCACGCGGTCCTCGACGGACGCGGTGCAATGAACGACCGTGTTCCCCCATTTCAGCAGCAGGGAACCCTCCGCATAACGATTGATCCCCCTGTCCGCGGACAGGGGGCGCAGTTCATCGTATCTTCTTCCGTCGGGGCGCAGCTCGAGCGAATTTGCCATCTGCACCTCAGATCCCCCAGGCGGCGGTCAGGTCCACGGGCTTCTTGTCGCGCACTTCCTTGCCGTCGACGTAGAACTTGATCTTGCTGACCGGCGAAAAATTGTCCGCCATCGTCTTCACCATGCCGGTGATCAGGAAGCGCGATTTCTCCGCGCCAAGTTTGTTCAGCGACTCGAGGAACTTGGCGTTCATGTTGAGATAGAGCCAATCACCGCTCTGAAAGAGATTGATGTTCTGCGTCGTCGGGTCGAGCATGCTGCTCTCCTTGACCGCGTCCATGTACGCGGAGAGCGCCTGCTTCATCGTATCCTCGCGCAGGCCCGCCGAGCATTGAATCTGCCGCGAGACGAACGCGCCCCCCTCGGGGATCGAGAGCGTGCAGGTCACGATGTTGCTCGACGCCGCGACTTCGTCAGCCGACTTCGCGCGTGCGAGCAGGTCCGCTGCATCTTCCTGGCTCGCGACGAGGTTCGACGGCGTTTTCTGACCGCCTCCGCCGTCCATCCATTTGAAGACGAGCGACGTTGCGCCGTAGCCGACGGCGAAAAAGATCGCGATCAGCGAAACCCACGCCAGAACCCGAAACGCGAGTGGCGCTTTTTTGATCGGCTCGTCGTCCTCCTCGTCGATCCACTCGCCCCGTTCGCGCATTTCACGCAGCTCGCGCGGCGACGGCTCGTCGTGTTTTTTCCATTTTCTTCTCTCCGAAGGCCTCATATCGTCAACGTCCTCCCTCTCTGGATCCTCTCTTGAGGTAATTCGATATTCCCAACGCCGTGGCGTCCATCATTTTTTTCCTGTGCGCCGCCGAATTGAGTTGATTCGCATCGCTGCGCTCCGTAATATAGCCCATCTCCACCAGCAGTGCGGGCATCCCCGCCCCCTTCAGAACGAAAAACGGCGCCTGCCGCACCTTGCGAATCGAAAGGCCGGACGCGCGCATCCGCTCGTACAGATGCTCCGCCAGCGCCGTGCTCTCGTTGATCTTGTCGTTCTGCTGCATGTCGCCCAGGATCATGAGCAGCAACTTCGTCTTCTTGTCGGCAGCCGCGTTGACCTCGGCCGCGTTCTGCGCGTTGCCGCTCAACTCGCGGTTTTCCAAGATGGCCAGATTGAGCGCGTCCTTGTCGGTCGAGTCCGCCATGAGGTAAAGCTCGACCCCGGTTGCGTGTTTGCCCTTCGGAAGCGCGTTGCAGTGCAGGCTGATGAAGATGTCCGCGTTGTTGCTGTTCGCGAATGCTGTGCGTTCCTCAAGCTTGAGGTAACGGTCGTCGCGGCGCGACAGTTTGACGTCCATACCCAATTTTTTCAGGCTTGCCTCGAGTTCGAGCGCCGCCTTGAGGTTGATGTCCTTCTCGCGGAGGCCGTTGCCGACTGCGCCGGGGTCGTGTCCACCATGTCCGGCGTCCACGACGACGAGTGGACGCTTGTTCGACGCGGGTGGAGAGGATGGCGTCGACGGCCTCGAGGGAGGTGTCGATACGCTCGGGCTCTCAGTCGTGCTTGGGGCAACCTCCGCAGCGGCTGGAGTTGCCTGCCCGTCGAAGTAAAAGTCCATGACATATCGGGGCGGGTCCTCCAGCCAGAAGCTCTTCACGTTTTTCGCCCCATGGCGGAACGTCAAAACCACCGTGCTGGAAGACTGCCGCGAGGAGACGGAAAGCGGCGTCCAAGGGCTGTCGTTCTTGATTGTCGGCGAGGTCGTGTCGGGAAACGCAACGTCGATCTCACCGGACTTGTGCGTCACCTTCACGTCGACCGGGCGCGAGATGTCCACAACCGCGCGGTAGGCGTTCGGCTGCTCACCCCAGCGAACCTGGGACAGCAGGGCGATGCTGCCGGCACTTGCCGTCTGAGACGGGTTCGTCGTTGTCGGGGGCGGCAGGACCGGCGTTTGCGGCGTGGCGGATGGCGTCGGTTCGGGTCGTGGCGGGATCGGTGTCGGCGTTTTTTGCTCCGTTCCTGTCCCCTTACCCGGCGAAAAATCGAATTTCAGATCGGACGGCCTTCCCGCACTCGCTAAAAACTGGCTCATCGCCTGTAGCGAGGCGTTCGCTTCCCCCCACCAGTGTCCATTTTTTTCGAACACCGGACCGGGCATCGGACAGACCATGCCGTTCACGCGGGCAGCGGCTGAGCCCCCCCAAAATTCGATCTTCTTGCCGGAGAACGTCGAGACGAGGCCGCCTTTCGCGGGGGTCTGCGCGAACCCAAGCGCCGACAGCATGTCGTCGAGCGCTACGTACTTCTGCCCATCGTGATCCATGACCGCAACGGCGCCCTTCTTGATGCCGCCTTGCAGGAATTCGGCGTCGCTTGCATAGAGCACCCCGATCATGACCGACACGGCAAACAGCGCCATGAAAAAAACGATCGACAGACGTTTAATTTCCCGCAACGGTGATATCCTCCACCAATAACGTCGGCGCGCCCGTCGCCCCGAAAAATTCGAGGTCGTCGGCGACGGAGGCGATTTTTTTGAGCAGGTCGAGCAGGTTTCCCGCGATCGTCACGCCGGAAACCGCGCCGCCCGCTCTGCCGTTCTCGATACGTACACCCTTCGCTCCGAGGGAAAAATCCCCACTGACCGGATTGAGCGTGTGCAATCCCATCAATTCATAGACCATAAAGCCGTTCTTCACGCCCCGGATTAGCGACTCGCGGCTCTCGCTCCCCGGTGTCAGGACGAGGTTCGAGGTCCCGACATCCGGCAGCCCCGCAAGCCCGCGCGACGCGCTGCCCGTCGATCGGACGCCGTCCCTCGCGGCATACTGAAGGTTGTAAAGATAATTACGCGCGACGCCGCGCTCGATCAACGTCGTACGACCGGTCGGCACCCCTTCACCGTCGAAAGTCACAGATCCCATTCTGCGCGGAAGCCGAGCATCGTCGACGATCGTGACGACACTGCCGGCCACGGATTCACCCAGCTTTCCCTTCATCATGGAGCGCCCCTTGTGTACGTCCGAGGCACAGAAGAGTTCGCCAATCTCGTCGACGATCGACGCCGAGATTTCCGGATCGAAGAGCACGGAGTATCGACCCGTCGGGAGCGGATTTCCGCCCAAAATGCGCGTCGTCCGGTCGACGGCAAGCCGCGCGTACTCGTGCCAGTCCAGATCGCCCGCGAAGCGCTCGGATTTGCCGTACGAGCCGAGCTCGTACGAATCGCCGTCGTTCACAACGACCGCGACACCGCAGGAAGCGGATGTCGCAAGCCTCCAACCCGAGAACCCTTGCGTCGAGGCGTAGAACGACTCTCCAACGCCGTCGCTCCACGATGCCGCGCGAACAGAGGCAACCCGTGCATCACGCTCCCGCGCCGTCTCCGTCATCTCCAGACAGGCGCGCATGCGCTCGCTCTGTTCGATCCCCGCGTCAATCCGCTCATCATACTGCTCGAGAGACGTCGCGTCGTCGTCGATCGGCCCCGCATAAAGGAAGATATCCTCCTCCGGTTCCGCAGCGAGACAATTCTTGCGGCTCCACTCAATCAGCTCCGAGACGGCGTCGCGCGAAAAATCGTTGCCGTAGGCCACACCCTGCCGCCCGCCGGGACCGATGGTCCGAATGCCGATGCCGGCCGATACGCCGTAGGTGTTCTCCTCCGGTTCACAGTCCCGCAGGCTGAGCGTGTGATTCTCGCTCGAGAAGTACAGAACGTCGGCATCCACGATGTCGCCGTGCGTGCGTATCCGGTCGAACACCCACGCCGACAGCGACTCCACATGCGTCCGGTCCAGGCGATTCCCGCTCACAAACCGGCTGCCTCTTTTATTATTTTCACCGCTTGCTTCACGGAATCCACATCCAGTCCGACATGTGTGACCATCCGGATTCGCGTCTCGGAGGGGAGGCTGAGCAGCAACCCGCTCTTTCGGCAACGCTCGTCGAGCGCCGAGGATTTCAGGCCACCCGGCGTTTTGAAATAGACCATGTTCGTACGCGCCGAGACATCTTCCACCTCGACACCCACTTCCTTCAACAAATTGGCCAGCAGCGCCGCGTTCGCGTGGTCCTCCTTGAGACGGCCGCGCATGTCGCGAAGGGCGACAAGCCCCGCCGCCGCCGCGATGCCAGCCTGGCGCTGACCGCCGCCGAGCGCTTTTCTGTGCTTTCTCGCGCGGGCGATGAAATCCTTTTTGCCGCAAAGCAACGAGCCCATCGGCGCGCCAAGCCCCTTCGAGAGGCAGAACTGCACGGAATCGACGAGTGAAACGTATTCTTTGACGTCCACGTCGAAATAAGCCGCAGCGTCGAAAATGCGTGCGCCGTCGACGTGGATCTTCATGCCGAGTTCGCGCGCTAGGTTGGCGCGTTCGGCGAACGTGGCGACGTCGACCGGGACACCGCCGGTGTAATTGTGCGTGTTCTCCATCACCATGAGCGTTGTGGGCGCGAAATGCACGTTGGATGCGGGTTTGTACGCCGATCGGATCGACTCGAGCGTCGGCGCGCCCGACGCGTCATCAAGAGGAAACGGCATCACCCCCGCAAGAGAGGCGACGTTCCCGACCTCGTTGATCCACGTATGCGAATTGACGCCCATCAGCACACCCTCGCCCCGCCCACAGTGCGTCATGATCGCCATCAAGTTGCCCATCGTCCCGGAGCAGGTGTAAATCGCGTCCTCCGTGCCGACGAGATCTGCCGCATACGTCTGCAACTCGTTCATCGTCGGATCGTCGCCATAGACATCGTCGCCGACGGCAGCGGCTGCCATCGCTCTGCGCATCTCTTCCGTCGGCTGTGTGACGGTGTCGCTTCTAAAATCAAGCAGTTCCTTCGTTTTTTCCAAATTCATCTGCCTCCTAACGGCAAAAATCTGTTACAGCGTAACGCCAAGGCGCGCCCAGGGCAGGAAATCCTCCGACACCTGGACGCCCATTGCAACGCCGGGACGCCGCGCTCCATGGAAGTCGGAGCCCCCCGTCGCACAAAGCGCATGCTTATCCGCAATGCGCATGTAGTCGAATGCCTGCTCGCTCGTGCAGTGCGAGGAAATGCACTCCAGGCCCCAGAGGCCATAACCCTTGAGTTCGAGCAAAAGGTCGTCGAGCGCGGAATCGGACAACCCCGTCTGCGACGGGTGCGCAAGCGCCGCAACCCCCCCCGCCTCGCGGATCAGCGAAATACACGCCTCCGGCGAATACGCTTCTCGCGGCACATAGGCCACTGCGCCGCGCGCGAGATAACGATCGAACGCCTCCCGATAGTCGGAGACGTATCCCTTTTTGAGCATCACTCCAGCAAAATGGGGGCGTGCGATCACATGCCCCCCGGCTTCTCGCTCTATCTCTTTCAAATCGATATCGATATCCAACGTGCGCAGTTTTTCGCACATCAGACGATTTCGCTCGTTTCTCTTCTCGACGACCCAATCCATCGCGCGTTTTACCATGTCGAGGTTGCGAAGGCGGTAGCCCAGGATATGCGTCGTCACCTTTGCTGCTGCGGAAAGCTCGATTCCCGCGATCCAGCGGACCGCACATCGCTTACACGCCGCAATGAAACCGGAGATGCCGTCGACGGTGTCGTGGTCGGTCAACGCAAGCACGGAAACGCGATCCCTGCGCGCCAATCGCGCAATCTCCGCCGGGGTGCACGTGCCGTCCGAAGCGGTGCTGTGCACGTGCATGTCGATGCGGATCATTCGCGCCTAGTTGTCTTCCTCGATCAATTCCTCTATTTCGAAAAGCGCCGCAAGGTCGATGAGCACGATGAGCCTGCCGTCGTCCATCTTCGCGACGCCCAGAATATAGTCGTCACCGATCGAACTGGTGGATCTCGCACTGTCGCCGGACTCGATGAGCGAATCCGCAACGGTGCGCACCTCGCGGACCGCGTCGACGAGGACGCCGAACTGTATTCCCTCGAACTCTGCGACGACGATTCTCGTTTCGTTCGTATGTTCCGTGTGACCGCCGCCCATCTTGATCACACAATCGAGCACAGGGATGACGGTTCCGCGAAGGTTGATGACACCCCGGACATAGTGCGGCGCATTTGGAACGCGCGTAATTCTCGGGGGCACATGCACGATCTCCCGTACAAGATTTACATCCAATCCGCAATGTTCGCCTGCGAGATCGAATACCAATAACGTTCTCTCGTTCTCCGGCGCCGCGTTATCGTCCACTCTCGCCGTTCTGTTTTTCGGTTCTTCCGTTATCGCAGCCATACCTCTACCTCCACTACGTAAGGATCCAACTGTTCCGCTTCAATTATTGCACATTTCGGCTCGTCATTCAATGAAAATCGGTTTTTTACGAAATTGCAACACGCGTATTTTCAGCAGACGTTTTGCGGTCGCTTCTCTTCTGTTATTATAACCGAAAGGATTCGCAATCAAAAAATATTTTGGAGGAAAAACTCATGAGCGACACCGAAACAACACAAAACGACAACCGCGCCGCCAAGCTCGTCGACTCGCTCGAACTTGTCACGGCAAGGCTGCTCGAGATGATCGTCAAGAACAGCCAGATCGCCTCCATGCAAACGCCGGAGATGCGACGCATGTTCGACAGCTGGGTCAAGTTGATGTCGGACGAAATTTTGAGGGTAACAGGTGAAGATGAGACGATTGACGTTAAAAAAATTTCCGCGCTAATCGGCCTCACCCCTTCGACCGTAACCGGCCTGCTCCTGGCACTCGAACGACAGGGCGCGATCGAGATCACGCATATCCGAACGGCAAAGGGCAACGGAAAAAACCAGGACCTCTGCGATTGCCTTCTTTCATGAGCACCACGCACAGTTAACCATAAAAAAACCGGCGACTGCCAATTGGCAGCCGCCAGTTTTTTTATGCGAGATCGATGTCGGTTAATGCGTCAACGAGGATTTTTTCAGATCAAACGTCGCGATATCGTCATCCGGGATGTCAAGGATATAGGGAATGACGACCATGGCAACCTCCGACTTGATGTGGTTATCCGTCCGCGTTGTGAAAAGATCGCCCAAGAGCGGGATATAGCCGAGCACCGGAATCCTGGAGCGGTTTTTCGTCTTGCTCTCCTGGTAGAGACCGCCGACTGCAAACGGCTCGCCGTTGCGGACACGAACGATCGTTTCTACCCTCCGCGAAGTCGTCTCCGGTGCCTGCGCACCGTTGCCGGCATTACGGAACTGGACGATTTCGCCCGTCTCGATCTCGACCTTGATCGTGACGATGCCGTTTCTGCCCATGATCGGCGTAAAGGTGAGCTTCGGCCCGCTCTCCACTTCGGAGAACGTCGTGTTGCCGTTCGAGTCGACGCCCGAAGTATATTTGTAGTTTCGGGTCAATTCGACCCGCGCCTCTTGCCCGTCCAGCGTGATAACGGACGGATGTGCCAATATCTTGCCCTTGCCATTGCTCTCGATCGCGCGAAGTCCGGCGCTCAATAAACGCAAGCCCGCATCCATTGTAATGTCAGTCCACATTGTATCGCTACCCGGAACCCTGCCTGCGACGGGAAGCTCAATATCGCCTGCCTCAAAGCCGGCAGATGAAGAATTATAACCGACACCCAATCCAGAACCAGAAAAATTCACAAGCCACTGGTCGTACACAGCGGAAACCAAAGCCTCGAGCTCCTGCTTGCCGTCGTCGTTCACCTCAACGATTCTGGCCTGAATCATGATCTGCTTGCCGGGCTGGTCGAGTTTCGACAGGAGCATCGCAACTTCCTCGTGCTGCTCGGCCGTCGCCGTAACGTACAATGTACGGTTGCGTTGATCGAGCGTGGGCGGTGTCGAAAGCTTGATCAGGCCGGTCAAAGCCGCGGTGAGGTCGCCCTTCAATTCGCCGTTGTCGTCGACCGCATAGGAGAGTTGATAGGCCCGTACGATTTCCTTGCCGAGCGTCTTTCCAAGGCTCTCCATTTTGCCGACGATCAACATATTTCCGACCATTGAATAATTGAGATCCGTCATCCGCAGAAGATAAGAGAAGGCCTCGTTATATGGCACACCTTTGAACGAGAACGTCACTGTCATATCCGGCACGGAAGGATCGAGCAGAAGGTTGATGTTCTGCTGCTCGGCCAGCATACGAAATACGGACTTGACGTCACCGTCCCGAACCTGAAGGGTTACAGGGCTCTTGATCGCCATCGGATCGCCTTTTGCGAGTGCCTTCACAGGAGCTACGGCCTGGGCCGGTTTCGGGGGTTCATAGACTTTCAGCATGATCGCCGTGCTGTCCGATCCGGGAAGTCCCTCGATCTTGTGTACGACAAGCGGCTTGCTCGAGGTAAACGTAAGACGCATACTGTTGTCGTCGACGGGCTCGGCATTGATGCGGTCGAGCAGCGGATAGTCGTACTGCTTCCACCATTTATTGCTCTTACCGGCATCCAGCATCAGAATATCCCAGTCGTAGTTGTCCCACCAATCGCGTTTATCCGTCCTTTGGGGGAAGCGAACACCGTCCCACTGCAAGACGAGTTTGTTCTCGCCGGGAGCGGTTACCGCGCGGGGATGCGGCAGCTCGTGACCGCGCACGCGAATCAGCAGAGAATCTCCGCCGATCTGCACAGGCTGAAGCCCGGACAACACGGGCGTTACATCGTCCTTCATTGTCCTGTCGGGCTCGATGTCCGCAGCAAACGACGGCGCACAAACAAACAGAAGGGTGAGAACGAGAAGGAGCGAAAGCAAAAGGTACCTGGCGGACAATTTTGGATTCGTCATCGCTACATCACCACCGTATAACTGTTTCCCATCCATGTAAATGTCACACCCTTTTCGTCGATTTTTGTGATCCTTGCTTCTCCACCCGAAAACTTCGTTCCCTGCCTGATGACCATACCCGTTTCTTCGCCCAGAATATCGACCATCGCGATCTTGTCCTGCCCAGAAATCATGATCGCTATGACGGTCAGTTGGGGCGGGTCGGGCTCAAATTCTTCTGGAACATCCTCCAGCACCGGCTCTTCGGCCCCGTCGCCCGTCATTCCCTCGGCAGTCTCTACTACCGGCGGGATCAACGCCGCGGGTTGCGCAACCGGATATTTTCCCGATATTTCAGCGAGCAGTGCCGTTTGCATCACCATCGAGGTCGCCCGTCCCATACTCACATATTCGCCGCCCGTCGTCTCAAGCTCTTTCGCTTCCGAGAGGCTCTCCGTATCCGGTTCGGGTATCTCGCTCAAGAAGCCGTCGTTTCTGTCACGCATCGTCTGCATCGTGTTCATGTACACATAAAAACTGGCGGCGCAACAAGCGAACAGAATCAGAATCGCCAGCAACGCGCCGGTTCGTTTTTTCCCGCCCGTCTGCGAGACGAAAGAACCCGCCGTTCTTTTCATCGAGGAGCTGTCAGCCATCTATCCTCACCCCTCCTTAACCCTGTTTCGCATTGCTCAGGATCGTCATCGATCCCGACACTTTGCCATCTGATTCGGCGGTGATGCGGAAATCCGAGATCCGCATGACATACTCGCTTTCCCGCAAGGTCGCGAGCGCTTTCATCACCCCGTAATAAGGGCCGCTGAACGCGATTTGCAGTTGCAAAACGCCGCCCGGTTCCGTTCCGCTCGACGAGGAGCGGTTTGTATGCTCAAGACGGTTATCCTTCATCGCCCGGTCGACGACGGCAAACAATTCCAACGCGTTTTCCGGAAAAGCGCGAGTCGATTTTCCCGGTGCCGCCGCCAGGGATTCGAAGGACTTGTATTTGTCGAGCAGAGCATATCTCGCGTCGGCTGTTTTTTTCAGCGCTTCAAGGTTACCGCTCGTTCGCGCAAGCTCGGCGCTCGTGTTCTCGAACGTATGCTGCAAAAAAAATTGTGCCGCCAACAGGAGAACCACTACGATCGACAACAGAAAGACGTAGGTTTTCTTTTGCTTTTCGGTAGTCATCGCCCACCCTCGCTTTCATTGGCATCCTCGATCTGCTCGGGATATGTGTCCGCGATGTCGGTGATCGAGCGAATGCTGCAAGTCATCGAGAAGTCGGAGATCATTCTCGTGCCAAGGGTACCTCGTGTCGTCACCGGTGCGTCGACTTTGCGCACGATGTTGCGCATGCCGTCGAGCTTCGCGCCGAAATCGATGATGTCCTGGTCGGTAAGCGCGGAACCCCTCATAAGAGCACTCCCGGGACGAATTTCCAGATTCGCGATCTTGAGTCCTCTCGGTACCGCACCCTCAAGTGCCGCCATGAACTCCACCGTCGGCAGCTCCTGGCGAGTGAAAGCCAGATACGCTTTGATCCTGTCCCGGAATTCCCGCATGCTGCCGATGCTGGCACCGAGGCGATCGTTGTTGTCGGTGACCCGGGTTTCTTCCCCTCTGAGTCTGGCAAGCTCTGACCGCACATTGTTGAGCTGAAGCGTCGTGAAGGCGATGTTGAAAATGGAGAGCAGTACAAAGACGACGAAGAACAACACGCTCAACAGGCGGATCGGGTCGACTCTCGTTTCCTGGCTTTGAACCAGATGCGGGGGGCGTAAGTCGAACAATACCTGCATTGGTTTATTTCACCTCCGTCGGCCTGAGAGCCAAACCCAACGAGACTTCCCAGCCATACGTTTCCTTGGGGGTACCCTTTATGTTCCACAACTTCCAGGGGTTCACCAGATCGATCGGCGCGGTTACGACCTCAGCCACGCTGGACCTGATCTTCTCGCCGAGCGCCGCGCCATATCCACCGATGTAAACTTTGTCGGGTGCGAAGCCGCGCATCTGCGTCGTGGCGAAGTTGACCGTCGCCTGAAGGTCTCTCGTAAAGTTCTCAACCATCCGGTCGTTGGGGTCCACAGTCGCAAACGACTGCGTCGTGTTTCTGAACACGATCCCGTTATCCCGGTACGTCGCCACGATGATACTGCTGACAAGGCCTGCCAGCGCGTAAACATTGTATCCCATCGGCGGCACAGGTCCCATCAGGCACCGCAGCATCGCCACCGGCGAGGGTTCGATGGCGCTTAACTTCAAACCCACGCGCTGCGCGGCGAGCATGAAGTTCTCGACGGCAGGGCGCCTCACCGCGGCAGCCAGGCAGAATGCAACCGCCCCCTGCGTCGCGTCGTCCTGTGGCGCCCGGTCGATAAACGATACGTCGTACACAGAATCGTCCACAGGAATGGGAAAAAACCGATCGAACTCATAGCGGAACGCGTCCTTGATATCGCGAAGTTCCATCTGTGGCAGTTCAACCGTGCGCAACAGGACATCCTTGGACTGGATGCCGGCATAGACGCGATCGGGCCATTTTTTGCCGATCGCCTTTTTGAGGGTTCTCAGGTTGTTTTCAATGATTCCCTGCGCGACAAAAAGCTCTCCACCTGTAGAGCCGATGTCATATGGCATGTCGATACAATTCTCCAAAGTGTAACTGTCGCCAGCTTTAGAAATTTCGACATACTGCATGACGCCACCGAATATAAAAAGCCCTGCCCTCGTACCTTCACCACCACTACCGAACAATCCCATGCAGGCGCCTCCTCGAGAAAGAATTGTGCCTGCTCCCGGCAAGGCACACGACCTTCACTTTGACGACATCAACTATGATATAACCACGAAATCACCCTTCTTGTCAATGAATCGTGAGAATTAAATGTCGATTTTTCGCTGTGTTTCGCGATTTTATGAAAAAAAGATTTGTCGTTACCACACTCCCACCGTTCCGTCGGTTCGCGGTTCGGTCGCGCCGACCAATGTGCCGCTGGAGGTGCGGCAGATCATCTGTCCTCGCCCAAAGTCCGTTGAGTGCATCGCCATGCGGACGTCGTGCCCCATGCGGCTCAATTTCTGCGCGATGTTGTTCGAGAACCCCGGCTCGCAGGACACCCGCAAATCCCCTTCCCATTGCCACCTCGGCGCGTCCAGCGCTTCCTGCGGATTCATGTGAAAATCGATGCAGTTCATCGCGACCTGCACGTGTCCCTGTGGCTGCATAAACGCGCCCATGACGCCGAAGGGACCGACCGGCTCGCCATCTTTCGTAATAAAACCGGGGATGATGGTGTTGTAGGGTCTCTTGCCAGGCTGAAGTGCGTTGCGGTGAGACGGGTCGAGCGAAAAACACTGTCCCCTGTTGTTGAGTGCGATGCCCGTCTCCGGCACGACGACCGCCGAGCCGAAGCCCATGTAATTGCTTTGAATATACGAGACCATGTTTCCCTGATCGTCGGCCGTACAGAGGTATACGGTACCGCCGCCATAGGGATCTCCCGCCGCAAAATCGCGCGCTTTTTCTCCGATAAGGGATGCGCGACGGGCCGCATACGCCTCCGACAGAAGTTCTTTCACCGGGACATCGCCGTATTTCATGTCGGCGACAAACGCTCGGGCATCCGCGAAACCCATCTTGATGGCCTCGATTTGCCGATGGATCGTGTGCGGACAATCGTGCCCCTCGTGCTGGAAACGATTCAAAATCCCCAAGGCAATCAACGCGACAATCCCCTGGCCGTTCGGCGGAATCTCCCAGACGTCGTATCCGCGATACGAGACGCCGATTGGGTCAACCCACTCGGGACGGAACGAAGCGAAATCCTCCTCCGTGTAAAAACCGCCTGTTTCCCTCGAGAACGCCAGAATCCGATCCGCAATCTCTCCCTCGTAAAAGGAGCGCGCGTTTGTCGATGCAATTTGTTCCAGCGTGTACGCGTGTCCGGGAGAAACAAATCGCTCTCCAGGACAAGGCGCCCTGTCGCCCGCGCAGAACGTCTCGAACCAGTGTCGATGCTCCACGGTCTTCAGGTGGGAAAAGGCGGTAAAAGCATTTGCCCAGAGATGCGCAGCGTTGACGGACACCGCGTGCCCACCACGCGCAAGTTCGATCGCGGGAGCGAGCGTTTGTTCGAGCGAAACGCGGCCCATTTTTTTGGACAACTCCGCCCATGCAGCGGGCGCGCCGGGAACGGTCGCAGGCGCCCATCCGAATCTCGGCAACGCGTCGCCGTACCCAAGCAATTTCGCCTTCTCGATCGTCAGCGCACTTGGCGCGGGGCCGCTCGCGTTCAAACCTTTGAGCGCACCCTCGTGCCAGACGATCGCAAACGCATCGCTGCCGATGCCGTTTGACGTCGGCTCCACGACAGTCAACGCGGCGGCTGTCGCCACGGCGGCGTCGATGGCGTTTCCGCCTTTTTTCAAAATCTCCATTCCCGCGGAAGCCGCGAGCGGATGAGAGGTCGCGACCATGCCGCGCGAACCGTAGACCAAATTTCTTCGCGATGGGTATCTGTAGCTGAAAGGATCGAATTTCAAAGCACTCACCTCGTCGTTTGCTTGAATTGCCGTGCGCCATTATATCCTCAAAATTACCGAATCTTGAAGCGCCTTCTCTCCTTTTTCGGGATATGCGAATATAATGTGAAAAAATATCCATTGAAAACATCATACAAAAATTGTTTATACGAACCCTTCGCCCCTTCTTTTTTAGGAGAGATTGCAAATGCAGATTCGCACCAAATTATATATCGTCATTTTGCTCAGTATTTTTTTAGGCACGTGCGCAACGGCGTATCTCAATTACACCATCTTCAACGTCGAAATCGTAAAAACGCTCAACGCGCGGGAGGACCTCAACGTCCGGGAAATCGCGAACGACATCGACGCCAAGATCTCGGCCGTCAGGCAAACGCTCGAATCTGTGCGGGCCGGCGACGAGGTCGCTTCATTCCTGGCGTCGCGGGAGGAGGACGCCTCCGACCGCGAAACACCGCTACAGTTGCGGCGGGCGCTTCGCGCCACGCAGAGCATGCTGCCCGTCACCGCGAACATCAACGTCGCAGACGCGGACGGAAACGTCGTCCTCTCTTCCGCTGGGTTCAGCGGCAACGTCGCTTCTCATGGTTTTTTCAAAAAAACGCAGGACGGTTTTGCCATCTCCGAACCCACATCGGATATTCCGGGTGCCTATGCGAATACGTATTCCATCGCCGTGCCGATCTGGGAAAAAGTGGAAAAAAAGGAAAGGGAGTCCGCCGAACGCATACTGGGCACCCTTTTTGTCAATATCGATGCAAACGAGCTGGTCCGGCGCGACGTCAAGGACCTCTACGAGCACGGCGATCCCGAAACGCTTCTCCTGCTCGACGAGGACGGACGGCCCATCCTTCGGGTCGGGCGAAATTTCGACGCGCGCGAAAATATCGAGACCATTTTTCCTCACATCCGCCACGAACAGAACGGCTTTATCGAGGCAGGCAAGGATGTGCTGTTTTTTTCGTCCCTCCCAAAGGCGCACTGGCATCTCGTCTCCTACATCCCGCAATACGCCCTCTACAGGCCGATCGACACGTTTCAACGATACAGCATTGCGATATACGCGGCGCTCTTCGTGATCGCCCTGCTCGGTTCCATTTTTCTCATTCAGTCCATCATCCCGAGGCTCCAGCAGGGTGTGAAGTACGCAGAGGCCGTGGCTGAGGGCGACATCTCGGGCGTTTTCGACGACGGGTCGAAGGACGAGCTCGGCCGCCTCTTCCGCGCCGTAAACACGATGGTAAACCACCTGAGGGCCGCGATTCACGAAGCACAGGTGCAGGAGGAGCGGGCGACTGAGATCGGCGACGAGCTCTTCCTGCAAAATTCCCAGCTCGAGATGATCGTCCAGGAGCGCACCATGGAGATGGAGGAGGCACAGAAGCACACGAAACTCGTGTTGGACCTCACGACGGAGGGCATCTTCGAGCTCGACATGGAGGAACGGATCGTTTCCGCCAACACAACCGCGATCGAGATGTTAGGTTACGACGAATCGGAACTGCGTGGGGAGGAATTTTTCTCATTTACCATGCATAACTTTCAAGAGGGCGATCGGTGCGAAAACGAAAATTGCGACTTTCGGCGCGCCGTTCGGGGCAACGACCGAAAAAAACTCAGCGACATATGGATGATCGGCAAACAGGGCAACAACATCCCCCTCTCCATCACCGTATCGCCGATGATCAAGCACGGCAAGCGGATCGGAACGCTCATCGCCGTCATCGACATCACCGACCTGATTCGCACGAGCAGAATGATGCAGGCCCTGTACGAGAGCACGGAGGAAGGATATGTTTTCTTCTCCGAATCGTTCGAGGTGGTCGACTGCAACACCACGCTGGTCAAGTTATTCAAGGCGGTGGACAAGCGACAGGTCCTCGAGAATTTTTTCAGCTTCTCCCCGAACGAACAGCCCGATGGGAGAAGCTCCGAGGAGGCGTTTGCCGAATACACGAGCGAGGCCGTCGAAAAAGGACACATCCGTTTCGAGTGGGGGCACCTCGATATCCACGGCACACCGATCTCCTGTTTCATCAGCATCACGCGGGTTACGGTGAACAGAAAAAGCATGTACATCGCTGCCATCCACGACCTGAGCGATCAGAAAAAAGCGGAGCAGGCGCTTCTGGCACAGCGGGAACAGCTTCAGGAAATCCTCGACTCGAGTCCGACGACGATGGCGATCATCCGCGACGGCCTCGTCCGCAAGATCAACGACAAGGGGACGGAAATGCTCGGCCTGCGGACGGGGGATTCCACCAAGAAAATGTACGTGAACCTCGACGCGCGTAAGGAGGCGCTCTCCTCGATCGCCCTCGGCGCGCAGGTCAAAAACTGGCAAATCCAGATGTACGGCGGGAACGGCGAGATTCTGGACACACTTCTCTCCCTCCATCCTTTCGTCTACGAGGGAAAGGCGTCGCTGCTCGCCTGGATCTCCGACGTGACCGAGCTCACGAGGGCGAAGGTTCTGGCGGAGGATGCGGCGAAGGCCAAGAGCGATTTCCTGGCGTCCATGAGCCACGAAATCCGCACCCCGATGAACGCGATCATCGGGATGACGCACCTCTGCATGCAGACGGAGCCGACGGACAAACAATTGAACTATCTCTTGAAAATTCAGAAAGCGGCAAACGTGCTTCTCGCGATCATTAACGACATCCTCGATTTCTCCAAGATCGAGTCCGGAAAATTCACGCTCGAAAACACGCCGTTCCGCCTGAGCGAAATTTTGAAGGCGCTCTGGGACATGGTCGCGTTCCGCGCCGAGGAGAAAGGCGTGGGCTTCTGCATGACCGTCGCGCCGGAAATTCCCGACGTGTTCATGGGCGATCCGCTGCGAATCAACCAGGTCCTGGTCAACCTCTGCAACAACTCCATCAAATTTACCGAACACGGAAAAATCTCGCTCGACATCGACTGTGTTATCACGGACGAGACGGCAAACGGCATGCGGTTCGCGGAACTTCGCTTCTCTGTCGCCGATACCGGCATCGGGATGACCGACGAGCAGGTTCGGATGCTCTTCCGCCCGTTCACGCAGGCGGACGGTTCGATCACGCGAAAGTACGGCGGCAGCGGCCTCGGCCTCTCGATCAGTAAATATCTCGTGGAAAATATGGGCGGAAAAATCTGGGTCGACAGCGCGTTCGGAGAGGGGAGCACGTTCCACTTCACCATCCGGATCGGCGTGATCGATGATCAGGAGGCGAGCGGGCTCCCACTCAAAAAACTCGCGGACGAGGACGGCGAGACGAAGGATCGCCAGAAGATCGAAGCGCACGTCCTTCTCGTCGAGGACAACGACATCAACCAGGAGATCGCCGTCGAGATGCTGAACCAGTTCGGCGTGAGCGTCGACGTCGCGTCCAACGGGCAGGAGGCGCTCGACATGCTCCCGCAGTCGCGCTACGATCTCGTGTTTATGGATGTGCAGATGCCGATCATGGACGGCCTGGAGGCGACACGACGGATCCGTGGCGACTTGAATTATTCGAGCGATGCCCTCCCAATCATCGCAATGACGGCACACGCGATGAAGGGCGACTACGAGAAGAGCATCGACGCCGGGATGAACGACCACATCACGAAGCCGATCGATCCGGACGAGCTGTACGAGACCCTGCGGTTATGGCTGCTCAGGAGGAAATAGCAGGATCGGAAGAATCGATGGCAGCATTGTGTGCGAGGAGCGCGGAGAGAATCTGCGCTCCTTTTTTAGGTTTGCAGAAGAGGCGACCCTGCACGTAGTCGCAGCCGATCGATTTCAGGCATGCGAGGTGCTCGTCCGTCTCTACGCCCTCCGCACAGACCTTCGCGCGCGCCGCGCGCGCGAGCATGACGATGGCCTTCACCACCGCGACACGGATTTCGTCGTCCATGAAATCTGTGATGAATTTCCGGTCGATTTTGATGAAATCGATGTCCAACTCCTGAATGCGCTCCAGGGAGTTGTTACCGATGCCGAATCCGTCGAGGGCGACCAGAATCCCCTGCGAGCGAAGTAGGTCGATCCCCTCTTTGATCTCCGCCGACCAGCGATGCGCGCCAGGCGCAGACTCGATGACTTCCAGCATCAACCTCTCGCTCGGGTAGCCGAACTCCTGCGTCTTTTCGGCGACGAAATCCTTGAAGCCCTCCGCAAGAAATTCCATGGCGGAGACGTTGAAACTGAGGAAAAAATCCTCGGGGAGGCGATCCCTCCACGTCGACACCTCGCCGACAGCGGCAGAGAGCAGCCACTGCTCCAGATCGGAGATGAGGCCGAGTTTTTCGCACATGGAGATAAAAACTTCCGGCGCCACATCCCCATAGGCATGTGAATTCCAGCGTGCCAGCGCCTCCACGCCGCACCACCTGCCGGTCTTCATGTCGACGAAGGGGTGATAGAGGACCTCGAACTCCTCGCAGCCGTCCAGTACCGCCCGCCGGAGGGCGAACTCCATCTCCATCTTCTCTGACCGGGGCTGGTCGTCTCGCTGCGCGTAGACGGCGGTCGACTTGCCCAGTTTTTTCGCCTCGTACATCGCGCGATCGGCCGCGTTCAGAAGGGCGTCGTACGTCACGCCATCCGCCGGGTATGCGGCGACGCCGATACTGGCGGTGCAGAAATATTCCAGATCGTCGAGCGCCCAGGACTCCGCAAAACGGAAGAGGAGCAGGCTGACGAGTTCCGCCACCGTCTCGAATTCGATGTCTTCGATCAGGATGATGAATTCGTCTCCGCCGTATCGGTAGGCCTTCTGCCGGTCGTTCGAGAAACCATCCAGATACGAGGCGACCGCACACAGAAGCTCGTCGCCCTTTTCGTGGCCGAAGGCGTCGTTGATGTGCTTGAAATTGTCCAGGTCCAGAAAGAGGATGAAGCCCGGCTTGTCCTCGCGCAGCGCCGCCTCGACGACGCGCTCGAAGTCCCGTTCGAACGCCCGGCGATTCGGGATGTCCGTCAGAGCGTCGTTCAAGGCCATTTTTTCGACGAGAAATTCGTTTTTCTTGTCCTCGGTGATGTTCGTGCTGGTGATGACGAGCGCGAGCCGGTCGCCCTCGTCACGGAAGGCCGCACTGAAGACACGGAACCAGGCGCCGTCGAACGGTCGCCTGTAATCCCACGCGTAGACCTTCGTTGGGTTTCCCTCGTCGTCTACGAGCTTCTGTTTCGGACAGAAATCGCACTCCTTCGTCTTGTCCTTGTAGAGCGCGAGATAACACTTCTGTCCGAGAAGGCCCTCCGGCGTCCCATAAGGGGCCGCCATCGACCGGTTGATGTATAAAATCTCGTGCGTGTGATAGTCGACGACGTAGATGTCGATCCCCGCGTTGTCGATCGCACATTCGAGAAAGTGTGTGAGAAAATGCCGCTGGCGCTTGTTGTACCTCGCGCGGATATCGCGGGCAATCAGCGTGAGGACCGCCGTCGTCGAAGCTTCCGCTTCATGGGAGGTGTTTGCGGGCGACGAATGAAGGGAGACAACACCGACGATACCGACAAGTTGCTCGTTCTCGACGACAGGAAGGGAGAGGATGGTCGCGCTCTCGCGCAGGGAAGGATCCTGACGCCCAAGAAAGAGCTCTTTCAATTTTTCATTGAGCCGACGCGCGATTTCGCTTCTTGTGGGGGCGTCCACCACCCGCGAAGCGCGGAGGTCCTCGTCGATCGTTTCCGGAAAATCCAACAGATTCGAAGAACCGACGCTGCCCCGCAGAAAAAGCGTCTCGCCGAAATCCAGATCGCCCATATAGATAAAACCGGCGTCATAGCCAAGGGAACCGCACAGCTCGCGCAGAATCGCGTCGTTCACATCGGCGGACGGTTCGCTCCCCATGATCGCCCGCGCGATAAACTCAAAAATGGACGAATGTTTTTTTTCTTTCCGCAACGTATATCCCCTATCCCCGCAAAAATTTTTAAAAAGCACCAAGGGGTGGAACAAATGCAAATTGACGATACAGAAAAAACGAAGTGTTTCACATTATACACAAACGCTTGCGAAAAAACACCATCTGTCACCATTTCTGCCTTTGGAGAATATCGTGCGATAATGTGGCCCAGATGCAATGAAGCGGGGGCGATACCGGTTGAAAAATGCGCTGCATAATAAGGAAACATACGGCGACGCTTCGCCTGAAAATATTTCGCGGGTCGAGTTATATCGGGCCGTGTTTTCGAATATCTTCGATCCGGTCGCGATCTATCGCGTCGTCAAAAACGACGGCGAGTACAGCGTCGTCTTCCGCGACGTCAATCCGGCATACGAGCACAACAACCGCGTGAAGCGCGAGGACGTGATCGGGAGAACGTTCCGCGACGTCTGGCACAACTCCGAGCAGGGCTGGCTGGATCTTGTGCACAACGTCGCGCGCACGAGACAGACGTCGAACTACGAGGGCTACAGCGTCGTAACGGGGCGCTATCTCCACGCGTTCGCCTTCATGCCGTTCGACGACGACGTCGTCGTCATCTTCTCGGATTTGACCGAGGCGAAGCGGATCGAGAACGAGCTGCTCGATTACAGGCGACGCGTCAAGGAGTACGCGGCCCGCCTCTCGATCGCGGAGGAAAAGACGCGGCGTGACATCTCCGTCGTCTTGCACGACCGCATCGGCTATTCCCTCATATCGACGCTGCAAAAACTGCGGGCGCTCAAAGCGTCGACGGCGGAGAACGCGCCGCGCGTCGACGAGATCATCTCGGAAGTCGAGGACCTGCTCGACCGGACGCGCTCGTTCACGTTCGAGATCAGCTCACCCCTTCTTTACGAGGTGGGGCTCGAAGCGGCGGTCGAGCGCCTGATGGAACACACGTTCGCCAAGACCGACATCGTGTGGGACTTTCGCTACGCGCAGGACCTGTCGCTCGACAAAAACGTCAGCATCCTGCTGTATCGAATCGTGCACGAGCTGCTGGTCAACATCGTCAAACACGCGACGGCGACGCGCGTCTACGTGCGCTTCAAGAGGGGGAAAACCGGCGCGCACCTCGTCGTCGACGACGACGGCAAGGGCTTTGAGCCGGGCTTGTCGGAAAACTACGGGATTGGTCGGGGTCTCGGGCTGCTCAGCGTGAACGAGACGCTTCATTCGATCGGCGGCAGCATGAAAATTATTTCGCAAAAGGGGCGCGGCAGCGTCATCACGATCCACGCCCCGGCGAGCATCGCAATGGAAGGGAGCGAAGCGAATGGGCACCAGGGTCTTTCTCGCTGACGACCATAAATTATTCCTATCGGGCCTCCGCGCCGTCCTGCAGAACGAGACGTGGATCGACGTCGTCGGAACCGCGTCGGACGGTTCACAGGCGTTGGAGGAGATCAAACGCCTGCGTCCCGACATCGTCGTGGTGGACATCTCCATGCCCGAGATGAACGGCATCGAGGTGATTAAACGTATGGCGGGACAGGGCGTGACGGCCAAACCCCTCATCCTGTCGATGCACCTCGACAAGCGGATCATCAAGGAGGCACTACTTGCAGGCGCGATGGGCTACATCCTCAAGGAGTCGGACGAAGCAGCCTTCATTGAAGCGGTACGAGCCGTGCGCGACGGTGGGTATTATTTCAGCGGCGACGCGCTGCAAATCGTCATGGAGGACTACCTCGCCTACGCGAAGGGCGGCTCGCCGACATCGCGGCGCGAATCGAACCCCCTTTCGAACCGGGAGGTCGAGGTTCTCAAACTCATGGCGAGCGGGCACAGCACACGGGATATCTCGCGCGAACTCCACATCGGCAAGACGACGGTCGACACGCACCGGAGAAACATCATGGAGAAGCTCCAGTGCGAGAACGTCGCCGACCTCACCCGATACGCGATCCGGGAGGGGCTCGTCGAAATCGAATAGCGCACCGATCCGCGAAACGTCGGGATTTGGTCGACACATCACGAGCGGCGACAGGCGCATGCCCTGCCGTCGCTCGTTGTATTTCGGAGGTCCCGCACCGAACGCGACGGGAAAAAAGCACGAGAGAAAATGGCACTTTTCATGAGGCGGAATCCGACAGAGACCGATTATCGTATCGCGACACCGCTTCTATAATGAATCCGTCGCTTCCGGCGAGGCGACGAATTCATTCTGGCTTGCAAGGAGCGTGAGACGGTGCGACTCGACATCGGGCGTTTTCCCATCCGCGACATGGCGTTTGGAAAAGAAACGAGATACGAAGCGGGCATTCTTCACATCGATCGGAACGAGGCGCTGGACGTCGTCATGGAGGACGCGCACATCGTCAGTGCGGAACTCCATATCGTCAAGCCGGGGGATCCGGTACGGATCGTGCCGGTCAAAGAGGCGATCGAAATGCGCTGCAAAATAGGCGGCACAGCCTACCCCGGCGTCACGGGGCAGCTCGCCCCGGCAGGCAGCGGCGTCGTGCATGCGTTGACGGGCGGCTGCGTTCTCGCAGCCGGAAAAAAATGGGGGTCGTTCCAGGACGGACTCATCGACATGGGCGGCCCGTTTCAGCGATACACAATCTACGGCTCCATGACGAACCTCGTCCTCGTCGCCGACACCGACGAGGAATTTGAACGCCACGAACAGCAGAAACGAAACCACGCCATCCGCTGGGCCGGACACCGGCTCGCCGAATACGTCGGCTCCTGCCTGCAAAACCTCTGCCCGGAAGAGACGGACGTATGGGAACTGCCGCCGCTCGACGCACGCGGCGATGCCTCTGACCTTCCCGGGGTCGTCTACGTGCTCCAGGTGCAGACGCAGATGGAGATTCCCGGTTTCAACACCCTCTACTATGGCTGGGACTGCAACCACATGATTCCGACCTTGATTCACCCGAACGAACTTCTGGACGGCGCGGTCATCTCCGGCAGCTTCATGCCCTGCTCGTCGAAAATTTCGTCGTACGAGCACTGCAACAACCCCACGGTGAAGCGCCTGATGCGCGAACACGGCAGGACGATCAATTTTCTGGGCGTCATCCTGTCGAACCTGAACGTCGCGATGGATCAGAAACAGCGGTCCGCACAGGTCGTCGCGTCGCTCTCCAAAAACATCGGCGCGGTCGCTGCCATCGTCTGCGAGGAGGGGTACGGCAATCCCGACGTCGACTACATCCAGACGCTCGTCGAATTGGAGCGCGTCGGCATCCGGACCGTCGGGATCGCGAACGAGTGCACGGGACGCGACGGCGCGTCACAGCCGCTGATGACCCTCGACCGCGCGGCGGACGCCCTCGTCTCCTGCGGCAACGTCTCCGAAATTTTGCACCTCCCGCCGATGCCGACGGTGCTCGGCGACATTCACTCGCTCGAACGGGACGGCATCTCCGGCGGATGGGACGGATGCGTGGCGGCGGACGGCTCGGTCACGATGGAGGACAACGGCATTTTTTGCGGCGATCATGTCAGCGGGTTTTCGATGAAAACCTGCGTGGACTATTGAGGCGATTCGAATGAAAGACACCGGAAAAAAATTCAAAGCGGTCTGCTATCTCAACCAGTTCTTCGGCCAGATCGGGGGCGAGGATGCGGCGGATGTCGCGCCGACGATCTCCGAGGGTCCGATCGGCGCGGCAGCAATCGTCCACAGCCTCACGGACGAAATCGAGGTCGTCAAAACGATCGTCTGCGGCGACAACTTCGCGGCGAGCACCCCGGCCGAGGCGCGCGACGCCGTGCTCGATCTGTTGGACGGCGTCGAATTCGACGTCTTCTTGGCCGGTCCCGCGTTTGCGGCCGGACGCTACGGCGTCGCCTGCGTCCTCATGGCGACGGAGGTCCGAAAAAAATTCGGCGTGCCCGCCGTCACGTCCATGAACGCGGAAAACCCCGGCCTGGGGATGTACCGCAGCTCGATCCACGTGTTCGAGGGCGGACGGCGCGCGTCGGACATGAAAAAGGACATGGGGCGGATGGTCTCGTTCGCACGTTCACGGCTGCACGGCGAGCAAATCCCCCCGGCCGCCGTCGCGGGATACTTCCCCACCGGCGTGCGCGGACAAATTTTCCTTGAAGACGGCGAAATCCCCGGGCTTCCCGTTCTCGCCGCTGCGGACCGCGCCGTCGATATGCTGCTCGAAAAAATCGCGAACAGACCGTGGCGAACGGAACTCCCGATCCCGGAGACGCGCGCGGTCGCCATCGCAAAAGCGATCCCCTCGTTGAAAGAGGTCAAGCTCGCGCTCGTCTCCTCCGGCGGAATCGTGCCGAGCGACAACCCCGACCGGATCGAATCCTGCTCGGCGACGAAGTGGGGAAAATATCCGATCGCGCACCTGAAAGAGGGGTTCCCCGCCGGAGACTACAAGACCATCCACGCGGGTTTCGACCCGACCGAGGCGGACAAGAACCCGAACGTCATCGTGCCGCTCGACGCCATCCGCCACTATCAGCGGATCGGACGCATCGGAGAGATCGAAGAGCACTTCTACACAACCGTCGGCACCGGGACGACGCAGGCCGAAGCCTCCCGCATGGGACAGGAGATCGCGCGCGACCTCAAAGAGCGCGGCGTCGAAGCCGTGCTACTCACCGCCACCTGAGGTACCTGCACGCGTTGCGGGTCAACGATATCGAGAGAGATCGAACTTGCGGGCATCGCGATCGTCGTCATGTGCAACCTGACGAACATCGCCCTCTCCGTCGGCGCAAACCGGATCGTGCCGACCGTCTCGGTCCCCTATCCGTTGGGGAACCCGGCGCTTCCGGCTGCGGACCAGATCGCCCTCCGCCTGCACAGGGTCGGTGTCGCGCTGGACGCCCTCGAGACGGAAATTTCGGAACAGACCGTGTTCCGCGTAACGATTTAATGGAAGAGTTCCCCGCTTTCACAGCGGCGAACTCTTTATTTTATTCACCTTCTTTTTTATCATATAAAAAATTTCAAGAAAGAGAGGTGTTTCGGTTGTATCAATTCTGGAACGACAGCGCTTTCGAAGTGAAGATCAGGGACTACCGACGCGATTTCCACAAGTACGCAGAAGTCAAATGGACGGAGTTTCGCACGGCGAGCATCGTGGCACAACGGCTGGACAATCTGGGTATCAGGACGTTGCTCGGGGAGGAGATGAGCGTCAAAGGGTTTCAATTCGCCTATCCCGACGATGAATCTCGCGACGCGGAAATCGCGCGTGCGATTCGACAGGGAGGCGACCCCGAGACGATCGAAAAAATGGACGGCCTGCCCGGCGCGGTCGGCATCATCGAAGGAGGAAAACCGGGACCGGTCATCGCCTTCCGCTTCGACATGGACGCACTCCTCACAACGGAGAGCGACACACTGGACCACTACCCCCGCAAGGAGGGGTTCCGCTCCGTCAACGAAGGATACTGCCACGCCTGCGGCCACGACGGCCATACGGCGATGGGGCTCGGACTCGCCGAGGTGCTGATGGCGAACCGTGAAAACCTGTGCGGCACAGTCAAACTCATCTTCCAACCCTCGGAAGAGGGGGGCGGTGGTGCGAGGGGCATCGTTGCACGAGGCATCCTCGACGACGTGAAATATTTCTTCGCCGTTCATGTCGGACTGACGAAACTCGACGGCTTGCCGCTGGGCCAACACGGGCTGATTTGTGGCGTCAAGGACCTGCTCGACTCGCGGCGCTACGATTTCCGCTTTCGCGGCAAAGCCGCGCACTCGGCCGGCGACCCGCACGTCGGGAAGAATGCACTCTTGGCATCCTGCCACGCATCGATGGCCATCCACAGCATCCCTCCGCACAGCGAGGGCGTCATGCGCCTTAATGTCGGCGTGCAGCAAGCGGGCGTCGTGCGCAACGCCGTCCCGGCGGACGGGTACATTCAGGTCGACATGCGCGCGGAGAACGACGTTGTCGGCGAATACGCGGAGCGCCGCGTGCAACAGGTCGTGGCTGGTGCAGCCGCCATGTACGAGAACGAGCTGGAGACAACCCTGATCGGCAAGACCTGTGCCGCTGCATCCGACGACGAGGCGATCACGCTGGTACGCAGAGCGTCGGAAAGCGTCGACTGGTTCACCGAGATCCACGACGTAGGCAGCGCAGGCGGCACGGACGATGCGGCCGAAATGATCCGACGTGTGCAGAGAAATGGAGGTATGGCGAGCTATGCAGGTCTTGGCTGCGATTTTGCCGCGGGGTTCCATAATGAAGCATTCGACTTCGACGAATCGGTGATGATCCCGTCGATCAGGCTGCTCAACCGCGTCGTGGAGCTCGCGGGAGAACATGCAAGAGAAAATGAACAGTAAAGGGAGGTGAGAAAAAACACATAACCCGCACATTGGAACGTTTCAAACAACGAAGGAGGGATTTTTATGTCCGTTGAACATGTGCCTGCAAAAAAAGTCACCGCGTTCGACAAATTTATCAATGGAGTGGAGTGGGCCGGCAACAAACTACCGCACCCGTTCTGGCTCTTTGTCTGGCTCACACTCATCATTCTCGTCCTTTCCGCCATCATGTCCAATATGGGTGTGAGCGTCACGTACCTCCAGGCCTCGCGATCCGCCGCCGATGCGCCAAAGGAGGTCACCGTCCTCGTCAACAACCTGTTGAGCAAGGAAAATCTGCAAAGCCTTTTCATGAATTTTACAAACATCTACTCCGGCTTTGCGCCGCTCGGCCTTGTCATGATCATGATGCTGGGGGTCGGCATGCTTGAGCAGACCGGCATGCTCTCCGCCCTCATCCGGAAGACGATTCTTTCCACCCCGACGTCCCTGCTGCTCTTCATCGTCGCGTTTGTCGGCGTCAATGCGAACATCGCCTCCGACGCCGGTGTCATCATCGTGCCCGCCGTCGCAGGTGCGGTCTTTCACTCGCTCGGCCTGCACCCCTGGATCGGTGTCATTGCGGGATATGTCGCAGCGAACGGCGGATATTCCGCGAGCATCTTCATCGCTGGCACGGACGCGTTGCTATCGGGCATCACGGAGTCTGTCACGACAGCGCTTCACATCGACGCGCCCGTCCATCCGATGATGAACTACTATTTCATGGTCGCGTCGACGTTCATCATCACGATCGGCACCGTGGCCGTCACCAAATTCTACACTGCACGCCGTCTCGGCGTCGGCAAGCTCGAGGTCGGTGTCGGTCAGCTTAAGGAACATGCCCTCACGCCTGGCGAGCTGAAGGGACTCCGTTATTGCGCGATCGCCGCCGCTACTTACATCATACTCATCCTCGCCATGGCAATCCCGAAGACGGGCATCTTCCGCAACGCTGACGGTGGATTTTTGCCCCGCTCGCCACTCTTGAGCAGCATTATCTTCATCCTGTTCATCCTGTTCTTCATCCTGTCACTCGCCTATGGGAAGGGATCGGGCAGCATCAAGACCATGGACGACGTGCCGAAGTTCATGCAGAAAGGCGTATCCGGCGCGCTGGGTTTCATCGTCATCGCACTTCCAGCGTCGATCTTCATCGACCTCTTCGCGAAAAGCAACATTTCGACGGTCATCGGAGTCTCCGGCGGCGAGGCGCTAAAGTCCATCAACATGACGGGGTACCCCGTGCTGCTGGCGTTCGTCGCGCTCGCGACGACAATCAACCTGCTCATCACGAGCGGCACGGCGAAGTGGCTCATCCTGGCGCCGGTCTTCGTGCCGATGCTCTCGATGCTCGGCCTCTCCCCGGCGCTGACGCAAGCGACGTACCGCATCGCGGACACCTGCACGAACATCATCTCGCCAGTCGACTATTATGTGCCGGTCATCATGGGGCTGCTCGCGACCTACAACAACGACCCTGACCGCAAGGTCGGGCTGGGTACGGTCATCTCGCTCTGCATGCCGTACAGCATCTGCTTCCTCATCTCCCTGCTGCTGCTCCTCTTCGTCTGGTACATGTTCGGATTCGACATCGGGCCGGGTGCGCCGATGTTCATGTAAAAAAATTTCCAACCGATCTCCGTTGCATTTTCCGGAAAACGCGGGAGCGCCGACGCGCTTCCGCGTTTTTATATGCACGAATGGATTTATTTTTCCCAAAATATTTACTGACAGTTTATTGACATCGCAAAATCATGTGATACGATTTACAAAGATAAACGTTTAACCTAATGCCAAAACACACAAAGGAGGATCGTCGATCTACGCTCGGAAGTCGCTTCACTCATCTTCGTATTTTGCCGCTCAACCAAACAATTAGGAGGTTTTTTGACAATGATGACAGCCAAAAAGTGTTTCGTTGCAATGCTCCTCGTCCTCTCCGCCATTCTGTGTGCAGCGCCCCTGTTTGCGGCCCCTGTGGTCTATCAGCTTTCCGACAACCAGCCTGCCGACTACCCGACGACGATCGGCGACAACAAATTTGCCGAGCTCGTCGCGGAGCGCACGGACGGCAGAATCAAAATCGACGTCTACCACAGCGCACAGCTCTTCGACGAGAAGAGCGCCATCGAGACGGCGCAGATGGGCGGCCTTGCCTTCTGCCGCGTCAACGCGCAACCCCTCTCCGACTTCACTCCGGCCCTGGGCGTCCTCTCCCTCCCCTACATCTTCCGCGACGAAGACCACCTCTGGAAGGTGCTGAACGGTCCCATCGGCGAGGACATCCTCAAGGAGATGGAGGCCAACGGTCTCGTCGGACTCGCGTACTACGACTCCGGCTCGCGCAGCTTCTATAACAGCAAGCGCGAGGTCAAGACGCCCGCCGACATGAAGGGCCTCAAGATCCGCGTCCAGCAGTCCAAGCTGATGGTCGGCCTCGTCGAGTCCCTCGGCGCGTCCGCGACGCCGATGGCGTACGGCGAAGTCTACACCGGCCTCCAGAGCGGCGTCATCGAGGGCGCGGAGAACAACTGGCCGAGCTATTACTCCACGTCGCACTACGAGGTCGCGAAGTTCTTCACGCTCGACCACCACACCCGCACCCCCGAAGTCCTCTGCATGTCCAAGATCGTGTGGGACAAGCTCTCCGACGAGGACAAGAAAATAATCAAGGAAGCGGCGATGGAGTCGCAGGCGACCCAGCGCAAGGCGTGGAAGGATTACGAGGCGAAGTCCATCGAGGCCATCAAGGCCGGCGGCAAGAACACGATCACCGAGGTCACCGACCTCACCCCCTGGCAGGAGGCGGTCAAACCCGTCTACAGCCAGATCGACCTCGGCCCCAAGCGCGACGAGTACATCAAGAGGATTCAGGAAGTCAAATAAACCCGTTTCACACGCGCAGTGCCGCCCCACACGGGGCGGCACTCGTTCAAGATCGATCCTTCAAAGTCCATATTTGAAAAACTGCGTTCCCCGACAACGCCGCAGCGTTTTTTAGGAGGAATACGATGTTCAGAAAAATAGAGAAAAGCGTCAGCATGTTCGTGGAACATGTTGGAATGGTACTGCTCGTCCTTATGGTCCTGGTCGTCTGCTTCACCGTCGTGACGAGATATTTTTTCAGCTACACGCCCAGATGGGGTGAGGAGACGGCGCTGCTCTGCATGGTCTGGTTCGGCTTCCTGAGCATGGCGCTGGGCGTCCGCGACGACCTGCACCTGAGCATCACGATCCTGGACCCGCTGGTACCGAAATTTGCGCAGAAACCGATCTCGCTCTTCAAGTACGTCTGCACCGGTGGCTTCGGCGTCTTCATGGCGTTGCAGGGATGGCGGATGGTACAGGTCGGCCTCATGAACCGATTCCCCGGCCTCGGCCTCACCTCCGCGTGGCTCTACGCCGCTGTACCGATCGCGGGCGTCGCGATCTTCGTCTACAGCCTCGAAAAATTCTGGGACATCCTGACGGGCAAGCGACGCCCCGAGATGGTCAAGGGAGGCGACGCGTGATGTTCGACACACAGGTCGCCATCACCCTGCTCCTCGGCAGCTTCTTCGTCCTCATGATCCTCCGCGTGCCGATCACGTTCTGCCTCGGCATTTCAAGCGTTTTGACCGCGATCTACTGCGGCGTGCAGCTCCCGATTCTGGCACAGGCCATGGTGCGCGGCATCAACTCCTTCTCGCTCCTCGCCATCCCGTTTTTCATCCTGTCCGGCGAGATCATGGGCGAGGGCGGCATGAGCATGCGCATGGTCCGCCTCGCGAACGCCATGATCGGACACGTGCAGGGCGGGCTGGCGCAGGTCAACATTTTGGCCAGCACGTTTTTCGGCGGCATCTCCGGTTCGTCGGTCGCCGACACGTCGTCGAACGGCTCCATCCTCATCCCGATGATGGTGCAGAAGGGCTACGACGCCGACTACTCCGTCGCCGTCACGATCACCAGTTCCATTCAGGGCATCCTGATCCCGCCGAGCCACAACATGATCATCTACTCGCTCGTCGCGGGCAGCGTGTCGGTCAGCGCGCTCTTCCTTGCGGGCATTGTCCCGGGCCTGCTCTTGGGCGCGTCCCTCATGGTCATCTCGTACATCATCGCCAAAAAACGCAACTACCCGCTCGGCGAGCGCGTCTCGCGCTCGGAAAAAATCGCGGCGTTCAAGGACTCGTTCCTCGGGCTCTTCACGTTCGTCATCGTCGTCGTCGGCGTCGTCACCGGGTTCTACACGGCGACCGAGGCAGCGGCGGTCGCGGCGCTCTATGCGTTCGTCATCACGTTTTTCGTCTACAAGGACGTGCCGCTCTCCGTCTTCCCGAATATCCTGAAGCGCGCGCTCCGCACCATCGCGATCGTCGTCGCCCTGATCGGCGCGTCGAACGTCTTCGGCTGGATGCTCGCCTACCTCAAGATCCCCGCAATGGCGACGCAGGCGCTGTTGACACTCTCGGACAACAAGTACGTCATCCTGCTCGTCATCAACATTTTGCTGCTGGGGCTGGGCTGCATCATGGACATGGCACCGCTCATCCTCATCACGACGCCGATCCTCCTGCCGGTCATCACACAGATCGGCATGAGCCCGATCCACTTCGGCATCGTCCTCATGCTCAACCTCGGCATGGGCCTTCTGACACCGCCGGTCGGCAGCACGCTCTTCGTCGGCTGTGCAATCGGAAAAATTTCAATCGAGACGCTGTCAAAGATGATGGTGCCATTCTACGCCGTCATGTTCATCGTTCTGATGGCGATCACCTACATCCCTGCAATCGTCATGACGGTGCCGAGGCTGATGGGCATCAATTAACGGGAGGTTCGAACGACTGTGAAAAAATTTATGGATGAAAATTTCATGCTCCCCAACAAGGCGGCCGAACGCCTCTACCACGAGTACGCGGCTGGTATGCCGATCTTCGACTACCACTCGCATCTGCCGATCAGGCAGGTGTTGGAGGACACGAAATTCGAGAACATGACGCAGATCTGGCTCTACGGCGACCACTACAAGTGGCGCGCCATGCGCACTTGTGGCGTCTCTGAAAACCTCGTCTCCGGCATCCCCGACGCCGCGCCCGACTACGAGCGCTTCGAGGCGTGGGCACGCGTCGTGCCGCAGACGGTGGGCAACCCGCTCTATCACTGGTCGCATCTGGAACTGCAACGCTACTTCGGAGTCGATGAGTTGCTGAACCCTTCGAGTGCAAAAAAAATTTACGACGCATGTGCGGAAAAATTGCGCCAGCCGGCGTTCTCCGTCCGCTCGATCATCCGGCGCAGCAACGTGTCGGTCGTCTGCACGACCGACGATCCAACGGACGACCTCGCCGACCACATCGCCCTCGCGCGCACAAACTGGGGCTGCCGCGTCTACCCCGCATGGCGACCGGACAAGGCGCTCGCCGCGGACAACCCCGCCGTCATCGGCCCGTGGATCGACAAGCTCGAAGCGGCAAGCGGAAAATCCATCTCGACGTACGCGGGCTTCATGGACGCTCTGTGGGCGCGGCACGAATTTTTCCACTCCTGCGGTTGTCGCCTCTCCGACTACGGCATCGAGCGCCCGTACGCCGCCCTATATAAAGAGGAAGAAATCAAAACGGCGTTCGAAAAGATTCGCGCGGGCAAACCGCTCTCGGGCGACGAGCTCGAAAAATACCGCTCCGCTGCCTTGCACGACCTGCTCGTCATGGACGCGCGCCAAAACTGGACGCAACAGCTTCACTTCGGCGCAAAGCGCAACAACAACACACGCGCCTTCGCGCTGCGCGGGCCGGACACCGGCTACGACTCCATCGGGCAGTTCCCCATCGGCGATGCGCTTGTCGCGCTGCTGGACCGGCTCGAATCCGAAAACGCGCTCACCCGAACGATCATCTACGTGCTGAACCCGAACGACAACGACATGATCGCAAGCGTCATCGGCTCGTATCAGGACGGCACGACGCCCGGAAAAATGCAGTTCGGCACCGCGTGGTGGCACAACGACCACAAGGATGGCATGAACCGCCAGTTCTCGGCCTTGGCCTCCATCGGCCTGATCTCGCACAGTTTGCCCGCGGCCTCGGTCATCCGCG